>NZ_JBRFJH010000009.1:0-64240 GCF_052932205.1 Finegoldia sp. P1-F-LS | reverse complement strand
TGGTAATATGGTTATAGCTCATAGTTAATCGCTCCTTTTAATATGTTTTGTTTGGTCACTTACATATTAACACAGCTGATTAGCTATGAGTTATTTTATGTTGCACTTGTTATGATAAATTATCTATAATAAAATTTACAGGTTTTAAAATATTTTTGTCATTTACCGTGTAACTTAAATTTTTAGCATTTATTTCGATTTCACTATTGCCATTATTAGAAACCTTATCTTCTGGAATAATTGAATAAAATTTTCCCACATTAACTTTTAAACTTTTTAATTGAATAAATGAGTCCACTGACTTTTTCACACAATCGAAAAATTTATTGATAACAACAGACACAGCTAAAACTTTTATTATTGAATTGATTCCTATAATTTGTTTAGAACATAGAATAATTCCAAATCCCACTACTAGTATTAAAAACAATCCATCTGCTAAATTTCTTACTGCGTTTTGAGTTTTTGTATACATTTCTCCTGTTGATATTTTTTCATTCAGAAATTCATCAAATAATTCTTTGTATACCTGTATGAATTTTGTGTACAAATTATTAAATTTCAACCAATCTTTTTCAAAAGAGCAAGAAAATAATATTTTTCTTTCATTTTCTTTAAATGTATATTTGTCTCTTGTATATTCTGAAACTTCATTCTTAAAAGTAGTAAATGATACAAATCTTAAAAATCCCATAGCAACTATGAATACAAAATAATAAATTGGTAATTCTTTCAAGCTTATTATCAAAATTAAAACTATTATTAAAGCTTCTGAAATATTTTGAAATGCCCATATAAAATTCAATCTAAGCATAGTTGCTTCTTTTTCTATAATATTGTCAAATTTATAAGATTTTATATCTCTTAAAGTACTTTCATCAAATTTTAAGTATTTGTCTATTAGCAAGTTTTCGTGAGTAAAACTATTTTTCAGGATAATTTTATTTGATAAAATCTGAAAAATAGGTATCAAAACTACAGTAATCAAAATAGCAATGAGCAACTTATATATTGAAGATTTCATCATTTTTATATCTGAATTCAATACTGCAGATGTAAAAGTTCCCAAAACAGTCGCTATGAAAACTGCTGACACATCTTGAATTATATTGCTAATAAGCCCTAATATTGCGCCAAACCTCATAGACCTGAATAAATCCTTATACATAATTATCACCGCTATCTAAATCTAAAGTTTTATTGCATATTTTATTTAACCTTTCATCATGACTAATTACAATCATTTCTCGTGAATCAGATCTTAAAATACCGATTAGTTTTTCCACTGATTTATCATCTAAATGATTTGTCGGTTCATCTAACAAAAGTATATTCTTATCAGATGCCAGACACACTGCCAATGCGAATTTTTTCCTTTCTCCACCTGATAATTCATCTAAGTATTTACTCCATTCAAGCTCCTTAATCCCAAAATAATTGCAGAGTTCTTGGACTTTTTTAACGTATTCTTTTCCTTCAAGCATACCCATAATCTCTCTCATTGTAAAAGAAATACATAAATCATTTTGATTTAAATAACTTATAAGTCTTTCTGGAATATCTCTAATAACCAATTTGCTATTTGAGTGTAAAAGTCCTAAAATCAAATTGAAAATGGTTGTTTTCCCTTTGCCATTACTCCCAGAAATTAGAATTTTATCTCCTTTTTCTAATTTAAGATTTGTTCCATTTAAATTTCGACAAAAATCTAAATCTTCAATTTTTAAATCTATTAGAGAATCAGTATCTGAAACTGTTACATCGTTACTATTAATATCTTTATTTAAAATATTATTTATTCTAGTTTTTGATACATTGAATTCTTGAACCTTCGAAATATATTTTGTTATATTCTCAAAATTGGAATAGAACGTACTCAGTAACATAATCATAAACACCGAATCAGCAATGGTAATTTCCTGATTATAGATTGCTATACCAATAATTGCGTAACTAACTATTTTTAAAATCAAATCTAACAGAGAATACATCGCATTTTCAAGAGCAAATGCAATTTCAGCCTTAGTTCCTGCATTTACATTCAGCTCATCCAAATTTCTTTTATTTTTAAAATACCAATCAGCCGCATTAAAAGTTTTCAAAACATCTCTTCCATCTGATGCCGATATAATCCAGTTAGTAGTATCTTGTTCTATTTTTCTAGTATCCATGTAAATCTTATATAAACTATTTTTAGTAATTATTGGCGGTATTATTTGCAAAATAGCTAACAAAACAAAAATAAAAGTCACCTTATAACTTAAAACCAAAAATGAAACAAGTACCATCGCAAAAATAAATAATGAAGAAAAAAATTCTACCAAATATTCATACCTAAAACTTGCTACGATGTCGCTATCCTTATCTACAATTTGCAAAACTTGTTCTCCTGTCAATTCGAACAACAATTCTTTTTGTAAATTGTAAATATCTCTAAGTATGTTGTTTTTTAACTGAAATTTTAATTGATGTTTTATTAATTCTAATTTATAAGGTATTAGTTTTTCTAATAAAAATTTCACACCAAATACTAATATTATAATTAGCATAGTTTTTATTGTATTTTGAAATTCTACTGTATTTAGTTTTACAAATTCGTCTGCAAAATTTGATGTAATTACAGACACTAAAAAATCAAGCACAAAAATAAATACATAAAACAAACTTGAATAAATAAAATATTTCTTCGCTTTAGTTTTCATAATCACAAATTCCTCTCTTTTTTGATTATACCACCTAATAAACTCTTGCGAAATAGAATAAATTTCAATTCTACATTGTTTTATGATATCATTTATTAATACGGAGGTAATAAATGAATAATAGAACTAAAGGTATTATAGCAATATTATTGTCAGCATTTGGATTTGCTCTTATGAATTTATTCATACCACTTGCTGGAGATTTGCCAACTATACAAAAAAGTTTTTACAGAAATTTAATTGCTTTTTTGGTAGCATTTGCACTTTTATTGAAATCAAATAAAAAAGAAGAGGTACAAGAACTTCACGATATTAAATCAATTCCATGGAAAACTTTGATCTTAAGAGCAAGTTTGGGTACGGCAGGAATTTTTTGTAATTATTACGCGTTGGATCATCTGTTTATTTCCGATGCATCAGTTCTCAACAAACTGGCTCCATTTGCGACATTGATTTTATCTTGGGTTTTCTTAAAAGAAGATTTGAGAAAGGAACACATAATTTCAATTCTGATAGCATTTGTAGGGGTTTTATTCGTCGTAAAACCTACACTACAAATCCACGAAATTCTTCCATATTTAATAGGAATTTTGGGTGGAATTTGTGCTGGTGGTGCTTATACATGTGTAAGAAAATTAAACACGCTTGGAGTTAACAGTTCGTTTATCGTTGCGTTTTTCTCAGGATTTTCGTGTTTGGTTTGTATTCCATTTATGATATTTAATTTTGTTCCAATGAGTACAACATCCATCCTTGCTCTTATAGGCGTTGGACTTGCAGCTCTCATCGGACAATTTGGAATTACATTAGCTTACAAATTCGCCCCTGCTTCTGAAATTTCGGTGTTTGATTATTCGACGATAATTTTTACAGGATTGTTCGGATTTTTATTCTTACATCAAATCGCTGATTATTTAAGTATAATCGGCTATGCATTAATCTTCAGTGGGGCTTTGATTAATTTTATGAACAATAGGAGAAAACAAAGAATGCTAATAAATGAAAAATCTGCACGAGTATAATCTCATGCAGATTTTTTTAAAAAATACATTTTTTTATTTTTTATCATATTAATAATTCCGCTATCATGCGTAATCAAAATCACTATTTTCCTTTTAAAATACAACTCATTTATCATATTCGCTATTTTGATTTTATTTTCTTCATCTAAAAAATTAGTAGGTTCATCTATTATATAAACACTCTTATCCGTATTTAATGCTAACTCTATTTGTGCTTTTTTCTTTTGTCCAGAAGAAAAATTTATTTTATCAGATAACAATCCAAAATTAGATATATTATAATCAGATGATATGTACACCATATCATAGTAGCTCTCTTTTAATATTCTTCCATTTATTAATATATCTCCATTGTATCTATCGGTATAATTCAAAATAGATTCTATCACAGTTGTTTTTCCTACACCATTATCTCCAGAAATTATATTTATATTTTTATTATCAAATTTCATAGAAATTTTTTCATTTAATACTTTCCCTTTATTACTCAAACATTCAAAATTCACCAATTCTATTTCTTTTATAATATCATAATTGTATCTTGTTTTTTTTACTTCCATAAAATTCAAAAAACTATTTATTGCTGGCTTTGCTGTTAAATATTGATTTCTTATGTCAAACAAATATTCTACTGGTGTCCAAAATCTAGACACATAAAGTTGTGTAGCATAAAAAGTACCTATTGTAATCATATTTTTATACACATAATATCCAGAAATCAAATACATAGAAATTATTACACCATTTAAAATAAAATAAATCATCATATTATTTACAAGAGATTCTAATTTATATTTTTTATTTAAGGTATTCTCATAATTTTCTAATAAAATTTTTATATCAAACATCTGCTTTTTTTTCAAAAGTCTTTCTGACTTTGTAATAGAATATTTATCTAGCAGATATCCCTTAATATCTCTATTATTCGTTAAATCCTTTTCCGAATAATCTGAAATCAAATAACCTAATTTATATGATATATATGCACCTACTGGGACTACAATTATCATAACTAATGCTAAGCTAATAGACAATTTTAACATTATTAAAAATATTGCTATCATAGTAATAATAGAAAATACAATTCTAATAGGTATATCTACAATAAAGCCTTTTATTAATGTAAGATTATTTGTTATTTCTTGATTAATTCTATCTCTATTAATTGAATGTTCTTTTACTCTATATGTATCCAAATTTTCATTTACCTCTTTGAAAATATTAGATATTGCTGATGTTTCTACTTTTTTACTGAAAATATCAAATATATAAGATACAACCTGAGTCAATACAAATAAAAAAACATCTATCAGTCCAAAAATCAACATATTATTAAAATTTTTATCCATTGCATTATCTATAAACTTTTTTGCAACAAGTGGAGATACTAAAAACAAAATTTTTAATACACCATTTATTAAACAATAAATAGCAATGCTTTTATTTGAAACATATCTTTTTAATTTCAACATTATTCATCATCTCCAATGGGTTTTCTATGTAAACACCAAATTCATTTGACAATTCAAACAAAAAATATAATTTATTCAAATAATTTATAGATTCATAATTACAATTTATTTTAAACCCATTTTTATTTGAATATTCTTTGTACCCACATCCTCCCATACACTTGCTATATAGTGGACATTGCATGATATCGCAATTTTTTAATATAGGAGGTATATTCTTAATTTCAACGTCATTATTATACACATCTTTTTCATAAAAAAAATTATTATCTCCTACCATAGAATAACACTTTAATAACTTTCCTTCTGGTGTTATTGTTACGCTAGTACTATTCCTAGCCATACAGTTTCCAGCAATGTTAAAATCATATGGAACATTTATATTATTCTTAAATAAATAATAGTAAATTTCAGCAATTATTTTAGTTCCCTCAAAATATTCCAGAAAATTTATATCATCATTACTAACATCTAAAAAGTCAAAATAAATATTCAATGATTTGTTTATAAAATTTTTAAATTCTATTTTTAAAAAATCTATCAACTCAAAAATAGATTCTTTATTTTTGTTACTAACATTTACTCTAATAGTAATTTTTAATAACTCGCTATTATTCAAATACTCTTTAATATTTTTAATTATAATATCAAATGAATTTGTAATATCCAAACCTATTCTTTCTTGATTATGAAATTTTTTACTTCCATCAAGTGTAATTTGTATATTAAATTTATTATCATTAAAAAATTTTATGTCTTCTTTTTCTAATAATATTCCGTTTGTAACTAATGAATACTTTATTATTTTTTCTTTTAAGTTTCTATTAATTTTATTAACTAATCTAAAAATATATTTTTTATTTAATAAAGGTTCTCCTCCTGTAAATTCAATATTAAAGATTCTAGCATCAGATTTTTTTATATTTCTATATATAAATTCATATATAGAATTGTTTTCTTCCTCTATCATTAATCTCTCTGTATCACATATATTTTTTTCATAACAATATGAACATCTCAAATTACAATTTGTATTAGTGACAACAACAAAAGAATTTTCTTTGTTTTGTTTATTTGTTTTCTGAAAAGTGTCTTTTATAATTTCTTTATATTCTTTCTTAAAAAAAATATCATGATTGTTAATTTCCGATATAATACTAGAATCAAATTTTACAATAGCATTATTTTCCAATCCTTTGGCAAAATATAAATCAAAATCTTTAAATACATATAAGTACATAATTATTCTCCTTTTCATTTATGATAAACCTTTTCATTTATGATAAAAAAAAGGAAACATTTTGAACTGATTCTCAAAAATTAGATATAAAACCAACTTTAAGAATATTCGCTCATTTTTGTTTCCTCTTTTTTACCTTTAAATATTTAGGCTCTTCTTGGGCATTTATCTCTTCCGCCACTGCCACCTACTCTTAATACTTCAAACATAAATAATCTCACCTCCATTGTTAATTTAATCTTATCATATATATTATTTAATGTCAAAAACAGATTTATCCGCCTTGTGATTCGTAATGTTTTATTCCTCTTCTCCACATAAAATAAATTATTGTTGTTTATCTCTATCATAATTCGCTCCATAATTATACTCTCAAATATAATTATAGAACAAATCCTAAAAAAACAATTTCCTTAAACATATGTACAAGAAAAAAGCGCGAAATTAATCGCGCAATTTTTAATTTAAAAACTTATTTAATTGTTTTCTACAACGCTCCAAGTGTTATTAGAAATACTTCGATAAAAAGCAATACGATATATGATTTTTGGAATTTTATCCTTGAACCAAATCCCACAATACAAAATATCGACCACATTTTTACAACATTAACTGTGACCGCAGGATCACTTGCTTGTAGCACAACTTTTATGCTAAGAAATATACTTACCAATAATATTGCGAATTTAAGTACATCTCCAAGTCGAAATAGCGTATCTTTAAATTTGGTGCGGTTATTAAATATTATCTTCCCGTCTGTTGTTACTGCTTTTCCTGAAAAATAATCGTGCAAATCTCCAATAAAATAAATCAAGAAATTAATAATTAGAGAAATACAAACTCCCACATTCAGACTGTTTAACACTAAGTTTGTATTTTGTAACCATAATAAATTCAAAACCACACTAATCACAGAAATAATCAATAATATACTGATAAATGCTACAGATTTTTTTATGGAAACTGCTTGGAGAGCATTTTGCTTTTTTAAAATGGATTCTAACTCCTTATCCGCCTCAGAATTATTTGCAAATACAATATACGTATTATTTTCGTGTATAACTTCAGTTTTATTATTTTTCATTTCTCTGATTTTTTCATCGATATGTTCGTCCAAACGCTTACGCAAAATAGTAAAAGATTTACTTTTTTTATCTTCCATGTGACTAAACTTTAATACATCTAAAAATTCTCCCACTGCGCCACAAAAACTATAGCCTTTTATTGATTGTTCTTCCAAATATTTAGTCAATGCTGGTGTTTCGTAGAATTGATAGTTGTTATAAGTGTTTTTATTTCCCATATATTAACCCCTTTTTTATGCAAAATATTTTACGATAACATTGCTAAAACATTTTTAATTTACCTTTAGATTGGATAATACACTTATATCTTCTTTAAATACATTGTATTTGGCTTGTATTTATTTTTATATCATTTAACATTTAAAAGTATCACTAAAAATTTTTAATAAACTGTAAAATGTTCATAACTAATTTCTGTACGATATTTTCCTGTACATTGGCTATTAGCATAAAACTTATTGACGTATTTATAATCACTGGCTCCTGCTGTGTAAGTTGTATATGAACAACCTATATACTTTGTCTTAGGATTTATGTTAACAATAACATTGTATACATTTCTTGCTACCCCTGCCAATGATACTGCTATTCCTGCATAAGGATTTAATAAACCAATTAATGAAGTTAGAGTTGTAACTGTAAGTTGGTCTAAAGCCTTTCCTAAACTAATATTTTGTTTTTTTGAACTTAAATATTTTTTATAATCTGAAGATTTTAATTTTCCATAGGGAGAAAGAGACTTCACTCCTTCCCAAATTTTTCCAGTTGAAAAATAATTTATGTTTGTATTTTCTTGTTGTACTTCAGTTATTTGAACTTTATAACCATCAAGTATGATACTTCCATCTTTATTGAAAATAATCGTATTACTTTTTTTCCCATCACTAGAGCTTATGATTACGTTTTCATTTCCGTCACATTCTACAGTCACTCTTTCATCAACATTTCCGTAGTGTAGATTATATTCATTTCCAGATTTTCTCACATTTACTCTATTAATAATTGATGTGTCTATATGACATTGGTTTAATTTGTTGATTTCCTCTTCAATTTGTAATGCCTTCGTATTTGAAATCGTCTGTTCCTTCAAAAAGCTTGGTTTCCTTGAATAATAAACTTTTTGATTTAATGAATTATCAGCAAAAACTTCAACTGTTGATAACATAATAAAAGTTAATACCATTAAAAAACTAACAAATCTTTTCATAATGCCCTCCTTATATAATGTATTTAGGTTGTTAAAGGTAACCTATAACCCTTTATCGACTAAGTATTATTCAGTTTTACTGTATAATATTGTTATTAGATAGAGTGTACTCGTCCCCTCCTTGAGATTTAATCTCGTACTTGAAAGAGTGAGTCCTCTAATCTTTTAACTGTTTACGTATAAGTTAGATGTTGACTGATTTTCAGTACTTCGTATCTCCCATAAGGCAGTAACGTTATTAGATTTAGAAGGTTCTATCTAAAATACTTTTTATGAGGTTTCAAATGTTTTATTTAGGTATCGATATTGGTAAAAATACTCATGTTGCTTCATTAGTTGATGACAAGAAAAAAGTTATCTTTAAGGCTTTTTCTTTTTCAAATTCCATTGATGGTGCTGAAAGTTTAATCCTTAAACTAGAAGCTTTCAAAAATGAACTTGAAGTTGGTATGGAAGCTACAGGTCATTATTGGTTATCTCTATACTCATATCTTGTTGAAAAAAACTTTACTGTTCGTGTTATCAACCCTATCCAAACTGACGGTTGGCGACAAGGTATTGAGATTAGAAAGAGAAAAACTGATATTATTGATTCTCTTTTAATAGCTGATCTTCTTAGATATGGAGATTTCGTTGAGACTTCACTTTCTAACGAAGATTATTTGTCTTTGAGGAATCTTTCCAGATTTAGGTCCTACCTTATTTCTTCTATTGGCGATCTTAAAAGAAAAACTATTGCGCTTTTAGATCAAGTTTTCCCTGAATATGCCTCTTCTTTTAGTAATATTTTTGGGAAGACTTCTAAGGAAATTCTTTCAAATTTCTCTACTCCTTCTGATTTTGAGGATATTAATTCTGATGATTTGAATACTTTTCTTGAATCTGTTACTAGGAAAAACTATGCTTCTAAGAAGATTGATGAGCTTTCTAAAAAGGCTTCTTCTTCTTTTGGTATTAATTTCTGTCTGGACTCATTTAGTCTTCAAATCAAAATGCTTATTGAGCAAATTTCTTTTATTCAAAATCAGGTTTCTGATGTTGAGAATGAAATTGAGGTTTTACTTGAAAAACTTAATTCTCCAATTACTACTATTCCAGGTATTGGTTCTGTTAATGCTGCTACTATATTAGGTGAGATTGGTGATATTAAAAGATTTTCTAATCCTTCAAAACTTGTCGCTTATGCTGGTTTGGATGCTAGCGTTTCTCAGTCTGGAGAATATGAATCTACTTACAATCATATGAGTAAAAGAGGTTCTCCTTACTTAAGGCGTGCTCTTTTTCAATCCGCTCTTAGAGCTGAATTTTGTGACCCTGTTTTTTCTGATTATTATCAGAAGAAAATCAGTGAAGGCAAGCATCATTTAGTTGCTACAAACGCTGTTGCTAGAAAGCTTTGTCATACTATTTTTGCTGTCCTTACTAAGAATGAACCTTATCAAGTGCAGAGTTAGTTTTTGCTTAACTGTTTACAAATTTTTGATAAAGGTTCTGTAAATGGCGAGCTTTGCTCGGGCGGAGCCTTTACCATTTACAGGTTCTTTTGAAAAAATTACTATTTAAAAGGCAAAAACTTTACTTACCCTATTTTTAATCTTAAACTTTAGGGTGCTTTTTCATGCTTATTTTTATTCAGTTTTTATCAATATCATTACTTATATTTTCTTTGTTTCACCTCTTGACTTTTAATAGTTAGTCTTTAATAATTAAATGTACTTGTAAACTTAGCTATACTTGTTTAATAAAAACTACCATTTAATCAGATTTAGTAAATATAACAATATTTTGATTTAATATATTTGTATATCCCTCCTAATTTTTATCTAATTCTTTACCACCTCTTTTTTATCTCTTCTTTAATTTTAAAATACTACTTTTTCAATTATTTGTCAATACTTTTTTTGATTATACACCCAAAATATTATTTCTCACATTTTTTCTGAATTTATGATATAATTATTTTGAGGTGAATATTATGGAAAAACATATTAAAACTTTAACACCTAACACTTTGAAAGAATCAGCTTGCAAAGGTGGTTGTGGTGAATGCCAAACATCTTGCCAATCAGCTTGCAAAACTTCTTGCACAGTTGCTAACCAAGAATGTGAAAACGAAAATAGATAATCTTGTTTACATAATGATTGAAGACTTTTAAGTAGACAATCAGATATGCGATTATTAAATTAATGCCACTCTTTTGAGTGGTTTTCGTTTTTTATTGACTTAATTCATAATTTTCTATAAAATAGTACGGTAGCTGAAAGGAGAATTATATGATACATAAATACAAAATGAATGGCCACAACATTGTTTTAGATGTAAACGGTGGAAGTGTCCATGTTTTTGACGACATAAGTTACGATGTACTTGATTATTACAAAGATTTAAGTGCAGATGAAATAGTAGAAAAATTAGCTCAATATCCTGAAGAATCTGTCAGAGATTCTATCAAGGAAATCGGAGAATTGGAAAAAGCGAATATGCTTTTTTCATCAGATGATTATCTTCACATTGAAGATTTCAAAAAGAGAGAACCTGTTTTAAAGGCAATGTGCCTTCACGTTGTTCACGATTGTAATTTGAAGTGCGAATATTGTTTTGCTTCACAAGGTGATTTCGGTGGACACAAAGCTTATATGACTGAAGAAGTCGGCAAGAAAGCTTTGAAATATTTGGTTGACAATAGCGGTTCAAGAAAATTCTTGGAAGTGGATTTCTTCGGTGGAGAACCTTTAATGGATTTCGAGCTTGTGAAGAAATTAGTTAAATACGGCAACGAAATAGCCGAGGAAAAAGGTAAGAAATTCAGATTTACGATAACTACTAATGGTGTTTTATTAGACGATGACAAGATAGATTTTATCAACAAAAATATGCACAACGTTGTTCTTAGTCTTGATGGTAGAAAATCTGTCAACGATAATATGAGAAAAACTTTGAATGATAAGGGCTCTTACGATTTAATCGTTCCTAAATTCCAAAAGCTTATTAAAGGAAGAAAAGGAAAATATTATTATGTTAGAGGAACTTTTACTAAGAAGAATTTAGATTTTTCAGAAGATGTAAAACATTTCAAAGATTTGGGATTTGAATTGTCAAGTATTGAACCTGTTGTAGACAGCGATTATGATGATTACGCTATTACTAAGGAAGATTTAGACACTGTTTTGAATGAATACGAAAAGTTGGCAGTGGAATATGCAAAAGATCAAGTAAATGGTTCTAACTTCAAGTTCTTCCATTTTATGGTGGATTTGACTCAAGGTCCTTGTGTTATTAAAAGAATGCAAGGTTGTGGTGCTGGCTGCGAATACGTTGCAGTAACTCCAGAAGGAGACATCTACCCTTGTCACCAATTTGTCGGCAACGAAAAATTCAAAATGGGCAATATTTTAGATGAAAATCTAACTTTACCAGAAGATATGCGTGAAGAATTCTTGCATTGTCACGTATTTACAAAAGAAGATTGCAAAAATTGTTGGTGCAAATTCTACTGTTCTGGTGGTTGCCATGCAAATGCGTACAATTTTAATAATGATATTTACAAGCCATACGAATTGGGATGCGCAATGCAAAAGAAACGTACTGAATGTGCAATTATGGTTGAAGTGGAGAAAATGTTGAATGCGTAATTTGTATGATAATCTTATAAATAGAAAAGAAAAAGTAAGCTTTCATATGCCTGGCCATAAGGGCAAGATGTTGGAAGGAATGAACGATTTTCTTGAAAATATTTTAAAGATTGATGTAACGGAATTATCTGATACAGATGATTTGTACCATGCAAATAATATTATAGCTGAGGGCAGGAATAATCTTGCCCTTTTTTCACATGCAAAAAAATCAATGTATCTTGTAAATGGTTCAACCTCTGGTATCGTCGCAAGTATAATGAGCGTATTAGATGAAAACGACAAAATTTTGGTAGAGAAAAATTGTCACAAATCTGTAATCAACGGCGTACGACTTGCTCGTGGAAAATCTGTGGAGATCGACTGTGATGGAGTGTGTGAACAAGAAGTTTTAATAGAAAATTTGAAAAAAGATTCATCTATCAAAGCAGTTCTTATAACACGCCCCAATTATTATGGGATTTATCAGCCTATCGAAAAACTTGTAGAATACTGCCACGAAAATAATATCAAGATTATCGTAGACGAAGCACACGGAACGCATTTTGCGCTGGACTGTTTCGACAAAAATGCAATGCAACTAGGTTGTGATATTTCTATTAATTCGTATCACAAAATGATGCCTGCATTCACACAAACTGCTGCGATTAATTTCAACTGTGAAGATGAATTGATAGATAAAACTCTGAGTAATCTACAAATGATTATGACATCTTCCCCATCGTATATTTTCATGACATCTGTAGAATATGCAATTGATTATTGTACCAAAAATAAAAGCAAATACGCTGAATTAAAAGAAATAATAGATTGGTTTTATAGTGAGATTGAAGGCTTAGATTATATAAGAAAAGCTCCTATTCAAAAAAATTGCAAGAGAGATTTTACAAGAATTGTCCTTCAATGTGACAATCCAAATGATGTGAATGAGCATTTGATAAAAAACGGAATTTATATTGAAATGATAGACGACAAAAATCTCGTTTTGATTTCAACGATTGCAGATGAGAAAAAAGATTTCGAAATCTTGCTTGAAGCTCTTCGTTCATATAAAAAATCAGACTCTACGAAAACTTATAAAACGTACGATTATTTACTAAACAAAATAATCGCCAATGATATCGTGATTTATCCACCAGGAAAAATTTTCGCCAAGAAAAATTCTATAATTAATCAAGAACAAATCGATGAGCTGAACGATTTATCATCAAAGGGCGTAAATATTTTATTAAAATAGGTTGACTTTTTTATTGTAACGGTGTATTATTGTTATAGAACAGATGAGAAAGGAGATAATATGCAATTTGATGATAATAAGCCTATCTACATTCAAATCGTAGATTATTTTAAATACAAAATAATTAGGCAAGAATTAAAGTCTTCCGATAAAATTCCTTCTGTAAGAGAAACTGCGAAAGAATTAAACGTAAATCCCAACACAGTTCAACGTGCTTATGCAGAGTTGGAAAGCTGTGGAGTTACTATGAGTAAACGAGGACTTGGTTCGTTTGTAGATGTGGACGAAGATAAATTAAAAGCTTTGAAAAATGATATGGCAGAACAATTGATAGATGATTTCTTAAACGAAATGTATCAGATGAATATGCCGAAAGAAAAACTAATGGAACTAATAGATGAAAGGTGGACAAAATGAGCGTACTCGAAATAAAAAATTTGTCGAAAAAATACGGCAACAAACAAGCACTTAATGATGTATCATTTACAGCCGAAAAAGGAGAAGTCATCGGACTTCTAGGTCCAAATGGTTCTGGCAAGACAACTTTAATCAAAATTTTAGCTGGAATAATAAAAAAATACGAAGGCGAAGTTAAAATTGATTCACAAAATGTTAATTACAAGACAAAAGAATTCGTAAGTTATTTGCCGGATCGATTTTTTCTAGACCCTAACCTTACAATCGCCCAAACACAAGCATTGTTCGAAGATTTTTATTCCGATTTTGATGCAGAAAAATTCACTAACTTTATTGAACAAATGAGTTTGGACAAGAAAATGAAAATTAGCAATCTATCAAAAGGTATGACTGAAAAGTTGAACTTGGCACTTGTGTTATCACGTCACGCTAAGCTTTTCATTATTGATGAACCAATCGCAGGAGTTGACCCTGTAGCTCGTGAACAAATTTTGGATGCAATCATTGATAACATCGACCCTGATTCCACTCTAGTGATTACTACTCACTTGGTTAGAGACATTGAAAGAATTTTCGACAGAGTAATAATGCTCAACAAAGGTTCTGTGGAATTAAATGATAGCGTAGAAAATTTGAGATCAACTTACAACAAAGGCATTGAAGATGTGTACAAACAAATTTTTGGAGGTCACCATGCTTAAACTTTTAAAACACGATTTAAAAAACAACTTGAAATTATGTTTGATATCATTACTAGTAGGATTGTTGGGAAACAGCTTCTTATATGCATTATTTAAAAATTCAATAATGACAAATACTCAAACATTGGGATTTGTAGAAATGCTTTTCTTGATTTTATGTATACTTGCAGTTTTTGGAAGTTTCTTGGCATTGATTGTGCAAATTGTCATGGTGTTCAGACGAGATTACTATTCCGACAGAGGATATTTGATGTTCACCCTTCCAGTTAGAAGCAACGACATTTTAATGAGTAAATTATTATTCGCTCTTATTTGGACAGTAATATTTGCCGTAGCTTTTTCCTTGATAAACTTCTTGGGAATGTATTTTATCGGTGAATCGAAATTCTTAGAAATGATTAAATTGGCATTTAATAATCCATACTTTACGATTTCTCCATTTACGTTTATACTTTTGACAGTATATTTTATTATAAGTACATTTATAGGATATATCGTAATGTATTTCTCAATAGTTGCTACAAAATCATTGTTCCCATCAAACAAAACTGGTTACTCATGGATTATAATTATGATTGTGATCAACGTGGTTATATCTCTAATCGACCAAGAAATATTCACAAGATTCCCTTATCTAATCTCATATGTAGGTGAAGGAATCGTAAATGCTAGCGAATTAATAACGCTAAAAAATTCAGATACAATTACAATGAGTACGTTCACAAAAATAATGGGAATACCTATTTCAAGTACTATTATTTGGATATTGACAGGTCTTGGCTTATACCAAGCATCAATTAAAATGATGGACAACTCAATAGATATTTAAACTACAAAAAGCCTCATAGTGAGGCTTTTTTTAAATTACAAATTGATATATTAGTCCTATCGTTGCGCACACGCCGATTATCTTAATGATAGAAACTTTTTTATAATACATTACAAATCCTACAAAAAATGAAATTACAGCTACAACGTTTATGTTTGTCGTATTAAATGTGCCGTTAAACACTGCCGATTCGAACAAATCGATAAATGCAATGAATATCAGTGCTGCAACTGCAGGTTTGATTCCTTTTAATATATAATCTAGAAACTTTAATTCTTTTCCCGAGAAAATCAACTTAGACAATGGAAGCAGAATGATTAACGCCGGAAACACCAATCCAGTAGTTGCTACAACAGCGCCCAGCACGGAATATATTTTCATTCCAACAAATGTCGCGGAATTGATTGCTATCGGTCCTGGAGTCATTTGCGAAATCGTAAGTACGTCTGTCAATTCTCGAAGACTAATCCATTGATTTTCATTTACGACAAAATTTGTGATAAGCGGAAGTGTTGCATATCCTCCACCAAAAGCAAACAATCCAACTTTAAAAAACACCCAGAATAATTTAATCAAAATCATATTTGCCACCTACAATCTTTGAATACATTACTCCGATACAAGCGCATGCAAGTAAAATTATCGCAACATTTATGTTAAATACAAATCCCATTACAAATGCTAAAATCATTATTCCAATTCCAAGTGCCCTGTCTTTTTTCAAATTTGATTTCGCCAAATCAACAACAGTTAAAAGTAATATCGCACTGATTGCTCCACTCATACTAATAAGCATCATATTGATAAATAGATTATCGTGAATTTTGTTGTAAATCAAACTTACAATCGAAATAATAACCAAGCACGGAAGTGTTGCTGCAAGTACACTTGCAATTGCTCCTTTTGTTTTGTTTATCCTGTATCCCAATAAAATTGATGTATTAATAGCCATTGCTCCTGGACAACTTTGTGCCAAGGCGATTATCTTCATCATTTCGTCGTCGTCAATTATTTTTTTATTCTTAACAAACTCATCTCTAATAATAGGTACTATTGTATACCCTCCGCCAAATGTTACGGCATTAATTTTCAGAAGAGTTTTAAATAAATCAATGTTTTTCAAATTTATCACCTAGATAATATTATCCTATACAATAAAATTTTTTTCAAATTAAAAAGCATAATCTCGTTAAAAGATTATGCTCATAAATTTTTTGTTTATTGGTTTTCCAATTCTAATTCCAAGTTTTCTTTTTTAGATGATAAAAATCTAACCAAAACACATCCTACAAACATTGTGAAAAATGCTGGTATTACCCACACCATTCCTTCTTTATAAAGTGGCAAACTATTCAAGAAACTATTGGCAGCACCTATAGATATTTTGTTTGCTTCAAGCGTATTTGCAACTGTGCTAACTACGCTTACAAAAACTGTAACATATGAAGTCCATTTGTAAACTGCTGTTGATTTCTTGAATAGATTTTCACTTAATGATAAAACTATTAGAACCAAACTTACTGGATATATTGCAGATAAAACTGGCACTGATAATTTAAGTATTGTATTCAATCCAAAATTGCTTACAACAAGTGCTGTCACTGTCCACAATGTCGCCCATTTTCTGTAAGTCATTTTATTAGTCAATTCGTAAAAATATTGGCTTACAGATGTTATAAGACCTATACAAGTTGTAAGGCATGCTAATGTGAATATAGACGCTAATAAAACCGCTCCGAATGATCCAAATGTATATCTTGTAACATTTGTCAATATTTCTGCTCCGTTTGTAGTTTTAGGGAATAATCCCGCAGTAGAATATCCCACAAATGAAAGCATTGCATATATTAATACTAGGAATGTAGCAGCAACTACTCCTCCCTTTTTTGTGTAAGCTAATACATCTTTATCGTCGTTGATATTCATTGCTCTTATTGCCAAACTGATTACCAACCCGAAATTAAGCGCTGCTATTGTATCCATAGTGTTGTATCCTTCCAAAAATCCTGTAAAATGAGGTGA
The DNA here is from genome assembly GCF_052932205.1 of Finegoldia sp. P1-F-LS. Classification (NCBI taxonomy): domain Bacteria; kingdom Bacillati; phylum Bacillota; class Tissierellia; order Tissierellales; family Peptoniphilaceae; genus Finegoldia; species Finegoldia sp. P1-F-LS. The sequence continues at coordinate 46,673 of NZ_JBRFJH010000009.1, read as the reverse complement.
GTTCATGTATGCTTGTGATGGATTTAATGGCATGAAAACTTTCTTGGATAAAACTCCCACGAATAATAATGTTATCAAAGTTAAAAGTGCTGGTGTCAAAAATTTTCCTGAACGTTTTACTATTTTTTTAGGATTTAGAGCTAGCCAATAAGCACATCCAAAAAACGCACATGTGTACAAAAATCTCGCTAAATTCACATTAAATGATTCTGGCAAGTATGGCTTAAAAGCCATTTCAAATGGAAGTGTCGCAGCTCTTGGAATTCCAAGTCCAGGTCCTATTGATAAGTATATTAACATAGGGAAAATTAAAGCAAACATCGGTGACACTTTTTTTGCTAAATTTGTCAAACCTTTTGTTTTCGCTACAACTAATGTCCCTAAAATTGGAAATACAACTGCTGTTATGCAGAAAAACGACAAACTAATCCAAACTTTTCCTCCCGATAACTTACCTAACATTGGAGGGAATATTAAATTTCCTGCTCCAAAAAACATCCCAAACAACATCAAACTAACTGTCAGCATTTCTGCTCTGGTTAAACTCTTTTTCATTCATATCCTCCTAATTTTCCAATAAAAAAATCCTCTATCTCATAAGAGATAAAGGACGAATAATCGCGGTACCACCTTTGTTCCTGTAAATATTATGCATATTTACAGACGCTTAGTATATCTATCAATATACGGTTTTGGTAACGATGTGCCTCAACGGGTACACTTACTTTTTTCAGCATACCAGTAATAGAAGATGATTTTCATAATGATATTTACGCTATTTCTCACCAAACAATAGCTCTCTGAACTAAATGATTCATTATTACTCTTTCTTCAACTTTTGAATTAATATAATAATATATTAAACTTTATTTTTTTGTTTGTCAAGTATTTTTTATATTTTTTTAATTTTTTTATTGTTTTAATCAAAAAGCTGAATCTAAATTAATAGATTCAGCTTGAATTCTGATTTTTAAATTAGTTTGCTTTGTCAATTGATCCAAAAATTTCCATTTTTTCTTTAACTTTTGCTTTGATTGCTTCGTAACCTGGCTTCAAAACTTTTCTTGGATCGAATCCTTTCTTTTCTTTATCTTTGTTTTCTTCAAAATATTTTCTAGTTGCTTCCGTAAATACGATTTGGCATTCAGTATTTACATTGATTTTGGATACTCCAAGGCTGATTGCTTCTTTGATCATGTCAGTTGGAATTCCTGTTCCACCATGAAGAACTAGAGGCATTTCTCCGATTTCTCCCTTGATTTCTCCAAGAGCATTGAAGTCCAATCCTTTCCAGTTTTTTGGATAAACTCCATGGATGTTACCAATTCCTGCTGCCAAGAAATCTATTCCTAATTCAGAAATTCTCTTACATTCATTTTTGTCGGCGATTTCTCCTTGACCGATTACTCCGTCTTCTTCACCACCAATTGAACCAACTTCTGCTTCAACGCTGATTCCTTTTGAATGCGCAAGTTCAACTATTTCTTTTGTTTTTTCTATATTTTCATCGATTGGATATTTAGAACCATCAAACATTACTGAAGTAAATCCTGCTTCTATACATTTTTTTGCACCTTCGAATGATCCGTGGTCTAAGTGGATTGCTACAGGAACTGTTATATTTAATTCTTCAATCATTCCTTTAACCATTCCTACAACTGTTTTATATCCACCCATGTATTTTCCAGCGCCTTCGCTAACTCCCAAAATAACTGGTGAGTTGTTTTCTTGTGCTGTTTCCAAAATAGCTTTAGTCCATTCTAGGTTGTTTATATTGAAATGACCTACTGCGTATTTTCCTTTTAATGCATCTTTTAACATTTTGTCTGCTGCTACTAACATAATTTCCTCCTTGAAAATCTGAAAATTTGTAAATTACAATAATATTATAACATTATTCTGCTTTTTGTTTCCACAATCCATAAATGATTGCTGAAACCAAAGATCCAACCGCTACGGATAAAACGAAGAACAATGCTTTGTCTACAGATTCCATAGCTGGTAAAATGAATATTCCTCCGTGTGGTGCTGGAGATTTTATTTCAAATGCTTGCGTAAGTCCACCTGCAATTGCACTACCTATTACAGATGACACAATTACTCTCAATGGATCTTTTGCTGCAAATGGAATAGCTCCTTCTGTGATAAATGATGCACCCAAAATATAATTTGTGATTGCTGATTTTTTTTCTTTTTCGTCAAATTTATTTTTAAATAGACTAGATGCGATGGCTATTGCAAGCGGTGCAACCATACCACCTGCCATTGTAGCTGCCATGAATGCTCCGTTGCCAGTATCTGTGAAGACTCCGATGGAGAAAGTATAGCTTGCTTTGTTAACAGGACCACCCATATCCACACTCATCATCGCTCCGAGCAATGCTCCAAGTAAAATTGAGTTTGTAGTTCCCATATTTGCCAAAAATCCGTTGATTGTTTTATTGATTACAGTAAACACTGGAGATATTACAAAAATCATACCCAAAGATGTGAGAAGCAACCCAAATACTGGGAAGATCAACATTGGTTTAGTTCCTTCGAGAGATTTGGGAAGATTTCTAGTAATTTTCTTCAAGAATAAAATAACATAACCTGCTAAGAAACCACCTAACAGTCCTCCCAAAAATCCTGCACCTTGACCTGCAATGAAACCTGCAACCATACCAGGCATCAATGCTGGTCTATCGCCAATACTCATAGCAATATATCCTGCCAAAATTGGAATCAAAAATCCAAATGCGGCCTTGCCACCTACGGAGAATAAATTGTAAATTGGTGAAGTGTCCGAGAAAAATCTTTCAACTAAAAATGACAACGCCAATAAAATTCCACCACCAACTACAAATGGCAACATATGACTTACACCATTCATAATATCTTGGTATAATTTTGATTTCCAATTTGTCGTTTCTTCTTCAACTTCTTTTGATTGTGATTCATCTGCGTGATAAATCTTCGCTTTTCCGTCAACTATTTTTTGAATCATATCTTTTGGATTTCTAATCGCATCGGAAACAGGACATTCAATCACATTCTTGCCGTTAAAACGTGAAGTTTCTACTTTTCTATCAGCAGCAATTATAATTCCCGTAGATTTTTCTATATCATCAGCGTTTAATTTGTTCTTAATACCATCAGATCCGTTTGTTTCTACCTTGATGTCAACTCCCATTTTAGATGCTTGTTCTTTTAAAGCTTCTTCCGCCATATAAGTGTGTGCAATTCCCGTAGGACATGCAGTTACAGCTAGAATGAATGGTTTTTCTGTATAAATCGAGCTAGTTTCTACTGGTGCTACTTTCGGCTCAGATTCTTCTGCATAATCATCAATAGTTTTGTAAACATCTTCTGGAGTTTCTGATGCTTTTAATCTATCTATAAATCCTTCTTTCAATAAAAGCTTGGACAATTTCGCCAAAGTTTCAATGTGCATTTGGTTTTGTCCTTCAGTTGCGGCAATCATGAAAAATATATAAGTATCTTCTCCATCCAACGCTTCATAATCAACACCAGTTGTACTTCTCGCAAACACAATCGCAGGTTTATTGACTGCAGATGTTTTTGCATGAGGCATAGCGACCCCTTCTCCAAGTCCTGTTGAAGATTCCAACTCTCTTTTCATAATTTCAGATCTAAATTTTAGTACGTCATTAATAACATTCTTTTCGTACAATTTTTCAATCATCTCATCTATAACATCTTTCTTTGTTGTAGATTTAAGATTCATGATCATTAGATCTTTTGAAAGCAAATCTTTAATTTCCATTATTTTCCCCCATATTTATTATTTTTAATTTGCCAAAAATTTCATCTATTTGATCCTTTTCTCCCATATCGTATGAGAAAACTGTCGCAGTCGCACTAGCTACTGCCATTTTGAACATATCTTCTTCACTCATTTCGTTCAAATAAGCGTAGATAAATCCAGCAACCATACTATCTCCAGCACCAACGCTGTTGATAACTTCTCCTTTTACAATTGGAATGTAAAAAGAATTATTCGCACTCACAAAAATCGCACCATCACTTCCCAAAGAACAAATCACATTCTCTGCTTTTGGAATCATAGTTGATTTTATATAAGAAATTATTTCTTCTTTTGAATTGAACTTTTCTCCATAAATTTCTTCTAATTCTTTTTGATTAGGTTTGAGCAACAAAGGATGATAATCTAAGCTTTTCAATAATACATCGCCTGTAGTATCCAAGGTAAATCTAGTATGTGGTGATAATTTTTTTATCATTTCAATGTAGATATCCTTGTTCATATTCGCTGCTACAGATCCAGAAAAAGATACTATTCCACCATCAATTCCAGAAAGTTTTTCGTAAAAATCTTCCAATTCTTGTTGTGAGATGTCTGGCCCTGGTGCGTTAACTTCTGTTTCTAAATCCATCTTTAATTTTACATTAATTCTGTTATTTCCTTTAACTTTAGTAAAATCGTGGAGAATTCCAAGCTCATCTAATAATTTTTCGATGTAATCTCCTGTAAATCCTCCCAAAAATCCAATATTTTGGGTTTCTACATTCAAATTATGTAGCAATTTGCTAACCATAATTCCTTTACCACCAGCGTAAAGTTCAGTAACTTTCGCTCTATTAGTTTCTCCAAATTCTAAATCATTCAATCGCATTATGTAATCAATCGAAGGATTTAATGTCACTGTATATATCATATAATCACCACATTATATATACCCATTTGACACATTAATAAAAAGATAAGAAAATATATTTGGTGATAAAATGAAATACGTAAAAAATATTACAAAAATCGGAAAATTAGACAAATTTAATAACGTAATTTTGGTGAGCAAATCTCCAAGAAGAAACGAATTATTGAAAAATATTTGTGAATTTGAAAGCACTTCAACAGATATTGACGAGAGAAAAATAGAAAAGTTAGCTTATGAAAAATATAAAGATAGAGAAATCATAGAAAAGCTTGCACTTGTTTGCTGCGAAATTTCCAAAGCAAAAATTCTTCCATTAGAATTAAAAGAAGACACGCTTTACATTTCTTCGGATACAATTGTGATTAATGATGGAAAAATTTTGAACAAACCAAAAAATTACAACGAAGCGTTGGATATGCTAACATCCTATCTTGGAAAAATTCATAAAGTTGTAACGTCTGTTTGTTTGAAATCAAAAAATTACGAAGAAATATTCTACACTTACAGTAACGTAAAATTTTCAGAAAAAACAGATAAAAATATCCAATTAATCAAAGAATACATTGACGAAGGCACAGTCTACGACAAAGCTGGTGCATACGGAATTCAGGATTTAAATCCAGTTTTGATAGATTATATCGAAGGTGATTTGAACACAATTATAGGCCTTCCTGTAAGTGAAATTAACAAAAGGATTTGCAAAAATTAAAGGAGACAAATATGCAAAATATTTTAATTAGTGCTTGTTTGTTGGGCGTTGATTGTAAATACAACGGATCCAATAACAAATTAGACGATGAAATTATCAATCTACTAAAAGAAAAATACAATTTAATTCCAGTGTGTCCAGAAATTATGGGTGGAATGCCTACTCCAAGAAATCCTATTGAGATTAAGGATGGGAAAGTTTTTGATTATGATGGAGAAGAATTTACAAAAGAATTTGAAAAAGGAAGTGAAGAAGTTTTGAAGTTAGCGAAGTTATACGACACTAAAATTGCCATTTTAAAAGAAAATTCTCCATCGTGTGGGTCGAATTACATTTACGATGGAACTTTTAATCATCAAAAAATAAAAGGCATGGGAATTGCTGCTCTTAAACTTTCAAAAGAAAATATAAAATTATTTAGCGAAGAAAATGTTAAAATATTACTGTAAAATATAAAAATATTACTATTTGTTTGATTTTTTTAATTTGATAACCATTTTTAGTTGACAAATTAAAAAACCGTAGTATAATGATAATAGATATCAATTTATATCAAACAAACCCCTTGTAAGATAAAATTGTACTTAAGAATCACGGCTCCCCCTAAAGCCGTGATTTTTTTTCATGAAAAAAGCTACGCAAAATTTTTGCGTAGCTTTTATGCTATATTAGTCCGAGTGCAAATTGCATTGCAATTGAAACTATAGTGATTCCTATCCAGCAACAAAATCCAAGTAGGATTGGTTTGCCGCCTGTTTTTATCAATTTTACAATATCTGTTTTAAATCCAATTGCAGCCATTGCCATTACAATGAAAAATTTAGACAATTCTTTTAATGGATTAAAAACTTTCGCATCTACTCCCATTTTCAAAGCAACTGTAGTTATAATACTTGCAAGAATGAAATACAAAATAAACATAGGAAATATTTTTTTGAGTTCAACTTTTTCTGATTGTTCTTGTTTTTTAGTTCTCAAATACGACAATACCAAAGTGATTGGAATAATCGCCAAAGTTCTAGTCAATTTTACAGTAACAGCTTTGTCCAATGTTTGTGTTCCCAAATTGTACAATCCATCCCAAGTTGCGGCTGCCGCTGTTACTGATGATGTATCATTAACCGCAGTTCCCGCAAAAATTCCGAACGCTTCTCCAGAATGAGTGGAAAATCCAATCACACTTCCCAACAACGGGAAAATCAAAGCCGCAATTACATTGAAGAAAAATATTACAGAAATTGCTTGTGCAACATCTTCATCGTCAGCTTCTATTACTGGAGCAGTTGCTGCAATTGCAGATCCACCACAAATTGATGATCCAACTCCTACTAATATCGCAATGTTTTTCGCAATATTCATTTTCTTTGCAAGTACATAAGAAATAATTAAAGATGTGGAAATAGTTAGTATAATTATTGGCAATGATTGTTTTCCAGTTTCCATAACAACCGCCAAATTCATTCCAAATCCAAGTAAAATTACTGCGTATTGCAATATTTTTTTAGATGCAAATTTCATTCCGACTTCAAATTGTGATTTGTCTTTAATAATATATCCCATAACAATCCCAACCAAAATAGCTAGGACTGCCCCACCAATTACAGGGAATTTCTTGCCCAAAAAATGGCAAGGAATAGCTATTAAAAGACAAAGCAATAATCCTTTATAATTTTTATTTAACCAATTCATAATTCCTCCAAATTTTTAATTACTTATATATTTTAACTCAAAAATTTTTCTTGTAAAGTATAAAAATCAAAAAAACACCACGATAAATAATTTACCGTGATGTTTGAATTATTCTTGAACTAGCAAATAGTCGCTGTCAATATTTTTAACATACAATACTTCGTCAAATTTTTCCTTGATAAATGGATTAACGTCCTTAGCACAGTAGATTGATCCATTGAATCTCAAAATGAAATCTTCAAGCAAAATATTTCCCGTATTTTCGTCCAAATTTTCAAATAAATTAACCACCATATTAAATTCAGAATCTTGATTGATTATTCTCTTGTATCTAATCAAATTCTTGTCTCTATCACTGTATTCAGAATATCTTTGTTTTGAAGTCAATTCTTCATCGAATATGCTTAATAACGGTGGAATTTTTTTATCAGCAAATGAATTGAACAATGTAACATTGTTTCTAAAATCAGTATCGAAAATATAACTTTCATCATACGTTACTAGCATGTTTGATGACAAATCAAACTCCTCGATAGGCTCGTTATTGACTAAAATCATTCCACTTTGTGGAGACAATGTCTGAATGAATGATTTAGCTAGTAAGTTTACAACTTCTTCATTCTCACAAATAATTAAGTATTTTTTATCAGTATTAAATGTGTAGTTGATTTTAACTTTAACATTTGAAGAATACAATTTTACATCTCTAAACTCAATGTCTTTTATGTGTTCGATGATTTTATCTGATTTTTCTTGATTGCCAAAAATTTCTTCCATTTCGAAAACTTTATCTTCAGATTGCACAATCATGGATCTTTCTTTTACGATTTTTTTAATCATGTGATACAACAACATGATTGAACTGATAAGTATTATAATTTCACCAGTTTTTATTTCTGGTGATTTGATAATATAAATCAAACTGATTATAAAATACAATCCAATAAACAATAATTTTAGGTTGTATTTCGTGAGTTCTTCCTTGTCAAGATCCATAACTTTTTCTGATATATCTTCAATTAGTTTGCTGTGAACAACTTCAAGAGCTTTGTTTGCTTTTGAGTTAATAACTTTCTTGGAGTTTAACATATCATCAAGAAAGTAAACGTATTTTTTTCTTAAATTTGATGTATTTATTTTCTTTTCTATTATTGATTTGTCGATTCTCACATTAATTAAACTGAAAATCAACACTCCAACTGTTATAATTGACACTGGAACAAATGATACGCAATATCCTGTTGTAACAAAAACTGCAATCAATAAAATTGTATCGGATATTAATTCCAATGTCGGAATAATGTAGTATTCTTTTAAGTAAAGTGATGTCGATGTTATGTCGTTCGAAAAAGTTTTTTCTTTTTGTTGTATTTCATAAAAGTTTTGTGAAATCACATTGTGGAACAAATCTTGCTTGAAACCTTCTACAAAAGAAAGTCCCATGTTGTAGATTGTTCTGTCCTTGAGATAATTTAATCCTGAAAACAAAATCAATGAAACACTAATAACAATCAATGATAAGGTTTTGTTTTCAATTTCAAATAATCTTTTGGTAAATACTATCGCCACCGACATGAAACACGACAACAAAATCGTCAGTAAAATTTGCACCAGCAAATTGATTTTTTCTCTAAAAATATACTTGTTCATACTTTCCCTCTTATAATACAAAATAGAGCTTTCGCCCTATTTTGCATTACTCATTTTCTTTTTTCTCCAATGATTTAAATACATTGCCCGCATTATAAGAACTTCTTACAAATGGGCCGCTCTCAACGTGTTTAATTCCTATTGATTCACCGTATTTTTTGAATCCGTCAAATTCTTCTGGAGTAACATATCTGTCCAACTTTGCATGGTTCAATGTTGGCATCAAATATTGTCCAATTGTAACTATATCTACTTTTAGTTCGTTCAACTTATCTAACATTTGATGAACTTCTTCGTTAGTTTCGCCAAGTCCAACCATAAATCCTGATTTAGTTACAAGACCTTTTTCTTTTGCATATCTCAAAACTTCAAAAGAATTATCCAAGTTACCTTGAGGTCTCATTTCTTTGAAGATAGAACGAACTGTTTCAACGTTGTGATTTAATACATCTGGCCTTTCATCAAAAACAATATCCAACAATTCATGCTTTGCGTGCATATCAGGAATCAAAACTTCTACTAATGTTCCTTCATTGTATTTTCTAATTTCCTTGATAACATTCTTGAATTGAGTTGCACCTTCGTCTTTTAAATCGTCTCTGTCAACTGAAGTGATAACAGCGTATTTCAAACCTAATTTTTGCACAACTTTTGCAACATTTTCAGGTTCTTTTTCATCAACAACTCTTCCTCTTCCAGTAGTTACGTTGCAATATCTACAATTTCTAGTACAAATATCTCCTAAAATCATAAATGTAGCAGTACGAGATTCGTAGCATTTCATTCTGTTAGGACAATTTGCTTCCTTGCAAACCGTGTTCAATTCAAATCCATCTACTAAACTTTCTACTTCGTGAAGGTTTTGGCTACCTTCAATCTTTATTCTCATCCATTTTGGTTTTCTAATCAAATATATCACCTAAAAACACTTTCTCATCCATTCCAACAATGTATTCTCCAATATTAACATCTTTCAAAACATTGTGGAAACCATCTATTGTCATATCCTTTCCAACAAACATATCACAAAATTCTGAAATATCTTTGTTTGAGAAGAAATCTCCTTCTATTTTGAAACTATCAATCAAATTATCCTTGATGTTGTAGCTATACTCCACAACTCCAAACTTGTGTTTTCTTTGATAATTTGCAGTAGTTTCTCCTTTTGAGTAAATAAATTCTTCATTTTTAAATAAATCGATGTATTTATTCACTTCTTCTTTTTCAGAATCGTTAAGCACGTATTCTTCTAAGTTATTATCTTCAATGATACCGTTTTTAATTTTATTGAAAAACTCATCGTATTCCATATCAATCATATCATTAATAGTTGTGATTCTGGATTCTACAGATTTGATGGCTTTTCCTTCGAATTTTATTTTTTGCGGAGTAAGTGAATGCATCATTTTTTCGACACCAATATCGAAAAGAATTGTACCATGATGAACAACCATGCTGTTTTTCATATATTGTGCGTTACCACTTATTTTCTTACCGTCAATCAAAATATCATTTCTTCCGCTGAATTCTGGATTAAGTCCCATTTTTTTCATTTGATTGATTATCATGTTTGCAAAATGTTTGAAATCATTTGCGTAGTTTTGACTTTCAATAAAAGTGTATTGCATATTTTTTTCATCAGTATATATGCAGCCACCGCCAGACAATCTACGAACGAGATTAATCCCATTTTCTTCAGCATACTTCAAGTTAATTTCTCTGTAAATGTTTTGATTTTTGCCTAGTAGAATTGAATCCTTATTTCTCCACAAAATAAACACTGGAATGTTGTGCTTTGCAAAAAAATATTCAACCGCAAAATTGTAATACGGATCTACGCTGTCATTATTAAAATAATATTTCATTTATCTCCTTTATATATCGTATAAATTTAAACCTGTTTCAGAATCTTTGAATCTATCAACTTTTTCGTCTATTTTATTAATTATGATTTCACAAGTTGCCGATATGATAGCCTCGTTCAAATGTCCACCGTGAACATTCAAATTCTCATCTGCAAATGTAATGTGCATGTGCAAATAAGGTTTGTCATTCATAGTAGAGATATTTCCAAGGATGCTCGTGATTTCCATTTCACCTGTGAAATTTTTCTTAGTGTATTCTTGTTTTTCAACACTATATAATCCCACAGTTATATTATCGCTGGCGCCAATTCCTGAAATAGAACCATTTTTTAGTTGAAGTTTGTCAACTAATTCGAATAATTTTTCTACAACGTCTTCGCCCTTTTCAATTCGGACTAAAACATTATCATAATATTCTCTATATTTCAAATCATTAACCTCCTGTAAAGTTCATACAATTTAATTATACATTTAATTTCTTTTTGTTTCAATTTAAAAAACTTGCGTTTGATTTCATTTTCCCGAAAATAATATTTTATACTATAATAGAAGTAGCAATTAAAAGGTGGATAATATGAAAGCAAAACAAGATACAAAAACAATTGTAAAATTCAGAGCAAATGGAGATATGGGAAATTTTTACGGACTTCTTCACGGAGGAGAATTATTCAAAATGATGGACACAATCGCAGGTGTGTGCACGAGAAGATTTTGTTCCAATAAAACATTGACAAAAGCCGTAAATAATTTGACATTCAACGCTCCAACAAAATTGGGAGAAATTATAAAAATCACAGCGATTATAGATTACGTTGGAAAAACTAGCATGGAATGTTTCGTTCGTGCAAAAGTTGAAGGCACAGATATCATAAAAGCTTCAGGATATTTCACAATGGTAAGTGTAGACGAAGACGGAGAATCGGAAATCGTAAATGAAACAATAGAATATGTAACAGATGAGGATAAAATGTATCGTGATTTAGCGATTGAAAGAAGAAAAATTTACAAAGAAGTAAACTTGCTTCAACAAAATTATAAACTATGAAAAAAGAAATTAAACTTTCTGTCAGAGATTTGGTTGAATACACTGAACGAAGTGGCGACATAGACGATAGGTTCAGAAATGTGTTCGACAGAGCAAAAGAAGGTCAGAAAATCCATAAAATGATTCAAAAAGAATACGATATTGGATTTTTGCCGGAAGTTACTCTCAAAAACACTACCCTCTACAAGTCGGTAAATTACATCGTGGAAGGTAGAGCTGACGGAATAGGAATTAAAAACGGCAAAACTTTAATAGATGAAATAAAATCGACTACGCGTGATTTGGAAGAATTGGAATACAATTCCAACAAATATCACTGGGCACAAGTAAAATGCTACGGGTATTTTTATTCCTTAGACAATGGCTTGGCAGATATTGATTTGCAGCTAACTTATTATCAAACTGATACCAAGAAAATAAAATTTATCAGGCAAAATTTTACTTTTGAAGAATTGAAAGAGTTTTATTTTTCATTGTTAGAAAAATATTCCGTGTTCACAGAATTAATCACACAGCACATAAAGAAGCGTGACGAATCCATTCAGAATTTGTCATTTCCATATCCTGCATTTAGGGCTGGTCAGAAGTATTTGAGCCAAAACGTCTACTCTGCAACCAAACAAGGTGTGAATTTGATGGTGGAAGCTGCAACAGGAATTGGCAAGACTATCTCCACGCTTTTTCCTTCAATTAAAGCTATGGGAGAAGATTTGACGGACAAGATTTTTTATTTGACTGCAAAGTCTACTCTTAAAAAAGCCTGCAACGACCAATTGTATTTGATGAAACAAAAAGGTTTGATAATAAAATCAGTAGAAATAATCGCAAAGAACAAGGTCTGTATCAATAATGAAGTTAAATGCAATCCAAATGATTGCGAATTTGCAAAAGGTCACTACGACAGGGTCAACAAATGCATTCTCGATATGCTTGAAAACGAAGATATTATCGTGGAAGAAATCATTAAAAAATACGCCTTCAAATACAGAGTGTGTCCGTTAGAGTTGGAGCTTGATTTGTCCAATTTCTGTGACATTGTGATTTGCGATTACAATTATGTTTTTGATCCAGTAGTTTATCTTAAAAGGTTTTTCGAAGTTCCTTATTTGAGGATGTCGCTATTGGTTGACGAAGCGCATAATTTGGTGAGTCGTGGGCGCGATATGTACTCTTATTCGTTGAGTTTCAACCAACTTATGGACTGTTGTGATGAGCTTGTAGACGAAAAAAAAGAACTTAAAATCAAACGTAATTTGAAAAAAATCGCCAAGCAAATAAAAGATGAAGCCTTGGGAAAACCTGTCAACACTTACGAGGATTTGTCAGTAGATTTGATTGATTATTGTGTCCGTTGCAAAGAATCCATGACGAAATTCTTGGTAGAAGAAAAAGACAAGCCATACTACGACAAAGTATTGGATGTGTATTTTGAAATCAATAAGTTTTTGAAGATTTCTGATTTTTACGATGATTCTTTCGTCACTTTGATAAAATCAGAAAACGATGACGTTATTTACAACATAATGTGTTTGAACACGCACAATATTTTTAAAAATCTTTTGAAAAAATGCAAATCAAATGTATTTTTCTCAGCAACTTTGTCTCCTATGACCTACTTTGCAGATGTATTGGGCTTGGAAAAATTCTACAACATAAGATTGGAATCTCCTTTCCCAAAAGAGAATTTGAAAGTAAATCACATCAACATTTCAACTAGATTTAAAGACCGCGAAGATACGAAATACAAAATTGCAGGAATTCTACGAAAAATCAACGAAAAGCCTGGAAACAAACTCATTTTCTTTCCTTCTTATTCGTACTTGGAATCAGTGTATGAGATTTGTGGTTTCGATATTTTAACGCAAGAACGAACGCTAACTGATATGGAAAGGTTGGAATTTTTGTCCCAATTTACAACAAGTTCAAACATAATGGCGTTTTGCGTTCTGGGTGGAGTTTTCAGTGAGGGCGTAGATTTGAGCGGCGACAGATTGAATACTGTAGGAATAATTTCAGTCGGACTTCCTGGAATTAGCGTAGAAAATGATTTGATCAAAAAATATTTCGACGAAAATGGAAAAAACGGATTCGATTACGCTTATGTGTATCCAGGAATGAACAAGGTGCACCAAGCTGGTGGAAGGTTGATTAGAACAGACACAGATACGGGAGAATTATTTTTGATTGACGATAGGTTTGACTCATATCCTTACAAATCACTTCTTCCGAATAGCTGGAAATAAATTTTTTGAGAAAAAAACAATTCGATATGGTAAAATTAATTTAATCCCAATGGGAAATTTTAAAATGAAGGTGAAATTATGTCAGAACAAATAGAATTTAGATTTGATACACAATTATTAATAGCAGGAGAAAACTTATCAAGCGATACAATTAGTGAATATATCACAGAACATTTCAAGGGCGATTGCCTTTTGGTTGTAGGTGGCGATGATTTAATTAAAATTCATTTCCATACTAATGAACCTTGGCAAGTATTGGAATACGGCCAATCAATCGGAGATATTCACGATATCGTCGTAGAAAATATGCAAAGACAAGCAGACGGTCTACAAGGATAATGAAAAAAATTTTAGAGGCAAAAGTAGAATACAATGTATTTCCCAACAAGGGAATTTGCAAAATAGACGATAATTTGTATTCTATAAAGAACACAATTCAAGGACAAACAATCTCTTTTCAACGAAAAAGAAAGAAAAAGGGATTTATTGAGGGAAAACTAGTTGAAAAACTAGAAAACTCCCCTCTTGAAACTGTTGAAGGTTGCCCTGTAAATGAAAGATGCGGCGGTTGTATTTATCAAAAATTAGAGTACGATGTGGAGTGCGATTTGAAGAAAAAAACACTCACTGAATTGTACAAAGATATTTACGATGAGGATATCACGTTTCATCCATCGCCTATTTTACAAGGCTACAGAAACAAAATGGAATACACTTTTGGAGATAGTGTCAAAGGTGGTCCACTTGTTTTGGGACTTCACACTAAAAACAAATTCTACGAAATAACAGACACCGTAGATTGCAATATCATCGATGAAGGTTTCAACAAAATCAGACAAGCTGTCCAAGAATATTTTCGTGACAAAAATTACGAATTTTTCAAAAAAATAAAACACACTGGGCTTTTGAGACACTTCATAATCAGAAAAAGTTTCAGTGAAGATGAGTACATGATTAATTTGGTAACGACAAGTGATGAGTTTGATGTGAATGATTTCGTTGAATTTGCAAAGCAAATCGACAACAGAATCGTATCGATTTATCACACAATTAACGATAATATTTCAGACGCAGTAATAGTCGACAAATTAGAATTGTTGCATGGCAAAGAATATTTGACAGAAAAAATAAACGGCTTGGAATTTAGAATATCTCCATTTTCATTCTTTCAGCCAAATCCCGCACAAGCAGAGCAAATTTATAACAGAGCCTTGGAATTGGCTGGAGATTTGTCAGGAAAAAACGTCTACGATTTGTATTGTGGAACTGGAACCATCGCACAAATTTTCGCTAAAAAATCTGAAAGCGTAATCGGAGTCGAAATAGTAGAAGAAGCAGTCGAAAAAGCCCAAGAAAACGCAGAACTAAATGGATTGACTAACACAGAGTTCATCTGCGATGATTGCTTGAATTTTATGGAAAAAGTTGAGAAAAAAGACGTAGTAGTCCTCGACCCACCAAGAGATGGAATTCATCCAAAAGCAATCGATCGATTAATTGACATCAATCCGGATAAATTCATCTACATTTCTTGCAATCCCATAACACAAAGAATGGATTTGGATAAATTTATCGAAAAAGGGTATAAAATCAAGTCATTGGAGTTTTTCGATCAGTTTCCAAGGACTTATCATGTGGAGACGGTTGTATTGATGTCAAGAATAAATTAGAATTTAGGAGGAAAAAGTATGAAATCATATCAAGATATAAATAAAGAAACTATAGATAAATGGATTGAAGAAGGATGGGAATGGGCTAAATCAATTTCACATGAAGAATATATTGATGCTAAAAATGGTAATTGGAATGTATTGTTAACACCAACAGTTCCTGTTCCACATGAATGGATTGGTAATATAAAAGATAAAAAAATATTGGGATTAGCTTCAGGAGGAGGACAACAAATGCCAATATTCAATGCCTTAGGTGCTAAATGTAGTGTAATTGACTATTCTTCAAAGCAAATTGAATCAGAATATAAAGTTGCAAAAAGGGAAGGTTATACGATAGAAGCAATAGAGGGTGATATGAGTAAAAAACTTCCATTTAATGATGAGACATTTGACATTGTTTTTCATCCTGTTTCAAATTGTTATGTTGAAGATGTGCGACATATTTTTAATGAGGCATATAGAGTGTTAAAAAAAGGAGGTACTTTTCTTGCTGGACTAAATAATGAAATAAACTATATTGTAGACCAAAATGAAAAAGAGATAGTTTGGAAAATGCCCTTTAATCCACTTAATGACGAAAAAGCTAAAGAGTTCATGGTTAAAGAAAATGCGGGAATGCAGTTTTCTCATAATATGACAGAGCAGATAGGTGGGCAATTAAAAGCAGGATTCACACTAGTAGATATTTACGAAGATACCAACGGATTTGGAAGACTACATGAATTGAATATTAAAACTTATATAGCTACAAAGTCGATTAAGAAATAATTTCTAACTTATAAATAATGATAAATTCCAGTTTGTCGAGTTGATACTTTTTAACGATAGCTTCTACTTATCTTTAAAAGATTTATGGATATATTTCCACATACGAGGCTTTTGAAAAATAACCAATGTTATCCATACTGACCACTCAAGACACTGCGAAGCTGTTGTTTTGTTGGAGAAGAGTTAGAAAAAACTGAGTACTTGAAATTAATATATTATTGATTTTGTGGATTTACTATTAAAAGGTTAGTATTTTGAAATTAGTGGTCGAAAATTTCTTTCAAATTCTTGTTTTTAGCTACATTTTGGATATTGAGTAGGTTGTGTGCATGGTATGGATGGAATTAAGGAAAATATATGAAACTAAAATTAATTAAACTAACTAAAGAATATGAATTAAAGCTTGGTGAGATGATTGATGAATGGAAGATTGACCAAGAAATGAATAACACAAACTCTTCTCCATGGTCAATATTTAAAAATGATTACCATGATTTTGACTATTATCTAAATAACTTAGAAATAAAATCTAAAACTGAAAATAAAGTTCCAGATTCAGTTTTCTTCCTTTTAGATGAAGAAAGAGATAGGCTTTTAGGATCTGTAAATATTCGCCACTATTTAAATGAGTCACTTTTGAAAGAAGGTGGACATATTGGAGATGGAATAAGACCCAGTGAGAGAAAAAAAGGCTATGCAACAGAAATGGTAAGACTAGCTTTGATAGAGTGTAAAAAATTGGGAATTGCAAGAGTACTTATGATTTGTGATAAAGAAAATATAGGATCAGCTAAGTCTATTATTAAAAATGGTGGAGTACTTGAAAATGAGTTTGTTAACTCATATGGTAAGACAATTCAAAGATATTGGATAGACAATTAATTGTGTTTAAAAGTACCGCGTAAAACTACAATAGAGCAATAAAAAATTTATATTTAAATTTAAAGCCCGGCTTTATCACAATTGATAATAGTCGGGTTTTTGTTTTGTGGTAAAATTAAATTAACTAAAAAATTATTCTATGAATTTAAGGAAACTAATCGAATCTAAAAAAGGAGAAGAAATGAATATAACACAAAAAGATATGAAAATACTATTGAAATCGCAACAAGGTGAATTAGATGTTGTGTTAATGTATCGTGCACTTGCAGATACTGTAAAGGATGCAAATGACCAAGAAACTTTTCGTAAGCTTGCAGCAGAAGAAGGACATCATGCATCTGTATTCCACAAGCTTACAAAAGAAAATCTGAAACCTAAAAAAACCAAGGCGATAATTATTCCTTTGCTTTATAAGATAATAGGAAAGAAAAAATTATATAAACTAATTGCAAATGGAGAATACAATGCTGCTAATACCTATGCACCAGTTGCTGAAAAATTCCCAGAAATAGAAAGTGTCAAAAACGATGAAAAAAGACACGGTGATATTGTAAGTTCGTTAATTAAGAATTAATTTGGATTTTGATAAATAATACTATTAGCGTTATAATATAACAATATTAAATTTTAAATACACAAGGAGGATTTCATGAAATTAGAAGATTTTACAGAAAAAGAACAATCAGAAATCAACGACGGAATATCTTCATCAGAAATCAGTGACAAAGAAGCCGCAGATAAAATATTAGCATTAGTTCCAGATGGATGGATCAAAAAAATTCCGTTTTTTGTAAGAAAACACTCAACGACTAAAACAATAGAAAGAATTGCTAACCAATATCCTGAACTTTACGCTGTAGCAAAAAGAGAAGGCGAACTTCCTGAAAAAGAACGTGACGAATTGCAAAAAATCATCACAGATATTTTTAAGGAAAAAATGGCAAAACACAATATAAAATAATTAGAGAATTTCCTATGGACACTATAATAGTCAATGATAGAATCAAACTTATTCCCTATTTTGAAAATTACGATACTACTTTGAAATGGTACGAAGATAAGGATGTATGCAAACAAGTAGACAACATTGATTTCGTATACGATATTGATAGGCTTCAAAAAATGTACAATTATTTGAATACTCATGGAAAGTTGTTCTACATTGAATACAATAACGAATTAGTTGGAGATATTTCCTTGACTGATGAAGCAGAAATAACAATAGTTGTGTGCAAAGAATTTCAAAATAAACACATCGGTAGAAATTGTGTCACAAAAATTTTGGAATTAGCAAAAGAAAATGGATTAAAATCTGTCACTGCAAATATCTACGCTTTTAATCATCAAAGCAGAAAAATGTTTGAAGCTGTAGGTTTTAAGCAAATCGATGAAGAAATATTTGAATACAAATTTTAAGCGGCGAACTTGTCGCTTTTTTTGTTTCAAAAAATTACTAAACTATTTCAAAACTTTTCAACTAATTATTATTTTGATATTTTTAATGCAACATCGTGATATACAATATCGTAATATTGCATTGTACGATATTGTGTTCTATAATAGAGATGAGGTGAGAATATGAAATTTATTGGTCGTGAAAATGAACTAGAAAAACTAAATACAGAATTTTCTAAAGAGATGTTTTCCATGTGTGTAATTTACGGTCGAAGAAGAGTCGGAAAAACCTATTTGATTCAAAAATTTATGAAAGAAAAATCTGGATCGTATTTTGTCGGTGTAGAATCTGATAAGTTTATCAACTTGAATCATTTGTCACAATCAATTTATAAGGCATGTGATTATGATGAAAATTTACCTGCATTTATTGATATTGATCATGCGTTTAGATTTCTATTCGAATATTCCGTCAATCACAGAATTGCATTCGTCATTGATGAGTATCCATACATTGCTGAATCTTTCCCATCAATTTCCTCAGTTCTTCAAAATTTGATTGACGAATTCAAAGCGACAAGCAAATTGTTTTTAATATTATGTGGTTCATCTATGAGTTTTATGGAAAACCAAGTTTTAGGATATAAAAGCCCTCTTTATGGAAGAAGATCAATTCAACTAAAAATAAATCCTTTTTCCTATAAGGAATCTGCAAAATTTGTAGAGAATTATTCTAATCATGACAAGGCAATTGTTTTTGGATTAACTGGAGGCGTTGCAGAATATCTAGTTTTTTTTGATGATTCTATTAGTTTACAAGAAAATATAATCAATAATTTTTTGTCGGTGCAAGGCAGATTATACGAAGAACCTTCTAATTTATTGAAACAAGAACTCAGGGACCCAAAAAGATACAACGATATTTTGTATTTAATTTCCCATGGACAAACCAAAGTATCTGAAATATCCAATAAATTAGGTGTACAATCCGGCTCAATCAGTCCTTATCTTGAAAGTTTGATAGAACTTGGAATTATTGAAAGAAAAACCCCTGTGACTAATCGCAAATCTAATCGCCCTATTTATTTGATTAAAGACACGATGTTTAATTTCTGGTACAAATTTGTACAACCTAATCTCAATTTGATAAATCTCGAATTGGGTCACAGAGTATACTCAGAAAAAATAGAAAATTCTATAAATGATTATATGGGTAAAATTTTCGAAAAAATTTCGATAGAGTACTTGGAATACAGAATCAAATCTGGAGATTTGAGATTCTTACCTACCGATTATGGCAATTGGTGGGGAAATGATTCTCTTCGTAAAAAACAATCAGAAATTGATATATTAGCTTACGACAGTGAAAATTATCTGTTCGTGGAATGCAAATGGAGAAATGGACTTTGTCCGAAATCTGTACTCAATGAATTAATTGAAAAATCGAAAATATTTAACAGCAACCAAAAATTTTACTGGATAATTAGCATGTCTGGCTTTGAAGATTTTTCATACGATGACAATGTTGAGCTTATTACGTTAGATGACATGTACGCTTAGTTTCAACTAAAAAATCACCCCAAAGTCTACAAAAACTTTGGGGTTTTGTTTATCCATTAATGGTTTTCAATTCTTTTACCATATCGAGTTTTGATATTTTTATTTTTTGAAGCAATTGAATAACCGCAAAAATTATTATGCTGTACAAAATCGCGAGCAAGTACATATGCACAGGAATTTTTGCTATAATGTACGCATCAAACTTCGACATCACTACTAATATGATAAGTTTAAATAATTTATCTATTAAAGGTATCATAATTAGCTGGAAGACAACCAGCATTACAAATACAATATTAACGTAAATACTCATTATCTCACCGTCATTGTATCCAAAGATTTTGAGATACGATATGTTGAGCTTGGACTTGTCGAGTATGATGTTGGAAATTATAAATGTGATTATCAGATAAAATCCAATTCCAATATAAAACAACATTTTAAAAACAACTCCGAAACTATCCAAAAAGTGAATCATAAATTTATCCATCTCGTCTCTGTTGATTTTTGTGATTAAATTAGAATTGGAAATGTGGAGCTTGCTGTTCGATTGATAAGCATTAAAATATCCACTATCTTTTTCGATAATTTTATTCAGCAATTCTCTTTTGGTGAATATCTGATACAAATTATTATCTTCGTCAACACCTTTTATCTTTAATTCTAGTGTTTTGCTGTTATAAGGCTCTGTGATTTTGATTTTGTCGTTTATTTTATGTTCAAATCTCTGCAAAAATCCCTTCGACACAACTACTTCATCTTTTTTTAATTGCGATAAGTTTTTGATTTTATAATTGGAATTGTCATCTAATCCATAAAACTGAACTTTTTTATTGTCATTATCCGTCAATTCAACGTCTAAAATTGTCGACTTGTCAGCTTTTACGTTTTTTTCTTCAGTTCGCACAAAATAAGTGTAGTTGTATTTCATCGTGTTTTTCATATTTTCAGAGTACGACTCGAAAATAGGCTTGAGTGACAAACCATATAACAGTATCATATTTGCTAGGAAAATGCCAAAAACAAGTGCGATAAGGTTGAATTTGTTGTCCAAGAACATTCTGAGTTTGAATTTGGTCATGATATTAAATTTTGTGAGTTTCACCTTGGATTTTCTTTTTTCTCTTTTGAAGGTTCCCCTTAAAAATTCCAATGGCGTAGCTTTCAATTTCATCGAAATAACCAACAAATTAATTACCATATAAATTGTAAGAGGAATTATGCAAGTTATCAAAAACGACCTCAAACTTATAATCGGTTTGAATTTTGGCAAATCAAAACTTTGGTAGTACAAAAATACGTATTTTTTGTAAGCATAGGAATATGAAATCACATTCCCAACAACAGCCGAAAACAACGTCATAATTACAGGTGTTATCATATAATTTTTCAGTAATTCAGCCTTCGTGTATCCAGATGCTAACAGCGTTCCTATTACGGATGATTCCTTCTCTATCATACTTTTAATTTGAACGGCGCTAACAAAAGCAAGCGCTATGAACAAAATAACCATAAAAGTTGTCATTGTCGGAACGTCTCCGTCCATATCGTCCATTAAGTAAGTTATGCAGTGATTGTCGTATCTCGTAACTGCATCTATCACGGCGTTTTTCTTCATAATAATCTTAATCAAATCTTTTAGCTTATCGTTGGCAGGTTTTTTTGTTAAGTTGTTTTTTGTGTGATAAGAATAAGTGTATTTGATGGGGACATCTTTGAATAACTCAAATCCATCTTTATCTAACAGACAAGTGCCATAATATCCGGTGTCCATTACGAGGTCATCTCTATTTCTCAGAATTGATGAGTAATCCGGCAGTGAAACAATGCCCACGACTTTGAAATTTTTGTCGTTTAATTTTATCGAATCTTCCAGTTTTATTTTGTTGGCTCTTGCGTAATTTCCGGAAATAGCCACCTCATCTTTTCTTTCAGCAAGCCTTCCTTCTAAAATTTGAGCTATATTAATGTTTTTTCTGTTGATGAAAGCTTTGAGTTTTCTTTCATTTGTATGAGAAATCTCAACATTGAAATTTTCGTACAAATCTATATTTTCGTCTTCAAGTTTTCCTTTTGTAACATCATCAAGCGGATAAATCGTCGTAAATTGTCCATCTTCGACTTTCCCCTTGTTTATTTGCTCGTAATATAGAGCCTTTATTGAATCTTGTGAAGTGAAAAAAGATGACGAAAAAACAACAACAAAAACCATAGCTAAAATAATCGGCAAATATTTTGCAGGATTTTTCACAAGTTGCCTTGCTATCCTTTTGTTAATTGGATTTCTCATTACCAAGTCACCTCATTCGCAGAGATTTTTTCTTTATTTTCTTCGATTGATTTTATCGAGCCATTGTGAATAGATAATATCACATCGCACATTTTCGAAATTTGCGTGTTGTGCGTTGCGATTATTATAGTTGAGCCATAAAGTTTGTTGAGTTTTTCAATCAAAACCAAAACATCCTTTGCGCTCTCGTAATCCAATGCCCCAGTCGGCTCATCACAAATCAATAATTTTGGCCTTTTGATGATAGCCCTTCCTATTGATGTTCTTTGAGCTTGTCCTCCAGATATTTCGTTGGGGAATTTGTAAATATGCTCCTTTAATCCCAAATCGTCAATCAAACCATCTATATCTATTGGATTATTTGATAAATATTTTCCAACTTCAATATTTTCCAACACATTTAGATTGCTGACTAAGTTGTAGAATTGGAAAACGAATCCAACATAATTTCGCCTGTACTTTTCAAGTTCTTTTTTGCTGATGGATTCAAGTTTATTATCGAAAACATCTACCTCACCTTCATCTATAGTTTCAATTCCGCCGAGTATGTTCAATAAAGTGGATTTGCCCGAGCCAGATGGCCCCAAAATGCAAATTATTTGACCATCTTTTATTTCCAAATCAATTCCTTTAAGTACCTCAATAGATTCTTGACCAGAGCTGTAGCTCTTGTGTAAATTATTTACTTTTATCATTTCGTCCTCCTTTCAATATTGATTATCGTTACTGATATTATATCACTTTTTCACTTTAGCATATTTAAAATTTTCGAATTTTTCGTTCATTCGTATAAATTGAATTATCAGATAGTTTGTATTTTGTTTTATGTTTTGTAATAATTATTTTCAGTTGATTGAGTATTATATTTCTGATTTGTGATATTATAAGTATGATAGCAAAAATTAAAAAATAAATTTTTGAATTTAAGGAGGGTTTTTATGCTTGAGTTTTTGAAAAAGGGAGTTTTTAGTGGAACTGATGAGTTTTTAGAGCAAAATAGTAAATTGATTTTGAAAACTTCAGAAAAAACATTCGACTCTCCCCTATTCGATATAGTTTTAGATGAGATAGACAAGATTTCAGAAGATGCGTTAAGAAATTACAAGGAAGTGAGATCTGGTAAGAAGACTTACTTTTTCTCGTTGGAATTTGTGGGCGAAAGTTTCATTCAAGCGACTTTTATTCCTGCTGCTGATGAGTGTGTCTATCATATTGAATATATGAAGGATATCGCTGACAGTTTGGTAAAGTGTGTCGATGATGTGAGTGTCGAAGACACGAAGGATTTGTTCAAAGATTTTTATAATAAAAAACCTTTGAGTGATGATTTTGATTGGGAAGATATGAATATTTAAGGAGGTTTTATGGCTAGATCGATTTTAATTTACAATATGCCTGAAAATATTAAAGAATTTTTGGTGATAGAATCTGAAAAGCACGATTTTGAAATAATTGAATGCGATGATTCTGATTTGCGCACTAAAATATCTGTGCTTTTAAAAGAAGAAGACGGTGACAAAATTGAATGTGCTGAAGAAGGTGTGAATATTAATTTTCTTATGATTAATAAATTCAACAATCAAATTTTGAATAGATTTTTGAAAGATATGCAACGTGAAGATGTCTACATTCCAAACAAATGTGTCACAACAGAACACAATATCAATTGGCCACTTAAGCAACTTCTTTTGGAAAACAAGGAAGAACACGAAGTGATGACGATTTACAAGGAGCTTGCTTCTCTTAGATCACAAGCTATTCGATTGTACAAAGAAAACGACGATGATGAACTTTATGAAACTATTACTGAAGTCACTGAATATATGCAACCAAAAGAATTTGAAAAGGATGAACTTATCAGAAGATTCAACCACTTAAAATCAGTTATAGAAAGAATTAGCTAGCAATAGCTAATTCTTTTTTTGACATTATATTTTCAGTGTGTTACAATTATCATACAGTATGATACATGAGGAGGTACTTATGATTACTTTTGAGAATGTGACAAAAAAATACGACAAGAAAATCGCTTTGGACAATTTGAATCTTACAATTAATAGCGGCGAAATATTCGGTCTTATCGGCCACAACGGAGCCGGTAAATCAACTACGATAAAATCCTTGGTTGGCGTTATCAAACCTGAAGAAGGAACTATCAAAATCGATGGCGTCGATGTAAGAGAAAATCCAATGGAAGCTAAGAAAAAAATCGGATATGTATCTGACAGTCCAGATATGTTTTTGAAGATGACTCCTTACGAATTTTGGAGATTTGTCGGAACGATTTATGAAATTGAAGAAAACAAATTCAACGCTACTTGCAAGATGCTTTCCGAAAAATTTGATTTGACAGAATTCTTCCAACCAATTGAGTCTTTTTCACATGGTATGAGACAAAAAGTTTTCGTAATAGCTGCTCTGTTATCTGATCCAGATGTGTGGGTATTGGACGAACCGTTGACAGGACTTGACCCACAAAGCTCTTACAATTTGAAGGAAATGATGAGAGAACACGCAAACAAAGGAAATACTGTTTTGTTCTCAACTCATATTTTGGAAATTGCAGAAAAACTTTGCGACAGAATCGGAATTTTACAAAAAGGAAAACTCATATTCTTGGGTACTGTTCAAGAATTAAAAGACTTGCATCCAAATCAATCCTTGGAAGAAATTTATCTTGAAATGATAAAATCACACGATGAGGTTCCAAATGAACAAAACTAAATTAAAAGAATTGATGAAAATCGACTTACTGAATATCAATCCTATGCTCACAGGTCAAATCAGACAGAAGACCAAGCCTGCGGATAATAAAAGTATTTACAAGAAAATTATCAGACAATATATAATGTCTGCTGTGATGATGATTGTAATTTACGGGCTTATGTTCGGACTTATATTCGATTACAGCAAGGCACCGAAGGCGTATGATTTGTTCGTGTTTTACTTGGTGATTTTGGGAACTTTGCAAAACTTTATCAGCGTATTCAATCTTTTTTATGAAAACAAGGATTCGTTGAAGATGTCCTACTTTCCAATTAGTCAGAAAGAAATGTTCATATCCAAGACTTTCTTGACAATGTTGAGTTCGCTGACAGTTTTAAGTCCGATATTATTGTTGTCTATAAAATTTTTCATTGATTTTAAATTCAATATATTCTTGGCGATTTTGTACGGAATTTTGAATTTCGTAGTTTTATTCGTTTTTACAATAATTTTGAATATCGTCGTTGCAGAACTTTTGGTGAGAACATCTGCATTGTACAAATTCAACACGCAAATAATGGTTGGGCTTAATATTTTTATTCAAGTCGTTGCCATTGTATTTGTAATTTTTATTCAAAATTCAAAAATCATGAAGAACGCCACAGGACTTGGCCCTATTTCAGGATTACTTCACAATCCAGTTTCAGCGATTATTTTCATCGCTATATTGGCAGTTGTTGAGGTTATTTTAGGAAAGGCAATTCTTGAATTCGCATCGAAGAACTTGTATGAACACATGAGCGATATTCAAAACAAGAAAAATTCTATTAGACGAACAAAAGTCGACAAAGAGCCTAGCAACATTGGCAAAGAAATGTTCAAATACAATAAAATGCTTTTGAGTGATGCTACAACTATCACATCTTGCATTTTATTCCCAGTAATGTTTCCAATAATAATGACATTTACTAACGTGACTAATATGAGAAGTGACATTGGGACAAGTATTTCCGATGTGCAATCACTTGCAGTAGCGCTTAGCATTTCATTTATGTACAGTGTGTTCATCGGGCTATTCCCTATGAATTTGCAATCGATAATAGTTTCATTAGACGGACAAAACCACGATTATTTGATGAGTCTGCCAATGAGTAAGAAAACTTATTTGAATGAAAAAGTTAAATTCTCATTTATAATAATGGGAGTATTTTCTGCACTTGCAATATTAGGATTTTCCTTATTCTTCAGAGTAAAAATCCATTTCATAATACTTGCAATTGTGTTGAATTTAATATCGATATTCGTATTTTGCAGATTCAAAGTTGCAGGCGATTACAAACACAAATACGTGAATTGGTCTAGCATTTCAGATATTATGAACAGACAATCGAAGTTTGCTTATGTAATTAAAATGATGGGACTTACATTCTTGACAATAGCAATATTCTCTGCCGTAATGTTTAGCATACAATCAGTTCCAATTAAATGGATTCTTATGGGAATATCAATCCCATGGGCATTAATAGTAATAGGAATCGAACTTTACAACCAATTTGGTTTTTGGAGAACAATTAAATAGACAAACTAAAATCATCCTCTATATTAAATTAGAGGATGATTTTTTAGTGTGTTGTTTTTAATTATTTTGGTTGAATGTAGTCTGCTAAGAAAAGTTCTTCTGATCCGTCACTTGTAACGCGTATAACGACATCTTTTTGTTCCTTATCGTTGTATTGTCTGGTTAATATGATGTCTCCTTTTTCAAAGCTGAAATTATACGGAAATGATTGATTGTAACCTGTTGTCGTGAAATCTTTGAAGTATTCCGTATCTTTAATTCGGTATAATTTTTCGTGAGGATATGGAGAGTACTTGTGACTTATAATTCCATAAAAATCCGCTTCAAATTCTCTTCCATTGTATGTGATTTTTTCTGTTGAGATTGGTTTGAGATTTTTACTTTTCAACAAATTAACAGTGTGAATATTTTTAATTTTGTCTTGTAAATTTTTCATCATATAATCGTTAATATAACGTGTTCCATCTATATGACCCAATCCAAAAAATCCAATAACATCTCTTTTTGTCTTGTTATATGTATCCATGAAGTTTTCTGCCATCATTTTGTCTCTGTACTCACTGGCTTTTAAGTCATCAACTTTTTCCTTATCATAGAAATTCTTGCCTTGTTCTATCGCTCTTTCAGTAAGTTCAATATCTTCTTTGTCGCCCTTTTCTTTTGCTAATTTTAGGTAATCCTTGCCGATGATATCATAAGCATGCCCCACATCGACACCGTAGAATCTAATATCGTTCATTTCTTTCTTAATAGTTTTATAAAATTCAATAGTGTAATCATAATCATAATTTCCGTATTCTTTAAAAAAATCAAACATTTTGTTCAAATACTCATCATTATCTGATTTCATCCACAAATTAAGATATTGTGCACAATAATGAGGATACTCCAAAAAATAATTCCTGCCACCTTTTTTGTAGTAATCTCTCAAAATGTTTAACTCTTCATTATAAATAGGTTTTATATCGTGATCTTCTCCATACAAATACACTTCTCTTTTTCCAATGCTACATGAGCACAACATTAAAAGCATCATTACAATTGCAAATATTTTCTTTTTCATAAATTCCTCCTGCTAGCTTATAAATCCATTCTACCATAAAATAAAAATCTCCTCAGCAAATTTAATTACCAAAGAGATTTAAATTCATTATTAATGGTGTCTTATTATTTTTGCAGGCATTCCAACTGCTGTGCAATCACTTGGAACATCATGTAAAACAACTGCACCTGCACCGATTTTCGCACGATCTCCAATTTTAATCGGTCCCAAGACAGTCGCTCCAGTTCCAATTACGACATTATCACCTACAATTGGATGACGTTGGTGTTCTTTTTCGTTGCCAGTACCACCTACGTGTGTGCAGAAATGTAAATCTTGCTATATACAGATAAACTTCTCACAAAAAAATGCCCCTATCACACGATAAGGGCATCTCTAATTTTATTGTTCTTTAATTATTTCTTCTGTAACATTTGAAGGAACTTCATCATATCTTACAAATTCCATTTCAAATTCTCCTCTTGCTTGAGTCATTGATCTCAAATCTATTGAGTATTCGAACAATTCTTTGTGAGGAGCTTCTGCGATTACTACTTGGTTACCGTCTTCGTCAGATTCCATTCCCAATATTTTACCACGACGTTTGTTCATATCTCCCATTACATCTCCCATGTATTCTTCAGGGATTTTGATTGTAACTTTCATAATAGGTTCTAATAAAATTGGCTTCGCTTCTTCGATACCTTTTTTGAATGCGATTTGGGCTGCGATCTTGAATGCCATTTCGTTTGAATCTACTGGGTGATATTTTCCATCGTAAAGTATTGCCTTGACACCAACTACTGGATATCCTGCCAAAGGTCCCTTTTCCAAGGATTCTTCCAAACCTTTTTCAACTGCTGGGAAGAAATTCTTAGGAACGGCTCCACCGAATACTTCTTCTTCAAATACGAAGTTTTCTTCAGAATCTGTCAATGGTTCAAATCTAATGAATACATCCGCAAATTGTCCAGCACCACCAGATTGTTTTTTGTGTTTTCCTTCTACATCTGATTTGCCTTTGATAGTTTCACGATAAGCAATTCTCAATGGAACAACTTCTGTTTCTACTTGGTATTCATCTTTTAATCTATCCATCATTACTTGAAGTTGAACATTACCACGTCCACCGATTAATAATTGCTTAGTTTCATTATTTCTTTCAGATACAAATGACAAATCTTCAGTTTGCAACTTGTTTAATGCACTTGAAATCTTATCGTCATCTGATTTTGATTTTGGTTGAATTGCAAAGAATAATGTTGCAGGTTTTAATTTCAAACGTTTGTAAACAGTTGGATCATTCTTATCAGAAATAGTATCTCCAGTTTCTGTTTCAACTAATTTGCTAATCGCACCGATATCTCCTGCGTGAACTTCATCAGTCTTGATTTGTTCCTTACCACGTAAAAAGAACAAATCTCCAAGTTTTTCTTCAACTTCCTTGCTTGAATTATATATTAAAGTATCTTTCGTAATTTTACCTGAAATAACTTTGAAAATCGAAATCTTTCCAACAAAAGGATCCACAATTGTCTTGAATACAACCGCACTCATTGGTTCGTCAACAGAGAACTTACGTTGTTTGTCGTCAGCATGTCTGAATCCGTATTTTGCTCTTTCGTCGTCTGGTGTTGGCATGTATTTTTCGATGATTTCTAATAAAACATCAACACCAATTCCTGTAAGTGCACTACCTGCGATAAGTGGTACGCAAGTACCTTCAAGTAATGCTGATACCAAAGCTTTTTTGAATTCTTCGTGTGTAAATTCTTCTCCGTTGAAATATTTTTCCATCAAATCATCGTCTGTTTGAGCGACAACTTCACAAATTTCATCGAATACGACATTAACTTCATCCACTCTGTCTTCTGGAATAGGAACTTCTTTGAATTCGAAACCATTGTACTCGTATGCTTTTTTATCGATAACATCGATAACTCCCTTGAAGTCTTCACCTTCACCAAGAGTCAATGTAAATGGAATAATGTTGTTTCCAAATTTAATGTGCAAATCACTCACGCATTTGTTGAAATTAGCGTGTTCTTTTTCCATTTTATTTACGAAAATAATTCTTGGAAGATCTATTGATTGAGTGTAACGAAGAACTTTTTCTGTTCCTACTTCTATTCCATTAACAGCATCGATAACTATAAGCGCTGCTTCGGATGCTCTTAGTGATTGATACACTTCTCTTTCGAAATCAAAATAGCCCGGAGTGTCTATGAAATTGATTTTTATGTCATTGTGTTCGATTGGAATAACAGAGCTGGATATAGAAATACCCCTCTTCATTTCTTGCTTAGAATAGTCAGAAACTGTGTTTTTGTCCTCAACTTTTCCGACTCTGTTAATCACATTTGTTAAGTATAGGCATGCTTCAGTGAGTTGAGTTTTTCCACTTCCGCTATGCCCAACCAAGCTAAGATTTCTAATTTTGTTTGTTGGATAAGATTTCATAATTGTGCCTCCTATTATTTATAAGAAAACATTTGCATTTTTATTGCATAGTTTTATATGCAAATTGGATAAGTAAATTTGCCACACAATATTAATAATATCGTTTGCAAAATGACCGCAACGTTTCTCTTATATTATTAAATTATATATACCCAAAAATCAAAAATCCTAACATAGAATAAAACATTTTACAAAAATCGATTTTGTATTATAATTAGATTACAACCGAAGGTACTTACCGTCCATTAGTACTTTCATATTTTTTCAAGGTGAGCAGATAATAAGCTCACCTTTCCTTTTTCTCAAAAAAATTACAGGCAATTTTCATTGCCTGCAATTTATAAAAATGAGATAGATATGATTGCTTATTTTCCCCAAACTTTTTCAGCTATTTTTTTGATTAATTTTAGCTTTTCCCATTGTTGGTCAACTGTTAATATGTTTCCATTTTCGTTAGATGCGAATCCGCATTGTGGACTTAGACACAATCTGTCAAGAGATATGAATTCAGATGCTTTGTGAATTCTAGCGATAACTTCATCTTCATCTTCGAGTTCTCCTCTTTTTGAAGTGATAAGTCCGAGAACAACTTTTTTATCTCCAGAAACGTATTTTAATGGTTCAAATCCGCCGGATCTTTCATCGTCGTATTCAAGATAGAATGCATCTACGTTTTCTTGTGCGAATAAAATTTGTGCAATTTTATCGTATGCACCACTTGCTGCATAAGTTGATTCGTAATTTCCTCTGCACACATGAGTTGTAATCGTCAAATCTTCTGGTCTGTCTTCAAGTGCCAAGTTGTTTATTCTCAAATATTTGTTAGCTTCATCATCTAATGAAACTGCTTCGCCGTATTTTCTGTTGATATAATCAGAATCTACTAACATTCCCCATGTGCAATCGTCAAGTTGTATGTTTCTGCATCCTGCATCATACAAATCTTTGATAACTTGTTTGTAAGCTTTCGCAATATCTTGTTCCAACTTTTCGTAATCTGGATAGATTTCGTTAGTTATCTTTGCATTATCTTCTCTGAATAATTCTACAAGTAATTGTGCTGGTGCAGGTATTGTTTGTTTCGCAATTGTATTGTCATCTTCAAATTGTTTTACGAATTTGAAATGTTCTACAAATGGATGATTTTCTCCTGTGATTTTCCCTTCAACTTGTACGGATGTGTGATAAGTTTCCTTGCCATGGAAATAATATCCATGGTCAAGTTCAACTCTTTTAATTCCATTAAGTCCCCAGAAGAAATCCAAATGCCAGCTTTTTCTTCTGAATTCTCCATCAGTTATTACGTGATATCCCAATTCTTTTTGTTTATTGATCAACTCTTTG
The DNA here is from genome assembly GCF_052932205.1 of Finegoldia sp. P1-F-LS. Classification (NCBI taxonomy): domain Bacteria; kingdom Bacillati; phylum Bacillota; class Tissierellia; order Tissierellales; family Peptoniphilaceae; genus Finegoldia; species Finegoldia sp. P1-F-LS. Next base: position 15,094 of record NZ_JBRFJH010000009.1, on the reverse strand, counting down.
ATGCATTCATCTTCTATTTCTTTTAATTCTTTTTTTGTGATAATTTCTTTTTCGTAATCTGATCTTGCCTTTAATAATTTTTCATTTCTCAAAAAACTACCTACATAGTCATATCTAAATGGTACGTGTAAACTCATTTTCAATCTCCCCCGTAATTATTTCTATTTTGCTGGAATTATTTCTCCATCAAATTTTTCTTCGATATATTTTCTAACTTCGTCTGATTCGAAAGCTTGCAATACTTTCTTGTAAGTTTCGTTGTCTTTGTCTTCTTCTCTTGCAGCTATGATGTTTGCAAATGGGTTTCCTTCTGATTTTTCGATTGCAATAGCATCTTTCTTTGGTGATAATTTTGCTTCTAATGCAAAGTTTGAATTGATTACAGCAATTGCAGCGTCTTCGTATGCTCTTGGAATTGTTGCTGCTTCAACAGCTGTGAATTTCAAGTTCTTTGGATTTTCTGCAATATCTTTTTCAGTAGCTTCTAACCCTGCATTTTCTTTTAATTTGATTACTTTGTTATCTTCTAATATTTTTAATGCTCTTGCTCCATTTGTAGCATCGTTTGGAATTATAACTTCGTCCCCATCTTTTAATTCATCAAGTGATTTGTATTTTTTAGAATATATTCCCATTGGTTCCAAGTGAACTGCTCCCAATGATACTAATTTTGTTCCTCTTTCCTTGTTGAAGTTATCCAAGTAAGGAATGTGTTGGTAAAAGTTCAAGTCGATATCTTTTTCTTGAAGTGATGTGTTAGGTGTTACATAATCATCAAATTCTTTGATTTCCAAATCTATTCCTTCTTTTGCTAAGATTTCTTTTGCTTTTTCTGCTATTTCTTTGTGAGGTGCTGGAGATACTCCAATCACAACCTTTTTACTGTCTGTGCTTGTTTTTTGTCCGTCTTCTTTTTTTCCTTCTTTTTTAGCGCATGATGTTAATACCAATGCTAATGCCAATACTACTAATAAAATTTTCTTTTTCATTTTTACCTCTCCTATATGTTTTTTTTGTTTAATTTATTTGAAATTTTTGTACCTGATATTTGTACAATTTCAACCAAGATTATAATTACAACTACTGCCCACAATAATACTTCTGTGTTGAATCTGTCGTAGCCGTATCTTTTTGCCAAGGCTCCCAATCCTCCTCCACCGATTGTTCCTGCCATTGCAGAATATCCAATCAATGTTATCATTAAGTTTGTTATTGCCAAAACTAATTGTGGCAATGATTCTGGAATCAACACTCTTGTCAATATGTTAAAATTACTTGCTCCCATTGATTTGGACGCTTCGATAATTCCTCTATCCACATTCAAGAATTCTTGTTCGAATAATCTCGCCAAAAATGGAATTGCACCGACTGTCAATGGTACGATAGATGCTGATGTTCCGATTTTTGTTCCTACGATCAACTTTGAAAGTGGAAGTAATACAATCATCAATATGATGAATGGAAATGATCTTGTAATGTTAACTATTACATCCAACACCGCGTATAGTTTTGGTTTTGGATTAAGTCCAGATTGTCCAGTTGTATATAAAATAAGTGCCAATGGAAGGCCAAATAAAATTGTGAAAAACGTACTAACTAAAATCATGTACAATGTTTCGCCTGTGGCTTCTAATACCAAATGTAATAAATCATCCATTATTTAACCTCCTCTACTCTAATATCATTTTCTGTCAAAAAGTCTTTTGCTTTTTGAATATTTTCTTTTTCACCAATAAGTTCAACAACTGTGTATCCAACACCTGTGGATTGAAGTTTGTTGATATTTCCAGATATTATACTGAAATCTATTCCGGAAATTCTCGCTGCTTGTGACAATAATGGTTTGTTGTAGGATTTCTTTGAGTAAGTTAATCTAACGACATCTCCCTTAAAATCGTCAGTTATTATCTCTTCTTCATCCTCTTCGATAAGTTTTCTTATGAAGTTTCTTGTGACATCAGTTTTTGGGTTTTTGAATAATTCTTCTACAGAATTTTCTTCGATGATTTTTCCATTTTCCATCACTGCAATCCTGTCACAAACATCTTTTGCAACTTCCATTTGATGAGTTATCATTATTATAGTCGTTTTGTATTTGTCTACTGATTTTCTCAATATCTCCAAAACTTGTTGAGTGTTTTGTGGATCAAGTGCGCTTGTAGATTCATCTGACAAAATCACCTTAGGATTTGTGGATAATGCTCTTGCAATCGCAACTCTTTGTTTTTGTCCACCGGATAATTGACTAGGATAGCTTTTTGCTCTGTCTCTAAGTCCAATGAAATCCAATAATTCGTTAACTCTTTTTTCTATTTCATTTTTTGGAATATTTTGAAGCTTCAATGGATAAGCAATGTTTTCGTAGACATTTTTTTGATTAAATAGATTAAAATGTTGGAAAATCATGCTGATTTCTTTTCTTGCTTCCAATAATTCCCTTTGCTTCAACGATGTTATGTCAACATCATCTATTATTACCTTTCCACTTGTCGGTTCTTCCAATCTATTTAAAAGTCTAACAAGTGTCGATTTGCCAGCTCCTGACAAACCAATTATTCCGTAAATTTCACCTCTATCAACTTTGAAACTTACATCATCAACTGCATTAAATTCTTTCTCACTTGTATTAAAAGTTTTTTTCAAATTTAATACTTCAATCATACTCTCACCTCATTTTTATAATAAAAAAAGCCCTTATGTGACATTCATCACATAAGGGCGAATATATCCGCGTTACCACCTTATTTTTAAATACATATATACATATGCATTTTCTCATTATTCAGTACGTATTCATACCTAGCACAAGATATCGGATGCAACCGGAAAAGTTTAAAAGCAAATGCCGTTCGACTTTTCTAACTCCAAGACCATTTTCAACAACTATTCTTTATCTCATTCCACCAAACTGAGACTCTCTGTAAAAGCATTCATCGTTTACTCTTCTTATCAACGTTAATGTTTATTTGTTTTGCTTATGGATATATAATACACGCTCAAAAATCTTTTGTCAAGCTTTTTTTGAAATTATTTTGAAAAAATTTTTACAAACTTTGTTTTTTACTATTTAAAGTACGGATTTTTGCGTAAATTATCCAATAATTTATCGTAAGTTGTCCAACCTAATCCAAGATCAGAATATTTTGCGTAAGGATTATCTATACTGTAATGTCCATCACAAAAACCCTTGTTGACCAGAATAGGCTCACGAACTTTTGAGTATCCTGTGTACAATTGGTTTTTGCCACGTTCTACTTCTGGCAGTATTTCCATTATAAGTTTTGGTCTATTTTGAAATCCGTAGTCTTTTGCGTTTTTATGAGAAATCGTAGAGTGAGTAAAATCCAAGAAATACATCTTGCCATTTAATCTTGCTCTGTCGATTGAGTGATTTCTATATGGATTGGATACTTTGTCCAACACATCGTCTGGCATTGAATCCACCCACCAAATTTCAGAATAAATTCCGCAATTATTTAACACATCATTTGCAAGTTCACTGAATGAATTACAAGTTCCCTCTTTGTTTAAAAGCAAATCACAACCAAATGTAGATGAAAGTTGTGGATCGTATCTGTAATCGTCAATCAAAACTTTCGCCAAATTTTTCACCGTTTCAAAATCATCCTCGGCTTTTACTTTTTTCGTTAACTCGTTTAACTTGTCGATGTATTTGTAAGTGAATTCCAAGCTATAAGGCTTGTCTCTGAAATCTTCATTCAAAACTGATTTTAATTTCATAGAAAAAATCGGATTACCAATAGAAGAATCCTTCACAAATTTCATATCGCCAACTACCAAATTATCTTCGGCAGTTTTCTTATCGTTCTTGTCGTATTCACTCATGAAATTTTCAACTTGTGATTTGTCATTTCCCAAGAACACAAGCTCTTGTTTGCCACGAGTTTCGTGTAATTTTTTGATAACTTTGATTAATTTATCCTTTGAATCCACATACTCATCGTAATTTATCGATGAATCAATTTCACTTGGCTTTTTGCCATTCAAATCGTCTTTTGGTTGAACTTTTTCTACAGGAGCTTTTGTTTCAACTTTTTCTTGTTTTTTGTTGCAACCCGTTACACCTAAAATAAGTGCAAAGCTCAACATTATTAATAATAATTTTTTCATAAAAATTATGCGCTGCAGCTATCGCAGTCCTCCACTTCTAATGATTTACTTCTAACATAATAGATGGATTTGATTCCTTTTTCCCATGCTCTGACATAGATGTTTAATATTGTTCTCATCGTGTAATCAGTCGTGATGTAAATGTTCACGGATTGACCTTGGTCGATGTGACGTTGTCTGATACTTGTCGCATCCACAGTTATATTTTGGTCCAATTCGTGTGCATTTTCATATAACCAGAATGTTTGTGGACTAAGTCCTGGCGCAACACGTGGAACAATCGTGCCTTTCTTTTCTTCAAGGAAGTATCTGCTCATTACTGGATCCACTGCTGCAGTTGTTCCTGCGATTATAGATGTAGAACCAGTTGGTGCAACCGCCATCAAATATCCATTTCTCATTCCATTTTTCTTAATATCGTGATACAATTCATTCCATTTTTCAGAATTGTAATCTCTTAATTTGAAATATTCGCCATTTTCCCAATCAGATCCCTCAAAATATTCATAAGATCCCTTTTCCTTGGCGATTTTATTGCTTGCTTTTATCGCGTAGTAATTGATTTTTTCGTACAATTTATCTGCAAATTCCAAATGTTTTTCAACATCCGAATACATAATATTATTTTTTACTAAACAGTGATGATATCCACTCGTTCCAAGTCCAATTGGACGGTATTTTTTGTTAGTGTATTTTGCGTATTCCAATGGATAGAAGTTCAAATCAATAACATTATCGAGTCCTCTAACAGCCGTTTCCACAACTTCTTCTAATTCTTCATCATTGTTCACGTCGATATTTCCCAAAACAAGAGAAGCAAGATTACACACAACAAAATCTCCCGGTTTTGTTTTCGTAACTATAATATCGTCTCCGTCTTCTGTTTCTATAGTTTCACTTATAGAATGAATTTCGCTCATATTTTGCATAATTTCTGTACACAAATTAGAAGAATAAATCATTCCCTTGTGTTTATTTGGATTCATTCTATTTACAGTATCACGGTTAAATGTGAATGGAGTTCCTGTTTCTGTCCATGATTTTATGATAAGTCTAACCAAATCTTTTACTTTTATGCTACGTCTGGAAATACTTTCATCAAGCACACATTCATTGTATCTTTTTTCCCATTCGTCACCATAATAATCTTCCAAGTTATATCCTTTTTTCACAGAAATTTCGTGTGGATCGAACATATACCAAGTTCCCTCGATATCATCTCGAACCATCTTCCAGAACAAATCTGGATAACAAACAGAAGGGAACACATCGTGTGCCTTCATTCTGTCATCACCGTTGTTTGTTCTAAGTTGCAAAAACTCCAATATATCCTTGTGCCATACATCCAAATACACCGCAACAGAACCTTGGCGCACTCCCAATTGATCCACTGCAACAGCAGTATCATTTGCAAGTTTTATCCATCTGATTACCCCACCTGCAACACCTTGGAAGCCACGAATGTCGGAACCATTTGCACGAACTTTTCCGAAATACAATCCCATTCCTCCGCCATGCTTAGAAACTTGTGCGAAATTATTAATAGAACGATAAATTCCTTCCAACGTATCAGGAACAGTGTCGATGAAACAACTGGACAATTGATTGAATGGTTTTCTAGCGTTACTCATTGTAGGAGTTGCCACAGTCACTTTTAGTTTGGACAAATTATCGTAAATTTTCTTTGCCCAATGAATTCTATCCTTTTCTTTAAGTGCCAAATGCATCGCAATTCCCATGAACATCTCTTGTGCAGATTCTATAACTCTGTTGTCATGAGTCTTAATCAAATATCTTTTGATAATCAAATCCAATGCACTGAAAGTGAATAATTTGTCCCTTTCATCGTCCATGTACTTTTCTAATTCGTCAATATCATCGTCCGTGTAAACTTCTCTGATATATGAACCATACAATCCCCTCTCATCCAAAAACTTAATCTTGGATTTGAAATCTTGAAGATCGTATTGAATTTCCAACTTCTTAATATTTTGTTTCAAATTGTAATTCATAAACAAAGATGCAATATATTCCCAATTTGGTGCTTCCTTGCTAACAAGCTCTCCAGAAGCCTTGGACAATAAATTAACCATATCGTATTGTGACAAATTAGGCTTAACAAACGATTCAAACTTCAAATACAAATTCTCGATAGAATATCTAGTAGAATCGTAATTTTCTTGAATGTATCTAATTATTTCAATGACATCATCATCTGTAATGAATTTTTCGAATTCTTCTATAACTTTTCTGTCTGTTGTGTGTTTTGCACGGTACAAAATAAATGATTTTACAACCTTGTATTGACCGTGATCAATCAAAGTTAGTTCCACCAAATCTTGGATTTCTTCCACAGTAACCACGTGATTTTTCGGATACTTGTTAACAACAGTATTTTCAATTTCTTGTGCCATACTTTCAAGTTCATTTTGCTCTGCGTAAATTCCCACCGAAGCATAAGCTTTTTTCATGGCTAATTCTATCTTCGATCTGTCAAAATCGACAATATTGCCATCTCTCTTTTTTATTTCCATTATTACTCCCTTTATCGTGTATATAGTGGATTATGAAAATCCAACTACAATTTATAGTATAATTTCCTATTAAATATTACCACAAATCGATCGGAAATAACACTGAAAATATATAATAAAATATTTTCAAAAAGCTAAAAATATATAATTTTAATAGAACATTCAAATCATTTTACAACAGAAATACTACTCTTACCCAGCTTTAAAATCGGCAAATCATCGACTAATTTTTTCTTCTTTTCGCACAAAATAATGTAGTTGATATTTTTTTCATCAAACATTTGAGTTAGTTTTTTTAAATTTTTCTTGGTAAAAATTTTTGTGTAATTATTGTAATTTTTTATAATTGCAAAACGACTGTCAGAAAGCATAACCTTCGCATAAAAAAGTTTGATTATAGTATCTTCATCACACTCTCTTAACTTATTATCCAAATCCACATTCAAACTTTCATTCAAGCTCTCGATTTTCCTGTAAATTGTCACAGGGCTCATCTTCGTCGAACGCAACACCAAAGACAAATTATCGTAAACATTCAAATGCTCATACAACATAAACTCGTCCACAACGTAAAATCCGCGATACTTCGAAATAACATTGTTTACAAGCTCATCATCTATCAACATCTTCCCATCTGCGTATTTTACATTCATCAACACCGCTATGAATTTGTTCAAAGTTATTTTATTTGAAAAAATCTGACAATTTTGTGTGATTTTCCCATTTAAACTTTCAAAATAATCCGTACTATAATTCTCAAATACAATATTCATAACTACCTTCTAACCCTAATCTTAGTGATAATATCCCAGCACAAATTAATAATCGAAAATATCGCCACAATTATAAATCCAATCAAATAATAATAATTGCTGTCCAATCTTCTAATATAAAATACCAAAACATCCATGGCATTCTCATTGTAAATATCAATCATGTGATCAAAATACACACCCGTAAAGCAAAACATCACATAAAACGCAATGAAGTTCAACAAAATCGTAACCAAATTAACCTTGTTCGAATAAATTGGAAAAACTACCCACCTGTAATATTCAAATTTATTCATATCGTCATTGTGCATCAAATAGTTGATATTATTAGAGAAAAATCCAATCTTTTGCATCGAATACACATTGAAAGCTGTAATTGCCCCGATAAGTAGCCAAAAAGTCAACCAGAAAATAAGCATCAAACTTTGATCGTGAAGTACGTATTGGTCAAACACTCCAAATATCTTCGTAAATAAGAAATCATTTGGAAATATCAACAACACAAATAATGATAATATTGACAATACACACATTAAAAGATTCAATTCCTTGTCAACTCTGGAAAAAATTCTCCACACAATTAACGAAACAATCTCCGCAATTGAAAACACCATCACACTAAGTAAAACACATGCAATGACTATCTTCACATCAAAGTGAGTGTAAAATCTGTCGTAATTTCTCAGAACAAAAGTCAAATCCTCTCCTATAATAGTTGAGATAACTACGAAAATATTGAAAGCACCAATAATACCGCACAATATCCAGTAAATAAGCTTCGTATTATCAACAAAAAAACCTCTGATTTTTAACTTAATATTAATAATCGACTCCCTGAAATTATTAGGTCTTATTCCCTTATTAATATTCCTCACGATTTTCTTGTAATTTATTATATTGATAATCTCCAAAACCACAAGCACCGCAATTACAAATTCATCCACCTTGTCAATCTTAAAGTCTCCGATAAGAACGAAAACACCAACCAAGAAAATTCCAATCATAATCAGAAACTTGTAAAGTTGGTTGAATTGAAGCTGCCCAACACCTGGAATGAGATACATCAATTTAAATCTCGTATCGTAATCTTTGGGATTGACCTTCATGTTTTTTCTCAAATCGTACAAATCACGACTAAGTTTCTTCACCTCAGTGTTGATTTTCTTCTTGTATACTTGCTTCAAACTTCTTTTAACACTATTCAAATACACTCGATCTTTGGAATACTCACTAATAATAAACTCTCTCTTATTTTTTGATTTAAGATGAGCTCTTTTACTTTTTTTGTCGATATCTCTCGAATTATCCATGGAGAACTTGTAACTCTCTGCGATTTTTTTCAAATAAAATCTAAAATTAAAACCTCTTTCAATATCCCCAGAATTTTTAATAGAATCATCCAAAAACTTCATATCATTTTCCATGTCTTGAAAAATTCGAATAATTTCATCGCATCTTTCTTCAACAAGCTTATTCTTAGTGTATATGTAATTGTATTGAGAAGATAAACTTTTGTATTCATCATAAAAATCAATCTTGGATTGAGCGATGAACTTTTCCACAAGAAACTTATTCAGAAGATTGTCATTGTGATGAGGAAGGCTGTGCCTAAATCTAATGACAGAATTATCCAATTCTTTGAGGAAATTTATCTCTTTAGTTTTGATTAATTCTACATTTTCGTTCATATCGAACTCCTGAAATTTTAAAAATTTTTGATATATTTTTACTTATTTAATATGTAGCTTTTATGCAAATTATTTTATTGTGATATTTAGTTTACATATTTTTATCACTTTGAACTATTACATTGTTAATTAATAAAAATATTCCTTTACAAATTGAATAAAATATATTATTATATTCGTGGAGGAATATGATGTTATACATATTAATAAATGTTGGAGCAGTTGCCCTTGCAGCTTTATTAGGAAGATTATTAAAATCTTTCCTGCCTAAAAAATTAATAAAAAGCATAATGGACGTTGTAGCTGTTTGTATATTAATCATGGGAATACAAGGAAGCGTCAAGACAAATAATTTTATTTTTATGTTGATTTCACTTGTTATCGGTGCTATAATAGGTAACGGTCTTGATTTAGACAAGAAATTAGCTCACCTTGTAGAATACCTACAAAACAAAGTTCCAGCATCGTCTGGCTCGTCTATGAGAGGCGCCATTGCATTAATAATGCTACAAAACATTGGATCATTGGCAATACTTGCCCCTTTAAATTTGGGACTAAGTGGATCAGCCGACATAATGCAATTCAAAATAATATTGGATGTAATCACAACATTTTTGTTCTCAGCAACATACGGATTTGCAGTTGCACTTTCCGGAGTTGTCGGACTTGTGATGAACAGCCTAATATTTTTATTATCAACATCGCTAAGCAAAGTCTTAGTACCAGAAGTAATTGAAAACATCTCAGTAGTTGGATCACTATTGATAGTTCTCCTTGGTATAGATATGCTAGAAATCAAAAAATTCAAAATCATGGATTACATTCCAGCACTATTTATTCCAGTATTTTGGTTCATAATCAAACAATTACTTCACATCTAAATTAGTTAACAAGTTAGAGGGGAAAACTCTCATGCCTTCAAAATTTTCCAGAGTTGGCTCCCCTTACTCCTTTCTTATATGCGCATGATTAAATCATGTGTTTTTTTTATTATACCTCATTTTGAGAAATTTCAAACAAAATCAATTTTTTCCAAAAATTTTTTAATTTTTTTCAAAAAAACTTCAAAAAAGTGTTTAAAAATGTTTTCAGTGGGTATATATATACTACAATAAAAGATATCTTAATTGTAAAGCACAACTGTTACTTTAGTTTATTGATTCCGATGAAAAGGATATATAAACAAAAATCGCAGGAATACTACCAGTTTTATTTGAAGACAAATAAAACCAGAACATTTTTAACACTTAAACTTAAACATTAAAATTTTATCCTAAATATCGAAAACTTTAGTTAATTAAAGATTTAAAGATTGATTCGTTATATCTTGAAAAGCAAGTTTATCTGATAGATTACTATAAAGGAGTGGATAAGGAAATGATTGAACCAAAATCTCAGTTTAAGTACAGTGTGCTTGGAAAATAAGAGTTGTTTCAGAAGAAGGAAAATGACTCTTATTTTTTTGTGTCTATTTTCTTCATTTTCCTTCCCCGTAATTTTTTAAAGAAGACTATCTGTTTTTTGATTAATTTTATGCTTTTCTATTTTCTTTTATTTTTTTAATTTCTACCAAATGTGTGCAATGCAATTTTTTTCTAGCGACTTTTCTAAGCAATTCTCCGTCCTTGTCCTGCAATCCATGACTTTCGCGAAACCTTTAAGCAAACAATCGAAGCTAAGAATATCATCATATAAAATTTAATGTTTTTCATGAGCGACGCTTCGAACGATGAAATCTTCATTTCACTTTTTTTAAAAATAAGATTTCTGAAGTGAGGCTGAGCGAATGAAATTATTAAATTTTACCCAAAGATATTCGTGCGAGATGTTTGCTATGGTCTCAACCCTTGTGTATCCTTCAATCCTCAAAGTCACGGAATCTTTAAGCAAACAATCGAAGCAAAGAATATCATACGGAGAAAATAATCATAAATTCAAGCGAAGGGGACCGTTAAAAAATTGTGCTGTTTGAGTGCGTAGCACGAGTTCACAATTTTAGGTTCACAAGCTTAGAATTTATTTATTTTCGTAGTCTAGATATTCGTGCAAGATGTTTGCTATGGTCTCAACCCTTGTTTGCCCTTCAACTGTTGTCTAGTGAAATCTTTTCACAATTTCTTACCTATCCTGCTATCCCAACAGCACCACAATCGAGCTGAATATCATCATATAAAATTTAATGTTTTTCATGAGCGACGCTTCGAACGATGAAATCTTCATTTCGCTTTTTTAAAAGAAGATTTCTGAAGTGAGGCTGAGCGAATGAAATTATTAAATTTTACCCAAAGATATTCGTGCGAGATGTTTGCTATAGTTTTTACTCTTGTGTGTCTTGCAATTGTTGTCTAACGAAATCTCAGCACCATTTTCTATCCTTCTACTGCAATCCCCATAAAAAAAAGAAGCCTTATTCAGACTTCTTTTTAAGTTTAACAATATCATTGTTGTATAAAATTTGTATGAATTGGGATAGTCTCTCGTATAGAGGTTCTACCTCATCTCCGTATTTTTCTTTTAATTTACTCCCAATCTCTATAATATTGGCTTTTCCGTCAATCATCCTGAAAACATCACTGCCGTAACCTTCAAGCTTGATGTTGGATTCTTTTGGCGTGAAGAACATCTTTTGAGCAATCTTATCAAAAATATGATTGTGCTTCTTTTTCAAATACACAAGTTCATTTTTCTCATAAAACTCTATTTTTTCATTAACCTCAGGAATAAATTCTAGGAAATTTTTATTTCTTTTCATTAGTACTTACATTCTTAATACAAGTTTTAACTAAAACTGCTAATAACAATATGAATACTATGATTGATCCAATTGTACCAATGTTGAATTTTGAAGATAAGTCAAGAACATCTGCTAATGTCTTGTCACCAATTTTAATTATAGCAAATGCAGCAAGTAAAATACCTACAACACCTTCACCTGCGATAAATCCAGATGTAAACAATACACCATTTTCTGCTTGTTCTTTTCTAAGTTCTTCATTTTTAACTTTTCTCTTGTCAATAAATAATCTAATCAAACCACCAGTCATTATTGCAGAAGAAGTGTTAATTGGTAAATACAAACCAACTGCAAATGGCAATACTGGAATTCCTAAAATTTCAACAACAATAGCGATGAATGCTCCTGCGAAAACTAATCCCCAAGGAAGTGATCCACCCATTACACCTTCGATTATAAGTTTCATCAACATACCTTGTGGTGCAGGAAGTTCTTCTGAACCATATCCCCAAGATGAATCTAATAACCATAAGATAGCACCGATTACAAGTGCAGATACTCCAACACCGATTAATTCACCAATTTGTTGTTTATATGGAGTAGCTCCAACCAAGAAACCAGTCTTTAAGTCTTGTGAAGTATCCCCTGATATAGCAGCGATAACACAAATTACAGTACCGATTGAAATTGCCATCATCATACCATCGTGACCAGTATTTCCCATAGCCTTGATTAATATTGAAGTTATCAATAAAGCAGCGATAGTCATACCAGAAACTGGGTTGTTAGAAGATCCAATAAGACCAACCAAACGTGATGATACTGTTGCAAAGAAGAAACCAAATATAACGATAATTATTGAGCCAATAGGTCCAACTGGAATAATTGGTAAAACAGCCATTACAACTGCGATAGCTAGAATAGCTATTCCTATGAATTTCATGCTCAAATCTTTTTCAGTACGAAGAACTGAATCTGTACCCAAACCTTGAGCCTTGTAGTCTTTCATTGCATCTCTGAAAGTTCTGATAATAAGTGGCAATGATTTGATTAAAGATATAATACCACCAGTAGCTACAGCACCAGCTCCTATATATCTCAAATAAGTACCCCAAATTTCTTTTACAGACATTAAAGAAATAGCCTTATCAGCAGAACCAATGATGTTGTCCCCACCGAATAATTTCATAAGTGGCATAATAACTAACCAACCTAAAGTTGCACCACTTAGCATATATCCAGAAATCTTAGGACCACAAATATAACCAACACCTACCAAAGATGGAAGTGGGTCGATACCAATACCAGCACCTGAGAAAGATTTAACTGTAATTTCTTTTGACAATGAAGATGGGAATAATTTCAAACCATCAGCAAAGAATTTATATACAGCAGCCAAACCTAAACCCTTAAATACAAGCTTAGCCTTGGATCCACCTTCTTCACCTGCTAATAAAACTTCTGCACAAGCAGTTCCTTCTGGATATGGAATAACCCCATGTTCCTTAACTATTAAAGCATTTCTCAATGGAACCATGAATAAAACCCCAAGCAAACCACCAATAAGAGTAATAACCCCTATTTCGATTAATGATGGAGCTGGTTGATTCCATTCCTTCATCCAAATAAATAATGCAGGCATTGTAAAGATAGCACCAGCAGCAACTGATTCCCCTGCAGATCCTATAGTTTGAACGATGTTGTTCTCCAAAATAGAATCCCTCTTGAAAATCAATCTAATAACTCCCATTGAAATAACCGCAGCAGGAATTGATGCAGATACTGTCAAGCCAACTCTAAGACCTAAATATGCATTAGCTCCACCAAATACAATTGCCATAATAATACCAAAAATAATAGAAAACGGTGTAAGCTCTGGCAAAACCTTATCGGCCGAAATAAAAGGCTTAAAGTCATTATTGTTACTCATAAATATACCCTCCTTTTTATATATATTATATACGCTACTTATTATACCATATCATTGCCAATTTTTCCAATGATAATTATTATTATAAACTATAACTAACGACAATAAAATTTGTAACAAATTGTGAAAAAATATTGGAATTTTCCGAAAATAAGAGTATAATAAAAGAGTTGGAATAAATTAATTGGAGGAAAATATGAAAAAGAAATTTTTAACAGTATTATTGGTACTATCAATGGTTGTATTAGCATCATGCTCTAACCAAAAAGGATCAGAATTAGAAAGCAAATTAAAAGAAGTAGAAACAGATAAGAAATTTGCACTCGAAAACCTAAACGATGCTAACAACAAAATCAAAGAATTGAATGCAAAAATTCAAGAACAAGAACAAGGTTACAGCTCAAAAGTATTAGTAAATGACCTAACAGCTCAAATGAGCAATGAACAATTGCAAAAAGTATTGCAAAACACAATTGCATACAAATTAACAGCTGATGATCAAGAATTAGAAAAAGAAACTACACTTGAAGTAGCACAAATGCCTAAAACATTAAACTTCATCGTACAAATTCCAGAAGATTTAAAATCATCAGAAAAAGCAAAAACAATCTTGAATTTACAAGCACCAAAAATCAATGTAAATGGTAAAGCAGCACAAGTTGAAGAACAAGAAGAACACGACGCAATCAAATATGTAGTAAACCTTGAATCTGCAGGTAAAGAAGCAAAAATCGATCTACCACAAGACATAAACGCAAAATTACAAAGACCAAACCAACAACTTGTAATCAAAGCAAAATAATAAACACCTAGCCACTAGATATCTAGTGGCTATAATTTTATCCTCTTACACCCTTGTTTTCCCTTAGTCTAGTGATTTTACCCTACAATTTTCCATCTATTTCTCACGTCCTTTATCCTAGTCTAGTGATTATTATGAACAATTTTCTAACCTTGTCCTGCAATTTTAAATACCTCGAAACCTTAAAGCAAACGATCGAAGCTAAGAAGATCATACGGAGAAAATAATCATAAATTCAAGCGAAGGGAACCGTTAAAAAATTGTGCTGTTTGAGTGCGTTGCACGAGTTCACAATTTTAGGTTCACAAGCTTAGAATTTATTAATTTTCGGAGTCTAGATATTCGTGCGAGATGTTTGCTCTGATTTTTGAGCTTTGTGTGTCTTGCAACTGTAAATCTTGCGAAACCTTCAAGCAAACAATCGAAGCTAAGAATATCATACGGAGAAAATAATCATAAATTCAAGCGAAGGGAACCGTTAAAAAATCGCACTGTTTGAGCG
>NZ_JBRFJH010000008.1:0-68510 GCF_052932205.1 Finegoldia sp. P1-F-LS | reverse complement strand
AAAATATATTAAATGGTACAATGAAGATAGGATTAAAACAAAATTAAACGGAATGTCCCCTGTTATGTACAGATTACATTCCGCTTAAAAGATTATTAAATTATTCCGTGTTTACGGGTTCAGGTTAGATAAACGTGCTAACTATTTAGTTGCTACAACAGGTGACAAGCAAGATCAAGAATATATCTTGGCAACAAATGAAGAACTTGAAGAAAAATTAACAGGCGATTTAAAGACAGAATACGATGCATATAATAAACGAGTTGGATTAAATAACACCTTCTTCCAAACTTTACGTGTTGAACCGGCAAAGAAATTAAATCCGGTAACCAATAAAGTTGAAGAAAATCCTGATGTAAAAAACAATGTATTTAAATTCTTCTACAAACCATTTAGAACTCGTCAATACAAGGTCAACTATATAGACGAAAGATTTAAAGGCAAAGAAAATGAAAAAGATGGAGCTATTATAAACCAAGAACTTGTTGAAAATGGTAACCGTCACTACGATGCAAGAAACTATAGACCAATCCCAGGTTGGAAACTTGTAAGTGCCCCACAACAACAATTATTCTTTGATGTAGATGAAGATACAAACGAATTTAAGGGAATCAACGGCACAGGAAAAGATGAAATTACCTTCTATTATAAGGACGTAAGAGTAATCGAAGTTCCTGAAAATGGCAAGACACCAGATGGATATGTAAGAGTAACTTATAAGGCTGACAAAGGTGGATCCTTTGGTAAGGACGCTCAAGGAAAAGACATTACAGAGCTACACTACGATGTAATAAAAGGACTTAAATCTGACCTACTTCCAGTTCCACAACAACTTAAAGATGGTGAGGAAAAAGTTGCTGACAAGTACTATATCACACCAGAAACTGGAAAGAAATTTATTAAATGGGATAAGAGTCCACTATTAAATGCCAACACAATTATCAACGAAAACCACACTTTCACAGCTTACTTTGAATGGTCAGGACTATCAGCAACAGGTATTGTAAGAACAGAAGCCTTTAAGGATTCAAAGGGCACTTGGACAAACAACTTTGCTCCAAAGATTGAGGACTTAAAGAAACAATTAGTATGGAGAGAAAAAGACCAAGTCAAAGATCTTCCAGAAGGAACTGAAATAAAATTATTCGACGAAGCTGGTACTGAATTAACAACAGATGATCAAGTATTCGCATTAGTAAATGAAAAGAAAGCTGCCGACAAGGATGAACTTGTTCGCACAGTAAATGTTAAGGCTAAAGTTACTTTCAAAGATGGCAAAGAGCCACAAGAACTAACTATACCAATTACAGTTTACAAAAACGTCTACGAAGCCCTTAACAAAGACGGCGACAAACCACTATTCTTAAAAGAAGCTGAAGGCAAAGAAGCAAAAGACGGTGGATTGAAAGACGTAACTGGCGACTATGTAAAAGTTACAATCAAGGCAAGCAAAGACTTTAATGCTAAAGATGACAAAATTTACTATGTAAATAAAAATGCTTGGGTAGAAATTCCTGAAGTTAAAACTGAAGGTTCATCAACATTTGTCAGTTGGACAGCAGATAAAGATGGTCAAAACGAAGAGGGCAAAAAAGACGGAATCTTTGATTTTGGAAAACGTCATAAATTTACTGGAGACACAGTTATAAGTCCAAGCGATGCCAAGGACGTAGTTGAACAAAAAGATCCAAAGAAGAAACCAGATGTACCAAACAGCTATGTAAAAGTTATAGTTAAAACAACAGACAAGGCTACAGATGAAACTAAGTTTGAAAAAACATTCTGGGTTAACCCAACTAAGGAAGTTACTATAGACGTAAAAAATCCTACAGGAAAAACTGTAGCAGCGGACACTACAAAACCAGGAACAGTTGGTTATACTATGAAATTCTCTAAGTGGGAAACAGAAGACAAGGCAAAAACTTGGGAAGATAAAATACTTGGACAATTCACAGCTGAAACTACAATAGTAGCAAAATATTCTGTAAAACCAGAAGAGATAAAAGATCAAGTGCCAACAAAAGATACAGTTCACACTCCACAAGGCAAGACACCGACAGCAGATGAAATCAAAGCTAAGATTACTTCACCTGAAGGAAAAACTATTAAGGAAGTAAAAATAGTTGAAAATCCAGATGTAAATAATCCTGGAAAAAGTATAGCAAAAGTAATCGTTGAATATACTGACGGTTCTAGCGTTGGAACAAATGAAAAACCTGTAGAAGTTCCAGTAGAAGTACACAAAAATATAATTCCAGAAGCACCTGGTGGACAAAGACCAAAAGACGCACTAGATAATTATGTAAAAGTAATCTTCAAAGCAGGCACAGGCGGAACAGTATCAGGCAATCTAGTATACTATGTATCACCAGAAGTTGAAGTTAATATGACAAGTCAGGCAGAAGCAGTTACAAAGACTCCAGAAGTTGGATACTTTGTAAATGGTGAAAAGTGGACTAACAAAGACGACAAAACTTTGAAGGGAACATTCACAGACCCAGAAACAGAATTTGTATTCAACTTTGATAAGTCAAAGGATATAGTAGAAAAAACTGATGATCCAAACCAAGTAATACCAAAAGGATATGTAAAAGTAACTTTAATTCCAACAGACAAAGCAACAGATGCAACTAAGAAAGTTTACTTTGTAAATCCAAAGGCAGAAAATGTTACGATAACAAATAAACCAGAAGGTAAGAAAGAAAAGGTTAATAACATTGAACAAACTTACACTTTCAAGGGCTGGAAAGTTACAAAAGGTACAGTAGCTTCTTGGACTGACGAAAATATCAATGGTCAATTTACTCAAGAGACAGAAATCACTGCACAATATTCTACTAATGTTGTTCAAGGTGAATTAGTACCAGCACCAGTTGCTAAGAAGAATGTTGTAACACCAAAAGGCGATACACCAAAACCAGAAGATTTAATAGAAAACAAAACTGGATTACCAGAAGGAACAACATTTAAGTATACTGATGACGGTACACCTGATGTAAACAATCCTGGAAAGCCTACAGCAAAAGTTGAGGTAAAATATCCAAATGGAAAGACTGTTGTAGTTGAAGTACCAATCACAGTTGTAGACAATGTAGTTCCACAAACAGGAAAGGACAAGCCACTTGTACCAGAAAGCTATGTAAAAGTTATTGTTGACACAACAGATAAGGCTGTAGAAAATACTAGATTTGTCAAGACATTCTGGGTAAAACCAAATGTTGAGGTTACAATACCAGACATACTTGCTCCTACTGGAAAAACTGACCAAGAAGTTGATATACCGAAACTTGGCAAGAAGAAAGTCAACTATGTATTTAAAGAATGGCAAAAGGTTCAAACTGGAGAAAAAGACGATAGTTTAACGAAAGTTGATCCAGCTGTTAAAATTGACCTAGCAAAGAACCAATACACTGATAAGGTAACAGTAATCGAAGCTTCTTATAATGAAAGATTTGCAGCTACACCAATTGTTAAGCCAATAAAAACAGAAGAGCTTCACACACCTAAAGGCAAAGAAATTACTGACAAAGATTTAATGGGAAAGATTACGCCTCCAGCGAATAAGGAAATTGAATCAATAACAGTAGTTGAAAAGCCAGATTCTTCAAAACCAGGTAAGCAAGAAGCAAAAGTAACAATTAAATACAAGGACGGATCAACCCAAGGAACAAATGATAATCCAGTTGTAATTCCAGTTGAAGTACACGAGCCAATCATTCCAGCTGGACCAAATGGTGAAAAACCTGAAAAAGCACTTGAAAATTATGTAAAAGTAACATTCAAAGCTGGCACAGGCGGAACAGTATCAGGCGACCTAGTTTACTATGTATCACCAGAAGTTCAAGTTGACATGACAGACTCAGCTAAAGCAGTTACAAAGACTCCAGACACTGGATACTTTGTAAATGGTGAAAAGTGGACTAACAAAGCTAATAAAACTTTGAAGGGAACATTCACAGATGCAGAAACAGAATTTGTATTCAACTTTGATAAGTCAAAGGATATAGTAGAAAAATCTAACGACCCTGACCAAAAAATACCAGCAGGTTATGTAAAAGTAACATTTAAGACAGAAGATGAAGCTAAGGGTAAACTTGAAGGCGATGTAAAAGAAAAAATCTACTATGTAAATCCAAAGGCTGATATAAAATTAGTTGAATTAGCTGATGGACAAACAGCTGGTGAAAAACAATTAGCAGTACCAAAAACTGCTCCTGCAAAAAACTATGTATTTGATAAATGGTATGAAGAAATTGATACTGAAACAGCAATTACAAGTGAAAGAATCCATGTAGCTAAGTTCATAGCAGGTGAAGTAACCTTGACCTATGATGCAGGCGAAGGCAAAGGAACAGTTCCAGCAGAGGTTAAAGTAAGCTACGGAACAAGTGTAAGACTTGCAAGACCGGATGGACTATCAAAAGAAAATGCTAAATTTGCCGGCTGGAAACTTGATGGTGAAGATAAAATTTACCAACCAGGCGACCAAGTTAAACTTGAAAAAGCAAGAACAGCAACAGCACAATGGACAAATGATAAGAATATTATCCCTTACGATCCAGAAGAACCAATCACAAGACCTGAAGGATATGTAAGAGTAAAATTTGAAGCAGATGATGGTCTTGCTTTATCAAACGTAAAATACTACTATGTAAAGAAAAATTCAGGTGTAACTTTAGAACAACTTACAAAACCAAACGTAGAAGCAAAAGTAGGATTTAAATTCAAGAAGTGGGATAAAGAAAATTCACTTGAAATAAAAGACGAAGACGTTGTTGTAACAGCACAACCAACTCCAATTGCGGATACTATTGAAGTAAAAACAGGTGTAGAAAAACCAGCTGGATATGTAGAAGTTAAGTTTGTAGCGGGAGAAAACGGAACTGTCGCAGAAAAAACATACTACGTAAATCCAACTAAGTATGTAAAATTGACACCACCAACAGCAAAGGGTAACACTGGATTTGAATTTGGAGGATGGAGTCAAAATGCAGAAACTTTTACTCAATACACTGAAAAGATTACAACAATAACTGCAAACTTTAACCCAGTTGATTCAGTAATTCCAAAAACTGGAAACACTAAACAACCAGAAGGATATGTAACAGTTAACTTCGTAATAAAAGGTGAAGGCGGACAAATAGTAGAAGGAGAAACTATCACATACTTCGTAAATCCAAATGAAGAAGTAACAATTCCTCAACCTAAGACAAAAGCTGAAATAGGCTATGAATTTGAAGATTGGGATATTGATACTACAACAAAGGCTAAGTATACTAAAGCTACAACAGTTACAGGAAACTTTAAGAAGCTTGAAGATATTATTCCATCAACTGAGAAAAATGGTAAGCCAAATGCAAAACCAGTAGGGTATGTTACAGTAACATTTGACAAGGGAGTTAATGGTAACTTAAAAGGACAAACTTCATATTATGTAAATCCAAATGCTGGCAAAAAACTATCTGATATTATAAAACCAGAAGTAAAACCAGAAACTGGATTCAAATTCACTAAATGGGATAAAGAGGATGCACAACCAGTTAAAAACAATATAACTGTTACTGCCCAATACGAAGCTATAGCTGATGTAGTTCCAAAAACTAAAAAAGATGATTCAGAAAAACCAGCTGGATATATTAAGGTGACATTCGACACAACAGAAAAAGGAAAGATAAAAGGCACAACTAATACAACAAAAGTTGTATTTGTAAATCCAAATAAAGCTGTTGTATTGAAAGGATTTGCTCCAGAAGTTGTTGCAAATAAAGGTCATGAGTTTGAAAGATGGGATACTTCGATTGAAAAACCTATCCAATACAAAGACGGAGATACAATCAAAGCTATCTACAAAGATGACAATACTCCAGGTGGAACAACACCAGGTGGAACAACACCGGGCGATAAGCCAGGAGACAATCCAGGCGGAACAACCCCAGGTGGAACAACACCAGGAGACAAACCAGGAGACAAACCAGGAGATAATCCAGGTGGAACAACACCAGGCGGCACAACTCCTGATCAACCAGGCGATAAACCTGGAGACAAACCAGGCGATAATCCGGGAACTCCAGGAAATCCTGAAACACCAGGAACAGTTCCTGAAAATCCAGGAGCAATTCCAGGAACAAAACCAGGAGTGGTTGAAAAACACGGTAACAGATACGTTGAACGTGTTGCTGGAAAGAACAGAGTTCACACAGCTATCAACACTTCTAAGAGATTCTTCAAGAAATCAAAATATGTAATCATTGCTGATTCAGGAAATTATCCTGACGCATTGACTGCAACTGTTTTGGCTCACGTATTGGACGCTCCAATATTGTTGAACAACACAAGATATCTAGAAGATGATGTTGCAAGAGAAATTGTAAGATTGGGAGCTAGTGAAGTTATTATCGTTGGTGGTCACAAATCAATCTCTGAAAATGTTAAATCACAATTAGCAAAATACGATGCAAACAAGGTTCAAAGAATTTGGGGTCGTGACAGATATGTAACTTCATCAGAATTAGCTTACGAAATCGAAAGATTAACTGGCAAAGTGAACAAGGCCATCATTGCATCTGGAGAAAATTTCCCTGACGCATTGGCAACAGCACCTCTTGGTTCAAAAGAAATCGCACCAATTCTATTGGTTACAAGAAATCAAATGGACAAGAAGGTAAGCAAGGCTCTTAAAGATTTGAACATCAATAAGGTTTATGTTGCAGGTGGACAAAATTCAGTATCCAAGAAATTGGAAGCTCAATTGCCAACAGTAATCAGAAGATTTAGCGGACAAGACAGATATGAAACTGCAATTTTAGTTGCAAGTTACACATATCCAGAATCTAAGGAAGTATTTGTAGCATCGGGTGAAACATTCCCTGACGCATTGGTAATCGGACCTGTATGTGCAAGAAGAAAAGCACCGATACTTTTATCAAAATCAACACCAGTAAAATCTACTGACGATTATATCGAAAAATCTAAGATAGAATATCTATATATAATCGGTGGTGTGAATACAATTCACGTTGATACAGCTCACAAATACGCCATAGAAGATTAAAAAAATATTTTTAGCCGGGCACTTAGTGTCCGGTTTTTTGTTTGCTGAAATACTTTAATTTCATATTATAAACACATCTTGTGTTATAATACTTGTAAAATATCAAACAAAGGTGATTAAATGATTGACGGATTTTACGATAGATATATGTACACTCCGATGCCCGAAATGCACAACGAGATGATTCCTGTAACGGTTGGTTGTTCTTACGGCAAATGTATTTATTGTGATTTGAATGTAGGGAAAAAATTCAAGGTTTTTGACATTGAAGATGTGAAGAAATATATACGAGATAGGAAAGATTTTTACGAGGATAAGAGGTTTACTCCGAAAAAGTTTACGCTTTTGGAGGGCAATGCCTTGTGTTTGAAGAATGATTATTTGACGGAGATTTTGAAAGAAATCAAAAAGAATTTTCCAAATATGAAATACGTGTCGTGTTTTTCTAGAAGTGATGATATTCTCAGAAAAACTGACGATGAATTGTTGGAGCTTAAAAATCTGGGGCTTGATCGTATTTGTGTGGGAATTGAGTCGGGAAGTGATTGGGTGCTTTCTTATCATAAAAAAGGTGTCACATCACAAGAACAATTGACGGCTCTTCATAGGCTCGATAATTTGGGAATAAAATATTCTGTCTACATTATGCTTGGTCTTGGCGGAGAGGCACATTCACGTGAACATATAATGAAGACTGCAGAGTTTTTGAACAAGGTGAATCCGTTTGAAATTGTGGTTGTGAATTTGGTTTTGTTCAAGAATGCAAAATTGATAGAAAATGTGAGAAATCAAGATTTCAAAAGAGTGTCCATCAGACAGCAAATCATTGAGGAGATAATGCTTGTGGAAAATTTGAACAAAAGATGCATCTACAATGGAACTCACAAGACGAAGGCAGTGGCTGTGACATCTGTAATTCCAGACAAGAAGGATGAAATTATCGCTGTTTTGAAACAAAGACTAGAAGATGATGACAAGGAAATGAACAAAAAAGAACGTAAAAAATGGGATAGATGGGATGAAGGTTAATGGATACGGAAAAAATTAAGGAACAAACTGGAATAAATAAGGTTATTTTCAAAAAGGAAGTCACATCGACTAACGACGAAATTCTGAATGAAAAGCAAGACGATACGTTGATGATTGCATTTTTTCAATCGAAGGGCAAGGGAAGATATGGAAGAAAGTTTTTCTCACCTGAAAATGGATTGTATTTCTCGTATTTGTTAAATGAAGAAATGACATTTCAACAATCGCAATTTATCACACCAATTATGGGAATTGCTGTAAGCTATGCGATTGACGAGGTGTTCGGCGTGAATACGTCTATTAAATGGGTCAATGATATTCTGCTTGAGAAAAAGAAAATCTGCGGCATACTCACAGAATGCAAGGTGGAGAAAAATATCTGCCACGATATTGTGGTTGGTGTTGGAATTAACGTCTACCAAACGGATTTTCCAGAAGATATCAAAGATACGGCTGGATTTATCGAAGAGAAAGATGATACAGATAAAAGAGAAGATTTGGTTATCAAAATAATGCAGAATTTCAAGAGATTTTGGAGCGAGGATAGAGATAGCTTGGTAGAAAAATATAGAAAGAAAGCCACGTTCATCGGTAACGAAATCAAAGTCCACAAAAACGGCGATTATGTAAAAGCTGTTGCAATGAATATCAACGACGATTTTAGCTTGAAAGTAAAATACGACAACGGAACAATTGAAGATTTAAATATAGGAGAGATTTTTTTATAAAATCTCTTTTTTTTATTGGTCTATTTCCTTCCAAGCATCATCATGATCGACTAATTCGATTTTTTTGTTTTTCTTGGATTCTTCGTATTCTTTTATTACTTTGATATCATAATCATCCGATAACTTTTCAAGTGCTAGGGTTTTAATCATTGTTGACAGTCCTACTCCATGAGTGTCGGCAATTTTTTTCAACGCATTTATTTCATTTTCATTAAATCTTACATTAATTTTACGCGACATATTATACTCCTTCTTTTTTAATTCATTATATCAAAAAAATTTCTTTTTTTTATTGACAAACTAAAAATAAAATGATATTATCATATTAACAAATGAACAAGTATTCATATGTTCATATAAAGGATGTGAGAGGCATAGATAAAATTAACGATGAGAAATGTGAAATAACGCTAATTCACGAGGATAATGTAAAAAAAGCTATCAATGAACTTCCAGATGACGAATTGATCGCCGATTTGTCCGATATGTTCAAAATTTTCGGAGATCAGACGAGGGTGAAGATTTTGATGGCGTTGGAAAGTGGAGAGATGTGCGTGTGCGACATTGCAGCTGTGATGGATATGAGTCAGTCTGCTATTAGTCACCAATTGAGAGTGTTGAAACAAAGCAACATTGTGAAGACTAGACGTCAAGGAAAAGTTGTGTATTATTCGATTTCGGATGATCATGTGAAAGAAATTTTCGACATGGCGATGGTACACGTGCAAGAATAACGACAAATAATTTAGAAAAATAAAAAAAGGAGAAAGTTATGAAAAGAAGATACACATTAGAAAATTTGGAATGCGCAAATTGTGCAGCAAAAATGGAAGACGAAATCAAGAAATTGGACGGAGTAAATTCTGTCACTGTGAATTTTATCACTACAAAAATGGTGTTGGATGTAGAAGATGACAAGTTTGATTCTGTTTTGGCGCAAGCAAAAGACATTATCAAATCAATCGAGCCTTACGTGGAAGTGAAATAATGAACAAGGAAATTAAATTAACGATAGTTTCGGCTATTCTTTTTGCAATTGGATTTTTCATCGAACAACCTTACGTTAAGCTTTCGGTGTTCGCTGTGAGTTATCTGATTGTGGGAATTCCAGTAATAAAGTTAGCGTTTTTGAATTTGAAAAACGGACAGTTATTTGACGAGAATTTTCTGATGATGATTGCAACTGTGGGTGCGTTTATCATTGGAGAATACGCCGAAGCTGTCGCTGTTATGCTTTTTTATCATATCGGGGAGATTTTTCAAGACAAGGCCGTTGGGAAATCTCGTGATTCAATCAAGGAATTGATGGATATTGCGCCGACTTTTGCGAATTTGAAAACGGAAGATGGCTACGACAAGGTGGATCCTTACGATGTGAGCGTGGGAGATATTATCGTGATTAAACCTGGCGAGAAAGTTCCGTTGGACTGCGTGGTTACCGAAGGAAGCTCCATGGTTGACACGAAGGCGTTGACTGGAGAAAGTGTTCCAATCACAGTCGCAAAAGGCGAAGAGCTTATGTCGGGTTACATCGTGGTGGACAAGGTTTTGAATGCGAAAGTTACGAAGGATTTTGAAAACTCTGCAGTGACGAAGATTTTGGATTTGGTGGAAAATGCATCCAGCCAAAAAAGTCAACAAGAAAAATTCATCACGAAATTTGCAAGAGTCTACACTCCTGTTGTGGTATTTGTAGCAGCAGCACTTGCTATATTGATGCCTTTGATTTTGAAACAACCTTTCCAAGTGTGGTTGTATCGTGCGTTGACATTCCTTGTAATTTCGTGTCCTTGCGCACTTGTAATCAGCGTTCCGTTGAGCTTTTTCTCAGGGATTGGTGCGAGCAGCAAGGCTGGGATTTTGGTTAAAGGAAGTAACTACATCGAAAAGCTTGCAGAAACAGATACCGTTGTGATGGATAAAACTGGAACATTGACACAAGGTGTGTTCAAAGTTGTAGAAGCGAAATCAGTTGGATTTTCAGATGAAGAAATGCTCCAATACGTTGCGAGTGCTGAGAAATCATCCAACCATCCAATCGCACAATCGATTATTGATTATTATGGAAACAAAGAATATTTGAACTTGGACTCTGCAGAAAATATCGCAGGACAAGGAATAAATGCCGTGATAAATGGCAAACAAATCCTAGCGGGAAATGCGAAGCTTTTAAAAGATGTTGAATTTGAACCGATTGATACTACAGACACTGTTGTCTACGTTGCAATCGATGGAAAATTTGCGGGATATATCAGAATCGCCGACGAAATCAAAAAAGATAGCGCACAAGCTATAACTAATATGAAAAATGTCGGCATCAAAAAAACATACATGCTAACTGGTGATAATGAATCTGTAGCCAAATCAGTAGCAGAAAATCTCAAAATTGACGAATACAAATCCAAGTTACTTCCACAAGACAAGGTTGAAATTGTAAAAGGTTTGATAGAAAAGGGAAGAAAAGTTGCATTCGTAGGAGATGGAATCAACGATGCGCCAGTGCTTGCACTCAGTGATGTCGGAATTTCCATGGGACAAATCGGAAGCGATGCGGCAATCGAAGCGAGTGATGTCGTAATCATGACAGATGAGCTAACGAAAATCGCCCAAGCAATCAAAATCTCCAAGAAAACACTCAAAATCGCAAAACAAAACGCGTATTTTGCAATCGGCGTGAAAATAATTGTGCTAATATTATCGGCACTTGGACTTACAAACATGTGGGCTGCAATCTTCGCAGACGTCGGAGTTACAGTGCTTGCTATTTTGAATTCATTCAGAGCTATGCGAGTTAGTTGAGTAAAATCGAAATCTCATTTATACTAATCGTAAAGGAGATGATAAAATGAAAATAGTAGGCTATGTGTTTTTAGGAATATTTGCGATAGCACTCATTTATGGAATTTATTCAATATCGAGAATATTGGCAATCGCCAAAATTAGAAAAAACGTCAACTCAGAAAAAGTGTGGCAAACTATCTCACAAAATAACCGCCAACCAGTAGCGTTGGATAGGATTTTGATGAGAAAAAACAACAGAAAATTTACCAAAAAAGAACAAGAAATGATATTGAAAAGAATATCTACTTGTAGAAAATGCATCCTTATAGGACTATTAGCATTGATACTAGCAATCGTGTTTATAGCGATAGGGTAATAAAAATTTGCGTCAGAGTAATCTGACGCATTTTTTAATCCAATAAATGTGAGCGTTTCAACACTGGACGTACTGCCATGTACAAAATATTTGCAACAATAACAGTTACAACAGCATTGAAGAAAGTTACACCGGCGCTGATTTTCGCCAATGCAGATGCTATTTGTTGTGGTTGACCCAAGACATATAATTTATAAAAATAACCTACAAATGGATCAGCGAACACGTTGAACAACATTCCTGCACATGAAGCGATAACAGCCCACTTCAAAATGTATTTGTTGTCGTTAGATTCGTTGATTTTCTTGGATTTGTGAGCGATTGCTCCCACAATCAAACCAATACACAACTTCAACACGAAAGTCTTCGGAGCAACCAAAATATACACAGGATCCATGATATCTGCGATAGTCATTCCGATTGCACCAGCAAGTCCACCGTAAAGCCCGCCAAGTAAAAGCGCCGCCAAAACCAAGAACACGTTACCAAAATGGATTGATGTGAAATCTCCACCCGGAACAGGAACCTTGATTTGCAAATAAGTGAACGTGATGAAACATAATGCAGCAAGCACTGCACATTGAACAAGCTTGTGAGTTTTTATCTTCAAATAAAACCCCTCCTCAAAATAATTATAATTAAAGTGTATTGAATAAGTTGTAAATTGTCAATTAACTTATGATATAAAGAAACAATCGATTTTTCGTATTAAATGTTATTGACAAGAAAATAATTTAAATGTAAAATAATAATCGTTATCTATGATAACGATTATTATTTTTACTCGAAGGGAGATATTATGCAATTAGATAAGAAAAAAATAATGGCGCTATTTCTTGCGGGAATTATGACAACAAGTATGATTCCTTTTGAAAGTTTAGCAAATAACGAAAATGACTTTAGTAAGAGCAAGTTTGAGCAGAATTTGAATGAAAAAATAACTAATAACAAACCAGATGCTGTTTCAAACTCTACTAACAAGGATGAAAAGCCGCAGGATGGCAATGAAAATCCATCTACACATGAAGACAATCATACAGAAAAGGTTAATGAAAAAACAATAACTGTAGATGAATTATTTAAAGGACAAAAAGGAACAAAAGAAGATCCTTATACAATTAATGATGCAGATCAGCTTATAAAATTTGCCTATAGTTTATCAAAAACACAAGATTACAAAGATAAGTATGTTGAGCTTTCTAGTGACATTGAATTAAATAATGATTGGGTTCCTATAGGATTGGGAGAATACGCTTTTAATGGTCATTTTGATGGTAAAAATCATAAAATAAGTGGATTAAAAATTGGAAGCAAAGATAATTTGCACAAAGATCCATCAGAAAAAGATAAAAAAATTGCTTTTTATGGGCTATTTGGAGTGCTAGGAGCTAATAGCTACATAGAAAATTTAAAAATAGATGTTGATTTTAATTTAATATCAGACGGTGCGCTTTATGTTGGTGCATTAGCAGGATATGCTAATGGTTCAACTATTAATAACATAGAAGTTACTGGTAAATTAATTGGGAAAACTACTCATGCAAAATCAAATATTTTTGTAGGGGGAGTTGTTTCAAATGGAATTAGACAAAAAATAGTAAATTCAAAAAGTGCTATTGATATAAGAGTAGAATCTGATGGAGGGCTTGCTGAAGGTGGAGGAATCATGGCTCTTTCTAACAGAGGTCTTATTTTCAATTGCTATTCTAAAGGTAATATATCAGCAAATGCAAATAGAGTTACAAAAGAAGGAAGTACTGCTTTAGGTGGAATTTGTGGAGTAAATGCAGGAACCATTTCAAACTGCTATTCTACAAATGATATTATTAGCGATTGTTACACTGGTTTTATCGGAGCGATAACAGGATGGGTAACTGGAATTGGATCAACTTTCCAAAGCTATTATGATAAGGATTCTGTCCTAATTACTGATAATGCTACTAAGAATAAAAACATTATAAAACCTTCTGTTCCTATTGGATGGATGGTTAAAGGTAGTGGTGTTAGCGACGAAGGAATGGCATATGAAGGTTGTATTAGTATGGATTTAAAGGGAATGACAAAGTCAGAAATATCGAGTAGTCTGGCTAATATACTAAATTCCAATCTTAAGAAATCTAGAATCAATTTAAAAAAAGGAAGCCGTTCAAAAGGTCACTGGGAAAAAGATGAAAATCTAGCTGAAAATATTTTCGAATGGACAAACTCATCAGGTTTTCCTGTTTTTTCTGACAAAAAGACATCAGTGGTTTATGATATAAATACAGAAAAGCTTATAAAACAACTTCAAATGAATTCCAAAGAAGGAATAAATGAAGGTGTTTTTTACGGAAGAAGTAAAGATAAATCCTTAGTTGTAAAAGTTAAATTCGATAAAAAAGGTGATATCATAGACATTATGACTCTTGAAGGAAGAGTTACAAAAGAAGAAATTGATAAAATAATTAATAAAAAAGAAAAAATATCTGATATCAAAAACAATAAATTAAAAGAAGCTTTATTAAAAGCGGTAGAAAAATCAAAGGTAAATGATATAACAGACTATTCAAAGCTAAATTATAGTATATTTGAAAAAGGTAAAGGAACTAAAGACGATCCATTTATAATAGATAATGAAAATCAATTTCTAGATTTTGCTAGGTCAGTTAATGAAGAAGAAAACTATGCTGATAAATACGTAAAATTAAATAGAGATATTAAACTTACAAAAGAATGGATAGTGGTAGGATCTCAAGGTAAACACCCATTTAAAGGAGATTTTAACGGGAACAATCATACTATTTCAAATATGAAGATTGGTGCAGAAAAAACACCTCGCCAATACAGATTTGCAGCTCTTTTTGCAGTAATAGATGGAGGAAAGGTTTATAATTTAAACATTAAAGATTTTGAAATATATAATACAATTTTATCTGAAGATAGAGTATTTGTAGGAGCTGTTGCAGGTGGAATACAAAATGGCGCTTTTATTGATAATGTAAATGTTAGCGGAAAAATACATTCAAAATCTATGAGAACACAACAATATATAGGAGCAATTGCAGGACAATCATTGAAGTCTAGCATAATAAACTCATCTGCAGAAATTCAAATTGATGCAAAAGGAGAATCGAAAGATATTTATGCTGGGGGACTTGTTGGAATTAATGCATTTGGAGCACTATTTAACAGTTATTCAAAAGGTAATATAACAGCAGATAGTTTATTAAATAAAGTATCTATAGGTGGGTTGTGCGGATACCAATCAGGCGTTATTTTTAACAATTACTCTAGTGTAAACCTAAATTCAACTTCTCCTACAACTGATGTTGGGGAACTAGCAGGAAGGTCTACAGGAACAGGAAAAAATTTCGATAATTTTTACAACAAGAATTCCTTAGTAAAAATAACAGGAAAATCTAAAAAAACAAAAAATGGATTTGGAGTTGTAGTGAAGAACTCTATAGTTGAAAATTCAAAGGCTATCGACGAGTTGAATGATTCAGATTATTTAAAAAAATTAAATGAGAATTTATCGTCCGCAAACTATAGAAAAGCTCTTGATTTTGTTAAAGCTGATAATAAAAACAATATAAAACTAAGAAAATGGGAATTAAAAGAAAACTCTAAAAATTTAGAAAATCCAAATGTCAGCGAAGGTACTAGTTCAAAAACAACTAATGTCAGCCAAAATACTAGTTCAAAAACAACTAAAAATATCAACAGAATATCTGGAGAAAACAGAGAACTAACAGCTATTGAAGTATCAAAAGAAACTTATCCTAATGGTACAGATACAGTTATTTTAGCTAATAGAGAAACTTTTTCTGATACAATTTCAGCATCTCCTTTAGCTAAGACTGAAAGAGCAGCTATATTATACGCATCCAAAGATGAAATTTCAAAAGATACATTAAATGAAATTAAAAGGCTAAAGGCCAAGAATGTTATTATAATAGGCGGAGAAAATTCTATTAAAGTAGAAGTATCAGACAAGTTAAAGAATAATAAATATTCTGTAACTAGAATAGCTGGTAAAGACAGATATAAAACAAGCTTGAAAATTGCAGAAAAAGTTATCAATAAATCAAACTCTAATAAATTGCAAATAGCAAGTGGAGAAAACTTTGCAGATGCATTGGCAATAACCAATTTGTCTAACAGAGATAACACACCAATATTACTTGTAGCAAAAGATACGATTGATTCTGAAATTATAAAACTATTAAGTAAATTAAATTTGGAAAAAATAAACGTAGCTGGAGGAGAAAACTCAATCTCAAATAAAACTTTTAATGAGATAAAAACTATTACTAAATCAAAAGTTGAAAGAATTGCGGGAGATAATCGCTACGAAACAAGTTTCAAAATTGCAAAATTGATGAACAAATCAGATAAATTTATAATAGCAAGCGGAGAAAACTTTGCAGATAGTTTAGTGGCAGCTCCATACGCAGATAAAGAAAATGCGGTATTAGTATTAAGTGCCAAAGACGAACTATCATCAGAAATTAAAGAATATCTGACAAAAAATGAATCAATGATAACTATAATAGGTGGAGAAAAATCAATTTCAAAACAGGTTGAAGAACAACTTAATAAATAAATCAAAAAACCAGCGTTATTTTATAAAACGCTGGTTTTAAATTCTACACATCAATGTAGTCGCTATACACAGGATACAGGTTGTATTTTGCGAACAATATCATTAGATGATAAAAGAAGAAAAGAAAGAACTCATAGGTTAGTAACAAGAGATGCAATCTTAGAAGTTGATATAAAAAATCATTTAACAATATTTATGATATAATTATAGCGATTAAGAGGTCAAAGAGGTGCTTTGTATGAATAACAAAAACGACATAGATAGAGTTCATGATGATGTCTTTAATAGTATAAAAATATTGATGGATAAGGCAAGAAATGAAGTTGCAAGAGAAGTCAATAATATTTTGGTGCAAACTTACTGGGAGATTGGACGTATCATTGTAGAAGATGAGCAAGGTCATTCAGAAAGAGCAGAGTATGGGAGAGAGCTACTTAAAGATTTATCTAAGAGATTAACTAAAGAGTTTGGACGAGGATTTTCAGTATCAAACTTGCAATTTATGAGGAGATTTTTTCAAGAATATGAAATTCAACAGACAGTGTCTGTTAAATTGACCTGGTCCCATTATTGTGAGCTTTTATCCATCAGCGATGAGAAAAAAAGAAGTTTTTATGAAAAAGAAAGTATCAACGCAAATTGGTCAGTAAGGGAACTTAAAAGGCAAATTAAAACATCGCTTTTTGAAAGACTGCTCTTATCATCAGGAGAAGAGAACAAAGAAAAAGTCCTAGACCTAGCCTTAAAGGGCAATGAAATAAATAAGCCAGCAGATCTTGTAAAAGACCCTTATGTATTTGAATTTTTAGGATTACCAGAAGAAAAACCAATGATGGAAAGTGATTTGGAAAAAGCGCTTATAGACCATATTGAAAAATTTTTGCTAGAACTTGGCAAGGGTTTTATGTATGTAGGCAGCCAACAAAGAGTAACCCTCGGCAACACTCATTATTATGTGGATATGGTATTTTACAATAAAATTTTAAGGTCTTATGTCTTAATCGAACTAAAAACAACGAAACTCATGCCAGAAGCAGTAGGTCAAATCAATATGTATCTCAATTATTATAAATCAGAAGTTAATGATGAGATGGACAATGAACCGATAGGAATAATATTGTGTACTGATAAAGACGGGGTGCAAGCAGAATACGCATTAGGAAACTTGTCAAATAAAATATTCGCATCAAAATACACTTTGTATATCCCAAATAGAGAAGAGCTTGAAGAACAAGTTGAAAAAGTAATAGAAAAATACAAGGAAAAATAAAATATAAATTGGAGAAGTAGAGAAAAAAATCTACTTCTTTTTTTATCCACTTGTATTTTAACCTCCTTTATAATATAATTTTTAAAAAGGAGGGAGGAGTAGGCTCCCTTCCTTTAAAAGCTGTTACAAGCTATCACCTTGTAACTTGGATTTACGAAAGATTGAATTTTTATTTTAATAAATTTTCAATCTTTTTTATTGTGTTTTCAGATACGTTATCATCTTTTAAAATTTGTATTATTAGTTTTAATACTGCGTTAAATTGTTCGTTTGTCATTCCGCACATGATTTTCTCCTTTCTCAGGCTCATATTTTATTTTTTAACCTCTTTTATTTTCCACTTGATTTTTATCCATCCTTTGTAGTATAATTTTCACAAGCTAAAGGGGAGATAGGTTATAATAACCCCTATCCCAGTAATTTTATTATCAAGCCTAGAATCACGGCTATTAATCCAATAATTGCACTTATTAGATTAATTATATCGTCGGGTTTTAAGCTTGATTTTTTTACTTTTTTTATCCGAATTTTTACCACTTGACTTTTAAGTGTTTTTATTATATTTTATAGAATAGAAAGCAGCAGGTTTTAACCTGCTTGTCTATCTATTGCCCACGTTTGTGGGCGTTTTTGCTTTTTAGTATTACTTGAGTTTTTTCTTTAACTTATCCTTATAAGTTTGAGAATTATGTAATTTCACATATTTATAAAAAAAGCCCACAAATGTGGGCCATGATAAGATATTAAATTTTACACATCAATGTAGTCGCTATACACAGGATACAAGTTGTACTTCGCCAAGTCGCGTTCTACTTGGTCGACTGTTCTTGTGTCGTTAATCAAAAATTGTTCGTCGCCTTTATCTTTTTCATCATTACGTCTTCCTATTCCAGTGTCGACGCTTGCGGAGATTTTGGTAGCTCCCATCAACAACGACAAGTTACGGAACTCGTTGGATTCTCTTGTTGAGATTGTGATTTGCGCGAATGGCAAGAAGATTCTGGTTGCGATTATAAATTGCATCAATTTTGTTTCAGGAACTTCTTTTATGTTCAAATCTTCTTCGTTTTTTGTTGGCCTGATTCGTGGAAATGATATGCTGATTTCTGCGTGTGGGTATTTTTTTTGCAGTAAATTTGCGTGCATTCCCAAACAAAAACA
Organism: Finegoldia sp. P1-F-LS; assembly: GCF_052932205.1. Classification (NCBI taxonomy): domain Bacteria; kingdom Bacillati; phylum Bacillota; class Tissierellia; order Tissierellales; family Peptoniphilaceae; genus Finegoldia; species Finegoldia sp. P1-F-LS. The sequence continues at coordinate 49,529 of NZ_JBRFJH010000008.1, read as the reverse complement.
GTCTTCAATTCCATCGGAAAGTCCGAACAATGCCCCGAATCCTACGCCACGAATTCCTCCCATAATTGCACGTTCTTGTGTGTCTAATCTATAAGGAAAACAAGATTTGTGTCCAGTTGGGTGGTAGAATTTGTAGTTTGTGGGGTTGTATGTTTCTTGGAAAGCTGTAACGAAATCGCAACCTGCTTCGTGAAGTTTCTTGTAATCTTCAACATTTGTTGGATACACTTCAACTCCAACTACACGGAAGTATTTCTTCGCCAATTTGACGGCATCACATATATAATCCACCGAGGAGTATTTTTGCGATTCACCTGTTAGAATCAAAACGTCTTCGATTTTTTCTCGTCTCATTTGTTTCATTTCCGATTCTATTTCATCCATGGTAAGTTTCGCACGGACGATATCTGATTTCGCTCTAAATCCACAGTACTTGCAGCTGTTTTCGCAATAATTTGCGATGTAAAGTGGGCTGAACAAATACACGTTGTTTCCAAAATATTGTAGTCTGAGTTTTTGTGAGATTTCTCCCAATTCTTCTATAAAATCAATTGCAGCATTACTCAACATATTATAATAATCAAAATGGTCCAACGCTTCGTTGTTTTTTATTTTTCCCAAAGTTCTTCTGACATCATCAGCCGTTACATTTACGGATTTTACTTCATTTAATTTTTCGGAAATTTTATCGTAAATGTCCGAATGAATGTCTTGCATATTGTTAAAATATTTGAAATCTTCCATTTGTCGCCTACTTGAAGAAATCTCTGAGTGGAGATGATGGGTCAGCACCCGTTTCCAAAACTCTGCCCGGTTTTGCGATGTGAGCTAGTCTTCCCGCTTTGATTGCTAATGCGAAAGCTTCTGCCATTTTGTTGATGTCGCCACTTGTAGCGATGGCAGTGTTTGCCATGATTGCACTTGCGCCCATTTCCATAGCTTCGCACGCTTGTGATGGTTTGCCAATTCCTGCATCCACAATCACTGGCAAATCAATTTCGTTGATGATGATTTGGATGAAATCTCTCGTTGCAAGTCCCTTGTTGGATCCAATCGGAGAGCCTAATGGCATAATGCAACTTGCACCAGCTTCTTTCAAATCTCTTGCGAAGTTCAAATCTGGATACATGTATGGCATAACGACGAATCCTTCGTCCGCCAAAACTTTCGTAGCTTTCAACGTTTCTACGTTGTCTGGTAGTAAGTATTTGCTGTCACGCATGATTTCTATTTTTACGAAATTGCCGCAGCCCATTTCACGAGCAAGCCTTGCAATTCTAATCGCCTCGTCTGCGTTTCTCGCTCCAGAAGTGTTCGGAATTATCGTCACATTTTCTGGGATAAAATTCAAAATATTTTTCGTATCGTCTGTATTTGCACGTCTAAGTGCCACAGTAATCATCTCGCAGCCTGCAGATTCCACGCAAGCTTTGATAAGGTTGGGATCGTACTTTCCAGATCCAAGAATAAATCTCGAATCGAAAGATTTGCCACCCAAAATCAATTTATCTTCCATTATTTTCCTCCAATAACCAATTAAGTGCGATTATAGCTTGTGTGCTGGCTGCCATCATCACGTTTGGATAGTACAAGCCGATGTCTGTCTTCGTTTCAAAATCACCACAAACTACAATGTTGTTCATTTTTTTTATTTTCATATCTAATTTTTTCACGCCGCCAATTCCAGACACCGATATGAGTTTCTTGTCAGTTGCGATAAAATGCTCCAACACCAATGATTTTGCGTACTCATCATCCAACGCTTCCAGCACGATATCGTAGCCGTCGGTCAATTCGTCGATGTTGTTTTCTGTGATTTTGATATTTTCAACAGAAATATTTGCAAATGGCAAGAACTCATCGCAAATTTCCTTGAACGCATCGACCTTGTATTTGCCGATATCTGTTGGCCTGTAGATTTGCCTGTTCAAATTGGAATATTCAACTGTGTCGTAGTCGACAATTTTTATGTGCCCGACACCTGATTTTGCGAGCATGAAACACAAATTTGTCCCCAAACCGCCACATCCAAGGATCAGAATTTTAGATTTTCTGAAAATGTGTGTGTGCTCGGGGATTTGTCTTTTGAAAATATTCTCCATTTTAACCTCCTCCAACAAATGAAAACACCTCGATTTCGTCGTTATCAGTGACGATAAAATTATCGTAGTCAACTTTTTTGACGAGGTTTTTGTTCACTTCGCAAACCGTCAACTCCACATTAAAGTTCAAATCTTCCAATACTTTTCTCAAAGAAGAATTTTCTTCGAATGGATATTTGACAGAATTTACAGTAATCATAATTCACCCCCTAAAAAAAATAACACGAAGGAAACCTACACCCGCGGTGGTGTACCCCTTCGTGTTAAACACTCTGTGATTATTATAGCACATTAATTTGAATTTTCAAAAATTTATCCGAGAAATTTGTCACACAAATTTTCAAATTTGCCCAATCAATTTGATTATTAAAAAAGAATAAAGGGTATACAATTTACAGCGAAACAAAAGGAGGAAAATATGAAATTATATTACGCACCAGGTACATGCGCTGTTGCCTGTTGGATTGCACTGGAATGGGCAGGCGCAGATTACGAGGTAGAAAAGGTACAACTTGGAACAGATGAATACAGAAAAATCAATCCTTTGGGAGCAGTTCCAGCGCTAGACATTGGAGAAGGTGTTGTGAGAAGCGAATTGGCAGCAATTCTTCGCTACATTTTGCACAAATACCCCGAAAAAGATTTGGGGGCTGACGAATCTCCTGAAGATAAGTTCCAATTCGACGAAATCATGGCTTTTATGACTGGAGATTTTCATCCAGCATTTGAAGGTATGTTTGCTGCAGCTGGCCTTACAACATCAACTGACGAAGCAGAGATTGATAAAATCAAACAAAAATCATTTGAAACTATCGACAAAATGATGACTCATTTGGATAGGTTGATTGGAGACGGCGATCACGTTTACAAAAACAAGAAAACTGTGTTGGATGCTTATGTTTACGTTCTTACTCGTTGGAGCGAACTTACTCCAAAATCTTGGAAAGAATATCCAAACATCAATAGAGTTTCAAAAGCTATCGAAAAAGACGAGGTTGTACAAGAAATCATGAAGAAATCACAAGAATAGAAAATTTTCGGTGTAGAATTATCTGCACCGATTTTTTATTTGTCCAAATACAGTGATATAATATAGATAATAAGTTTGTATAAAATTGGTTGATAATTAATGTCTATTGAAAAATCAAAATGCGTAATTGTCAATTTTTCGGTATAAATCACATTAATAATTAATAACAAGGAGAAAATATGTATTCGAAAGTAAAAACGTGTTGTTTGGAAGGGTTGAACGGATATGTCGTGGAATGCGAGTGCGACCTTGCAAATGGACTGCGTTCATTTAACATCGTTGGCCTTCCTGACGCTTCTATAAAAGAATCCAAGGAAAGAGTGCGCTCTGCGATTGAAAACACTGGAATCAGATTTCCAGTGAAACGTATCACGATTAATTTGGCACCGGCAAATTTGAGAAAAGAAGGTTCCCAGCTAGACCTTGCGATTGCGATGGCGATTTTGCAATCAATGGGAGTGGTGGAAGATTTTTCAGAAAAATGGGCGTTCATCGGAGAACTATCATTGGACGGACGACTAAATCCAGTGAATGGGTCGTTGTGCATGGTGTTGTCACTTAAAGATTTGGGATACGAACGAGTTTACATACCCAAACAAAACGCACAAGAATGCAGCATGGTCAAAGGAATAGAGAAGGTTTGTGTGGAAAGTTTGGATGAAATCATCAGGATTTTGAATGGCGAACAAGAATTGAAAATCTTAGATGACATTGACATCATGCAACAAGAAATACATTACGACGTTGATTTTTCGGACATAAAAGGGCAAAAATTTCTCAAAAGAGCGATGGAAATATCTGCGGCGGGATTTCATAATTTGTTGATGATTGGGCCTCCTGGAAGCGGCAAAACAATGTCTGCAATGAGACTTAGCACGATTTTACCCGACATGAGCTTCGATGAAATAATGGAAACCACGAAAATTTACTCCGTAGCAGGATTATTAGGAGAGAAAAACATCGTAACAACAAGACCATTTCGTTCGCCTCATCACACCGCAAGTCAAGTCAGCCTTATAGGTGGTGGACGTGTGCCAAAACCAGGGGAAATCAGCCTCGCACACAACGGAGCATTGTTCTTGGACGAACTTCCAGAATTTTCCAAATCGACAATAGAAGTGTTGCGTCAACCACTCGAAACGAAAAACATTACCATAACAAGAGTCAACGCATCCTTGTCATATCCTGCAAATTTCCTATTTGTCGCAGGAATGAATCCGTGTCCTTGCGGATACTACGGTGATCCAAACCACGAATGTACTTGCTCGCAAAACCAAATCGCAAATTACCTCAACAAAGTCAGCCGTCCGATACTCGATAGAATCGACATCCACGTCGAAGTTTCGCCAGTAAAATTGGACGAACTCACAACAGATGAGAAATGCGACACATCAGAACAAATCAAAAAACGAGTTGAAGCTGCACGAGAAATCCAAAAACAACGTTTCAAAAACGAAAAAATCACAACCAATTCACAAATGAACACCCGACAAATCAGAAAATACTGCAAATTAAACGACGAACTAAACTCCATCATACAATTGGCATTCGACAAATACAAATTCTCCGCCAGATCATTCGACAAAATACTCAAAATATCACGCACAATCGCAGACCTAGACGGAAAAGAAAACATCGAAGCCAAGCATTTGATGGAAGCCATCAGATATAGGACAGTGGATCAGAAATACTGGGGGTAGGGCAGCGTGTTGCACATGACGATGCACAAGGCGATGCACACAAAATGGCACCGAAAGAAAGACGTCAAGAAATAATAAAAATACTCGAAGAAAACCCAGAGATATCAACAGTGGAACTATCAAAAATATTCTCGGTTTCAAGAAGTACAATAAGCAGAGACTTGAGAAAGTTGCAACGTGTTGCGCATGTGCATGCACAAGGCAATGCACAAAAAGATGCACATGCACAAGATGATACCAAAAATGATACCCAAAATGATACCCAAAATATCAAGCACAATTGCAGACCTAGACGGAAAAGAAAACATTGAAGCCAAACATTTGATGGAAGCTATCAGATATAGGACAGTGGATCAGAAATACTGGGGGTAGTAGGGCAAAGGAGAGAAAATGAAAATACAATTAGAGAGCTTTACCGATAAACATAAAGAAAAGATATGGAGAGATGGATTTTACGAAGAATCACCCGAGTGGGCGAAGTTCAACGGACCGTATTTTGAAGATTATGTTTCTTTTGAAAGCTTAGAATCATTTGAAAAATCTGGTATTTGGAAATATCTTCAACAACCCAATTGCAAAGCTATATTAGTAGACGGTGTTGTCGTTGGCATGGTATCTCAAAATTGGATTGACGAGAAAACTAGATGGATGGAAATAGGAATTGTGATTTACGACGAAAATTACTGGAATAAATCCATAGGAACGAAAGCCCTCAAATTGTGGACAAGCGAAGTGTTCAATGATAACCCACAAATCGAACATCTAGGACTGACTACTTTTAGCGGCAATCCACGAATGATGAAGGCTGCAGAAAAAATCGGATTCACACAAGAGGCAAGAATCAGGAAAGTTCGCTATTGGAAAGGCACATACTATGATAGTATGAAATACGGCGTCACACGTGAAGAGTGGGAAAAATTATCTCAGAAATAAAAAATAATGTAAATCAAAAAACTTAAAAATATTTTTTAAACACAAAAATCTCCCGAGTTTTCGGGAGATTTTCATATTACATAACTAAATCTTAAAATCTTTGTGTAGTCGTAGTATTTCTACGAGCATTCCGTCACGATATTTGGCAAGTGTTTCATTGGTGTTTCCGATGTCTTGTGGTCTATTTTTGATTGCTTCGTGAACTCCATCGACTGTTTTCTTCTTGATGTCGTCTGTAAATTTCGTCCATGTAGCAGCATCTTCTAGCCAAGTTTCCATGGAAGGGCCGATATGGTCGAGCAAACCTTGAAGTCCGTGTTCGCCGCCTCCAAGTTCAAATATTTGTCCTGGACCCATGATTGCCCAGCGAATTGCAGGGCCAAATGTCAACGCAGTTTCGCAATCTTCCATGCTAACGACACCTTTATCCACCAAATCCATCATTTCACGAAGCACCACGGCTTGAAGTCTATTTGCGATAAAACCTGGAACCTCATTTCTGATGACGATAGGTTTCTTGCCCAATCTTACGAACAATTCACGAAGGGCGTCTGCTATTTCTGGGTCTGATTTTTCTCCTTGTGAAATCTCAATCAGTGGAATCAAATGAGGTGGGTTGTAAGGGTGTGCTCCGAAAATTCTTTCGGGATGTTTGGCATCTTCTGCAATTTTAGTGATAAGTAGTCCTGATGTTGCAGAACACAAGACACAATCAGGCTTTGCGTATTTTTCAAAAACCTTCACGAATTCTTTTTTCACATTGTAGTTTTCAGGAATACATTCTTCCACAATGTCTGCAAATTCAATCGCTTCTTTTTCGTCGGTAGTGTATCTAATTCTTGCCATGATCGTTTGTTTATCTTCATCAACGACATTCTTTTCAATCAATTCGTCGACGTATTTTTCGATAATCTTCTTTGATTTGTTCTCTTCATTTTCATCCAAATTATACAAGACAACATCCATCTTGCCCATCGCAAAAAGCAAAGTAAACGACGAACCAATCACGCCGCCGCCAATGACACAGGCCTTTTCAAATTTTCTAGCCATAAAATCCTCCTTAATAATTCAAATTTCCGATAACTTTCACTACATATATACCCAAAGAAAACCTCACATCACACAAAAAGAGTAGCCCGCAAGCTACTCTCACAAATCATTCTGATATTTTCAAATTATATGCCCTCACAAACATCCACACAATTCCAACTGATAGGACAATGTGGCCGATGCCAGAAGTACCATCGATTGCCGCACGCACAATCACATCCGATCCCTCACGAACGACCTCGTAAATTCCAATCACAACCATATTTGCGATTGTGAACACAAGACCTGTCAGATAAATTTCATAAGGTTTCTTCAAAGATTTCACATCTTTCATATCTTTTGCCAACAAATACATCAACAAACTAACGACAAATCCCAAAACCAAAGTGTGAATGTGAATCTTTCCGAGATGAGTTGCATCGGTAAATGCGTAAAATTTCGTAAATTCACGATAGAACACGCCACCGATAAGTCCCATAATCAAAATCGTAATAGAATTTGCGAACAAATTATTTGCCCCGAAATCACTAACGAAATATTTGAAACCCATCCACACAATCAACAAATACGCCACAGTTTTTGGCATCATCAAAGCGCCAATCGCAGGGACAGTCTTGCTGAACAACACAACAGGAACGTAGAACAAAAACGACAACGAAATCAAAATCCACATGTGTTTGAACGCGAGGATTTCCTTCTTCTTGTACGACCACACAACAAGCAAAATTCCCATAATCAAGAAAGGAACATTCCTGTAAATTCCAAACATATAATTTCCGTCCGCCGTTCCCCAATTATTTTGTGGCAACAACACAAGACCAATTCTCAACATTGCCAAGCCGTAAATCAACCATTTTTTCACATTGTCAGTATCATTACTTTGCATCCTATAATAATGATAATAAAGCACGTAGAAAATCGTCATTGTAATACTCGTCACAAATTGACCCCACGACAAAACAGCCGCGTGCGCCGCAAAACCTCCCGGACTCAAATGCGAAATCACCCTCGGAATCAAATGAAACCCATCGCCAATACCAAGTACCATCGCCATGATCCCGAACAACTTCGCGCCATTTTTCTTCTCCAACAACAACCTCACACCAAAAGCCACCACAATCATCAAATAACACACATCAAATAAACTCTCAACAATCTTCATGTTCTACTCCCTTCTTCAACCAATTAATATGAAGCCTGTATTTTTCAATGAAAACATCCCTCGACCATTCTTCCTTGAAATTTCTCTCAATCAAACTGTGAATAATCGCCTTCATAAAATACACAAGCTCTTGTTTCATACAATCAGAATTATCCTGGAAAATCTCGTAATACTCGTTTTTCGTAGCCCTCCAGCCATCTTCAAGCTCACTATTCCAATACAAATACCTAAACTTGTACAAATTATACTCGCCATCCGCAAAAATCACATCGCACACCTCATCTCCAAACGCATCCAACGCCACGGACACATCGTTGTTGTTATTCTTCAACACAGACATGAAAAGCAAATGCACATCCTTCGTTTCCTTATCCAAAATGTAAAAATAACTATCCATCAAATCATCAAAATATTGGTAGAAACTCCCGCGCGCAATAGAAAGCCTCTCCACAATATTTTTCACATTACAATCCTTGAAAGGCTTCTTGGAGAACTCATCCTTCAAAACCTCATCAATCAAATTTCTTTTATCTTCACTTAAATTATAAAAAGTTTGCTTTGGCATATAATCACTCCTCAAATAAAATGACACCTTGTCATAATTAAATTATAAATGACACAGTGTCATTCGTCAAGATTTTTTCTCAGCACAAATAAATTTTACGCACACATCAAATTCGAACGAAAAATCAAAAAAATATAAAAAAATCACTAAAATTAAAATAAATAAAATTAAAAAATAAAAGAATAGTTTTCCTTTTCTCAAAAAATGCATAAAAGTTTCTTTATAAATAGTTTATGCACAAAATATACGGAACAAAAAAATAATAATCGTACAAATTACAAGATAAAAAAAGAACACACAAACATCATTTGATTTTTTATTAGCAAGTAATATCAGAGAAGAAAATGTTTTACTGAATGCCGGATACACCGAATAACATGGTTTATCGGTTTAAAGTGCAAAATTTTTTAGGTTTTAGTGTTGACACACCAAAATTATTAATATATAATTATTTTTAAATTTATACACTTTAACACATAAAAGTGTGGAAGCAAGGAGGAAGATTAATGGACGCATTATTGGCATTATTATTTATTTTTATCGTGTACACAATCGGCGATGTTGTGGCGACGGCTACAAAAAGTATCGTACCATCGTTGTTCGTGTGCTCAGCAATATTCTTGGTAAGTTTTTGGGTAGGCATGCCACAAACTTTATTCAAGGATTCGTTTTTGTTCAACATAGGAGCTGTGTTCATTCCAGTATTATTGGTACACATGGGTTCTATGCTTAATCTCAAACAATTAATGGAACAATGGAAGACAGTTATCATTTCCGCAGCAGGAATCGTAGGGATTTGTGCATTGTTATTGACAGTAGGAAGTGTAATTGTAGGAAAAGAAACAGCAATCGTTGCAGCACCACCTATCTCTGGTGGAGTAATCGCAGGATTACAAATGGCAGAAGCTGCGAATGCAATTAAAAGAGCAGACCTGAAACTCATGGCAACATTACTTGTAGTACTTCAAGGATTCGTCGGCTATCCATTGGCATCATTTTGTCTCAGAAAAACAGCTCACAATATATTGAAGCTAAAATCAGAAGGTCACGTATTTGAAAAAATTCAAGAAACAGATGGAGAAGAAAAGAAATCAATATTTCATCTACCATTAAAATACGCAACAGCCAACTATTACTTGGCAAAAACAGTGCTAATCGCATTTGTAGCGACATTCATCGCAGGACAATTGAAAAAAGTCGACACAGGAATATTCTTGGCGAATGTATTCATCAGAATCGACAAGAACGTACTAGCACTAATCTTCGGAATAATATTTTCTGAAATAGGAGTATTGGAAAGACAACCACTTAGCAAAGGAAATTCATTCGGATTTTTGATGGCAGCATTAATGGCTGTAATCTACGGTGGACTTGCAGGTGCAAGCCCACAAGATGTTTTGAATATTTGTATGCCAATAGTTATTTGTCTAGTAATCGGTACTATTGGTATAGGAATCATGTCAGTTCTAATCGGTAAAATATTGAAGGTAGACGGCTGGATGGCATTTGCAATTGGATCATCCGCTTTATTTGGATTCCCAGGAACATATATAGTTTCCAAAGAAGTTGCAAGCGGCGTGTGTGACAACGAAGAAGATAAGAAACTCGTATTGTCACAAATCTTACCAAAAATGTTGGTAGCAGGATTCGTAACAGTATCCATAGGATCAGTTGTACTTGCAGGAATATTAGCACCATTATTAACACCAGGAGTTTAATTATTTTACAAATTAAAAAGGAGTAAGGGGTAAAATAAATTCCAAATAAGGTTAAAACAATAAGGGAAATTAGGAGAAAATACAACAAAAAACATACAACAAGGAGTAAACAATGAACGTAAAAGATATAAAAGACAAATACAAAGATTATGTAGTAGAAATGAGAAGATATTTCCATCAATATCCAGAATTATCTTACCAAGAATTCGAAACAACAAAAAGAATCTGCGAAGAATTGGATAAAATGGGAATAGAATACGAAATACCTACAGAAAAACCACAAACAGGAGTCATCGGAGTAATCAAAGGGAAAAAACCTGGAAAGACAGTTGCACTAAGAGCAGACATCGATGCACTTAACGTAACAGAAATGAACGATGTAGATTACAAATCCAAAAACGTCGGCAAAATGCACGCATGTGGCCACGACACACACATCGCCATGTTACTTGCAGCAGCCAAAATGCTAAAAGAAGTAGAAGATCAGTTGTGCGGCAAAGTATATTTGATATTCCAACCAGCAGAAGAAGTTGGAACAGGTGCCAAATACATGATGAGACAAGGAACATGGTTCGAAGAAACAGACAACATCTACGGATCGCACATTTGGTCAGGATGCGACGCAGGCAAAATCTCCATAGAAGCAGGCCCAAGAATGGCAGCAGCAGACATGTTCAAAATAAAAATCATAGGAAAATCTGGACATGGATCACTACCGAACGAAACAGTCGATGCAGTAGTAGTAGGAGCAGCAGTAGTCAACGCACTACAGCAACTCGTTTCCAGAAACTACTCTCCACTTGAATCAGTTACAGTAACAGTTGGATCATTCCACAGCGGCAACAGATTCAACATCATCGCAGGAGAAGCAGAAATAGAAGGAACCAACAGATATTTCTCCAGAAAAATCGGCGCGACAATACAAGATGACATGAGAAGAGTCATCAAAGGAGTGTGTGACGCTTACGGAGCAACTTATGAAATGGACTACACATATATCTTGGGACCAACAATCAACGAAGAAAAATCATCCGAACTTGCAGCCAAGGCAATCGAAAAATTCGCAGGCATTGACGCCATCGGAAAAATGCAAAAAACAACAGGAGGAGAAGACTTCTCATACTATCTTGAAAAGAAACCTGGCTGCTTCGGATTCGTAGGATGTAGAAACCCAGAAGTAGGAGCAGATTATCCACATCACAACGAAAGATTCAACGTAGATGAATCAGTACTCATCAATGGCGCCGCAACATACGCACAATACGCCATCGATTTTCTAAACCAACAATAAATTTAACAAAAAACCAACTATAAACATCGCTCATATTACATTTCCTCCAGGAATCGAGGATTTGATTCTCCAACAAAATCAAACCAAAAGCGAATTGATTAACAAAGAAAGTTGGTTGACAATACCAGTGTGGCTATGGCTACGCTGGTTTTTTATTTGGGTAATGGGGAACGTTAAAACGTTATTTTATTGAAAAAACCACATAAATATGATAAGATGATGAAAAAATAAATTATAAATAAATAAAATATTATTTTCAAATTAAATTAATTCTTCTATAAAGTTTTAAAATCATTTTAAATAATTTGATTTAAATTAAAAAATAATAATGATTTATAGTAAAAAATTAAGGGGAAGATACAATGGCAGTAAAAAAATCAGAATTATACTCCATACTATGGGATGCGGCAAATAAACTCAGAGGTGGAGTGGAACCTTCAAGATACAAGGATTATGTTCTACTACTTTTGTTTTTCAAATACGTTACAGATAAATACAAAGGACAAAGATACGGTGAATTTGAAATAGGAGAAGGAGCTTCCTTTGATGATCTTATAATGGCAAAGGGAAAGCCAGACGTAGGCGAACGTGTAGACAAGATTATTCAAAAATTTCTAGAAATAAATAACCTAAAAGGTGCACTTCCAGATGTTTCGTTTAACAATCCTGAAGAATTAGGAAAAGGAAAAGAATTAGTTGACAAAGTATCGGGATTGATTGCGATTTTCCAAAATCCTGCCATAGATTTCAAGAAAAACAGAGCAAGCGGTGATGATATCATCGGGGATGCTTATGAGTATTTCATGATGAAATTCGCACAGGAATCTGGAAAAAGCAAAGGACAGTTCTATACCCCAAGTGAAGTTTCAAGGGTGATTTCCAGACTTATTGGTATTGGAGATATTGAAAATTCACCAAATAAGAAATGGACGTTACACGATCCTGCCGCAGGAAGTGGAAGTTTATTAATCAGAGCAGCAGATGAAGCGCCTGTTGATAGCAACGGCGACTCTATTGTAACTATATACGGACAAGAAAAATATTCAGACACCGCAGGTCTTGCCAAGATGAATTTTATTCTACACAACAAAGGAACTGGAGAAGTTTACAGCGACAATACATTATCAGCGCCATATTATACAGATGATTTTGGTGAATTGCGAAAATTTGATTTTATTGTTATGAATCCACCTTTTTCAGACAAGGATTGGTCAGATGGAATCAAAGCAGACGAAGACACATATCATAGATTTGACGGATACGGCATACCCCCAGAAAAAAACGGAGATTATGCATGGTTTTTGCATGTATTAAAAGCATTAAACGAAAATGGAAAAGCTGGAATAATTCTTCCTCACGGAGTTTTGTTTAGAGGAAATGCTGAAGAAACCATAAGAAAAGAAATATTGAAAAGAAAATACATCAAAGGGATTGTAGGACTTCCTTCAAACTTGTTTTTTGGAACAGGAATTCCAGCTTGTATAATAATCATCGACAAAGAAAATGCTGATAAAAGAGAAGGATTGTTTATGATAGATGCGAGTGATGGATTCAAAAAAGACGGTGACAAGAACAGGCTCAGAGAACAAGACATCGAAAAAATCGTACAAGTTTTTACGAATAAAACAGAAATCAAAGGGTATTCACGATTTATCACTTACACAGAAATCATAGAAGACAACAATGCGAACCTAAATGTTCCAAGATATATCAGTAAAATCAACAAAAATTTACCTCAAAACATCAATTCGCATCTAAATGGCGGAATACCAGAAAAAGACATAGACTCAATGGAAAGATTGTGGAATATATCTAGTGAATTAAGAAATGAAATTTTTGAAAAAAGAGATAACGCTAAAGTATACGACTTGAAAGTAGAGCCAGACAACATAGAAGATCTAATATTTGAAGACGGAAAAATCAAAAAAGTAATACAAGAAGAAACAATAGACATATTCAATATTTGGAAACAACAATCAGAAAGCGTATTGAAAAATATTGACAAAACAATAATTCCTAAAAAATTAATAAGAGAACTAGGATTTTCGATATTAAAAGCCTACGAAAAATCCAAACTATTAGACAATTATGATGCGTATGATTTTCTATTGAACTATTGGAATGAAAAAATGCAAGATGATGTATACCTAATAAAAGCATCGGGATATGGAGCAGGTTGTGAAATCGATAGAAAATATGGCAAGAAAAAAATAAAAGATGAACAAGGAATCGAAATAGAAATAGAAGATAAAAAGAAATTCAAATCATTTGATGGACTTTTAATTCCTAAAGAAATTATAGAAAAAGAATACTTCAATGATGAACTAGAAGAAATATCAGCCATCAACTCAACAATTTCAGAAATAGATGAGAAAATGAATGAAATATTCGAAGAAAATTCAGGAGAAGATGGACTTATCAATGATGCAATCAATGACAAAGGAAACATTACCAAAAAAAGTTTAACAGATCGAATCAAACAAATCGACAAAAACAAGGATAAGGATGAATATGAGCTACTAATCTCATATCAAAACTTATTAAAGAAAAAAGATTCACAAAACAAAGAACTAAAATCAAAAACAAAATCACTCGATGAAAGAATCGAAGAACAATACAGTAAACTAACGGAAAAAGAAATAAAAGACTTGTTATTTGACAAGAAATGGATGGCGAGAATCAACAATGACATAAAAGATGCTGTAGATAGCGAAATAAATAATATTGCAGCTAAGCTTGTAGAAATATCTAAACGCTACGAAACAACATTGTCACAACTTGAAGAAAGGGTTGAAAATTCACGAAGTGATGTAAGAGATGCATTGGAAAGGATGGGATATTCATGGTAGATTATCCTGAAAAAATAGAATTCTTGCTCTACAAGAACGAACTTACAGAAGCCAAAATTCAAGTTGTCGTAAAAGATGAAACCATTTGGCTGACACAAAAGGCAATGTCGGAGCTTTTTGGAGTTGGGGTTCCTGCTATTTCCAAGCACCTATCAAATATATTTAAAGAAGGAGAATTGGACAAAAATGTGGTTGTTTCCATTTTGGAAATAACCACTAAACACGGAGCAATTGAGGGAAAAACACAAGAAAAGAAAACCCAATTCTACAACTTGGATGCTATTATTTCTGTAGGGTACCGTGTCAATTCGAGACAAGCTACCAACTTTAGAATATGGGCGACCAATGTACTCAAAGAATACATTAGAAAAGGATTTGTTTTAAATGACGAAATGCTATCTCAAGGAAAAAGCACTTTCGGCACAGACTATTTCAGAGAACTTCTAGAAAGAGTACGTTCAATCAGAGCAAGTGAACGCAGGATTTGGCAACAGATCACAGATATATTTGCTGAATGCAGCTTTGATTACGACAAAAATTCTGAAATTACGAGAAATTTCTACGCAATGGTACAAAACAAATTTCACTATGCAATAACAGGAAAAACAGCAGCAGAAATTATCTACGAAAAAAGTGATTCAACGAAAAACAACATGGGACTAGCAACGTGGAAAAATTCACCAGACGGTAGAATATTAAAAACCGATGTAACAGTTGCCAAGAACTATCTATCAGAAAAAGAAATCAGAAAACTGGAACGACTTGTTACAGGATATTTTGATTACGTAGAAGATTTGATAGAAGATGAAGTGCTTTTGGGAATGGAAGATTTCTCATCATCATTAAATGATTTCTTGAATTTTAGAAGATACAAGATATTATCGGGAAATGGTCACATCAGCGCAAAAAAAGCACGAGAAAAAGCTATTGGTGAGTACATGGTTTTCAACAAAAATCAATTGATCAATTCTGATTTTGATAAGTTTATTAAAAAGAATAGCCTTGAAGGCGGTGAGAAAGATGAGTGATTATCCAAAGGATTGGGAAGAGGTTGAGTTAGGAGAGTACAATTTAATAACATCTAGTAAAAGGGTTTTTGAAAAAGAATGGGAAAACAGGGGTGTTCCTTTTTTTAGGACAAGGGATATTGTAAGTTTTCATTCAAAAGAAGAACAAAATGATAAATTATTTATTTCAGAAGAAACCTATCGAAATAAGGTAATGGTGTCAGGAGCACCTCATAAAGGAGATTTATTAGTTACGGGAGTAGGTAGTATTGGAATTCCATTTTTGATAGAAAATGATAATAAAATTTATTTTAAAGATGGAAATATAATATGGATAAAAAAAGGAGATTTTTTTCATCCTAAATACTTATATTACCTGTTTTTATCAAGTAAAATTAAAAATCAGATATTAAACCTTTCTGGATTTACAACAGTCGGAACATTTACTATACAGAATGCGAAAAAACTTAAAATTCCAATACCACCACTAGAAGAACAAAAAGTCATTGCCGATACTCTAATGACATTTGATAAACACATTGAAAATCTTGAAAATCTTATTGAAAAGAAAAAGATGATCCGAGATGGCGCCGTGGAAGATTTGATGACAGGGAAAACAAGACTCGATGGATTTGATGATGAGTGGGAAGAAGTCGGATTTTCTGATGTAGTTATTCCAAAGGCTCGAATAGGGTGGCAAGGATTAAAAAAGGAAGAATATCTACAATCAGGATATTCATATTTAATCAGTGGCACTGATTTTAATAATGGGACTATATCTTTTGACGGAATTAGCTTTGTAACTAAAGAAAGATTTGACCTCGATGTGAATATTCAAGTTTGTAGTGGTGATGTATTGGTAACGAAAGATGGAACGATTGGTAAGGTTGCTATTGTTCCTAATATCAACAAAAAAGCTACGTTAAATAGTGGAGTTTTTGTGTTTAAAACAAATAAAAAACTAAAAAAATATTTTTTATATTGGATATTAAGGTCATCGATGTTTGAAAAATTTATCAGTGAACTGTCAGCCGGGTCTACAATAAAACATTTATATCAGAAAGATTTAAAGAGATTTTCTCTTTACATCCCAACCGGTATAAAAGAACAACAAGCCATTGCAGATATTCTAACTTCAATGGATGATGAAATACAAGACTTGGAAGATGAAAAAGCAAAGATTGAGAAAATAAGAGCTGGAGCGATGGATGATTTACTAACTGGCAAGGTAAGGCTTGTCTAGGAGGAAATATGAAAGTAGATAAGGAGATAAAATTACAAGAGCGAGTCCTCGATGTTTTGAAAGAGGATTTGGGATATAGGTATATCGGAAATCTTAAGTGTTACGATAATAAATCTATAAAAGAGGATGATTTTACAAGAAATCTAGAAAAAAGAGGATATTCTTCTCATCTTGTGAAGCTTTGCTTGAAAAAAGTAAAAGATGTAGCGTTTAATCAAACTTCCAGCCTTTACAGGAACAATATGGAATTTTATTCTATTCTTAGATATGGTGTGCAGGGATTACAAGATGAAAACAAAAACAGAGTTACAGTTGATTTGATTGATTGGGATAATATCGAAAACAATGATTTTGCTGTGGCAGAAGAGGTAAGTGTTTTATGTTTAGATGGTAAGAAGCACAAGCGCCCCGATGTTGTGATTTATGTTAATGGAATTGCGTTGGGAGTTTTTGAACTGAAAAGATCTTCTGTGAGTATCGGTGAAGGTATCAGACAAAATCTACACAATCAAAAACAAGAAAATATCGCGAGGTTTTTCAATACGGTTCAGTTTGTTTTTGCGGGAAATGAGTCTGAGGGACTCAAATATGGGACTATTTGTACTCCTGAAAAGTTCTATCTTCAATGGAAGGAAGATAAGAATGCAACAGATGAATTGAGTATGCGTATTAGAAAATTACAGAATGAAGAATCTAATAGACTCAGAAATGGTATCGTGTCTTTGTGTGAAAAAGAAAGATTCTTGTCTATGATTTATGATTTTGTTATTTTTGATGCGGGAAAAAAGAAACTTGCTCGTCACAACCAATATTTTGCAAATATTGCGGCTAGGGATTTTATTAAAAGAAAAGAAGGCGGCATTATTTGGAATACGCAAGGATCTGGCAAGTCTCTTATTATGGTGTGGTTAACAAAATGGATTATAGAAAACATCGAAGACAGTCGTGTTGTAATTATTACCGATAGAGACGAGTTAGACGATCAGATTGAAGGATTATTCTCCGATGTAGATATTAGTATAGCAAGGGCAAGGTCAGGTAAACATTTAAGAGATTTATTAAACACGTATGATGAGTCAATTATTTGTTCTCTTATTCATAAATACGGACATAATGCTGGTAATCAATCTGATGTTGATTTATATGTCAAGGAATTGGAAAAAAGTTTGGGCAGTGATTATGAGGCCAAGGGAAATATTGTGGCTTTTATTGATGAGTGTCACAGAACAAATTCTGGTAAACTTCACAAGGCTGTGAGAACTTTGATGCCTAATGCTACTATTATTGGTTTTACGGGAACTCCTCTTTTAAAAAAGGACAAGCAAACTAGTCGCGAGGTGTTTGGGGAATTCATCCACACTTACAAGTTTGACGAGGGTGTAGAAGATGGAGTTGTACTTGATTTAAGATATGAAGCAAGGGATGTGGATCAAAATCTGACTAATCAATCAAGGGTTGATGTTTGGTTTGAAACAAAGACGAAGGGTCTGACTGATTATGCAAAAAACAAGCTTAAATCATCATGGGCATCGTTGAACAAACTGTATTCATCGAGACAAAGATTAGAAAAAATTGCGGCTGATATTATTTTTGATATGGAAACGAAGCCTAGGTTGTCTTGTGATCGAGGAACGGCTATGCTTGTCGCTGGTGATATTCTGCAAGCTTGCAAGTATTGGGAGATATTTCAATCAAATGGATTTAAGAAGTGTGCGGTGGTGACTTCATACGAACCGAATGCAGCGAGCGTAAGAACAGCTACGTCTGATTTGAACGAACAAAGTGAAAGCGAATACAAAAAAGAAATCTACGAAAGAATGTTAGCTGGTAGGTCTACTTCTGATTATGAAAGTGAAGTAAAGAAAAAGTTCAAGGAAGAGCCTGCGAATATGAAACTTTTAATTGTTGTGGACAAGCTGTTGACAGGTTTTGATGCTCCGAGTGCGACGTATTTGTATATTGATAAATCAATGAGAGATCATGATTTGTTTCAAGCTATTTGTAGAGTAAACAGACCAGATGGTGAAGACAAAGATTACGGTTATATTGTTGATTACAAGGATTTGTTCAAGAATGTTCAGCTTGCAATCACTGATTATACGAGTGGTGCGTTTGAAGATTACGCAGCTGAAGATGTGGATGGACTTATTAAGGGTCGTTACGAGGAAGCAAAGGCAGAAATGGTAGGAGCAAGGGCTTCTCTTAATGATTTGTTTTCAAATATAGAGGATAAATCAGAGGATTCCAAAATTATTGAGTATTTCTGTGGAGACAGGGAAGATGATGAGACTTACTTGGGTAGAAGAGAAGTGTTTTATTCAATTTCATCGTCATACACGAGGGCTTTTGCAAATTGTTGTGATAAGTTGGTTTCAGATTTCGGATATAACGACAAGGAAGTTAATAAATTAAGAAATGAAATAACAAATTACAACAAGATTAAAGAAATGATAAAACTTGCTAGCTACGATTATATAGATTTGAAACCTTATGAATCAGATATGAGATATATTTTGGATACTTATGTGATGGCTGAGGACAGCACTATTATTAGTGAATTGGAAAATATGTCGTTGGTAGAGTTATTGCTAAGTAGTGACACGAAATCTCCAATTGACCAAATTGTAGATGGCCTTCCTGGAGATGATAATGCAAAATCTGAGATTATCGAAAACAATTTAACTTATGAAATCGTCAAAAGGAAGTCTTCTAATGAAGTATATTATGGGAAATTATCGGAAATGTTGGAAGAAGTTATTGAGCAAAGAAAAATTGGCGTTATAAGTTATGAAAATTATCTTAAAGAAGTAACTAAAATAGCGCAGAATATAATTCATCCAGAAGACAGCGATAATTATCCTGATTATATAAAGGATAGCGAAGCGAAGAGAGCTATTTATGATTATTTAGGAGATGAGGGCGGAGATCTTGCGTATATATTAGATAGTGCAATAAAAACTTCGATACAACCAGATTGGATGACCAATAGACAAAAACAAAACAAAATAAAAGGCTCTATATATGATGTGTTGTGCGAACATGGAAAAGATGAAAACTTAGCCGATGATTTGACGGAAGAAATTTTTGATATAGTAAAAAGTCAGGATGAGTATCGTGAAATATAATGAAATAATTGATGGATTAGGTGTAGAAATTCACAAAAAAAGCAATTTGAAAAATTTGTATATAAGAATATTTCCGCCTGATGGAGATGTGAAGGTAAGTGTTCCTTTGAAGTGCTCAGATGAAGAAATCAAATATTTCGTATTAAAGAATATGACCAAAATAAAAAATGTTAAAGAAAAATTTCGAAATCAACCACGACTATCTAAACGCGAATATGTGTCTGGAGAATCGTGTTATTTATGGGGGAAGACATATATTTTAGAGGTAGTTTATGAGAATAAAAAGCCTGAGGTTGTGGTTACTCCGAAAAAAATTATTCTAAGAGTAAGAGAAGGTTCGGATGTTAAAAAAAGAGAGTCAATAATTAATGAATGGTACAGGAATGAGCTCAAAAGAGTTTTAAAAATTGTTTCGAAAAAGTGCGAGAAAAACACTGGATTGATAGCAAATGAATATAGAGTAAAAAATATGAAGACTAAGTGGGGAACTTGTAATATTAACAAGAAGAGGGTTTGGATTAATCTTCAGTTAGCAAAAAAACCTATCGAATGTTTGGAATATGTCGTAACTCATGAATTGGTCCATTTATTAGAAAGAAATCACACGAATAGATTTTATGAGTTACTTGGAGAATATTATCCTGAGTGGAAAGTAGCACGAAAAATATTATCGGAACAACCACTCGATTATGTAGAATAGAAATAGGTTTAATTTCTTAAATTTCCCCCAAAAAATGTAATTTGTTAACGTTTGTGATATAATAAAAATAACTAAAAATTTCCAGGAGGATAGCATGAGTAAAGCTAAATTTGAAAGAACAAAACCACATGTTAACATTGGTACAATAGGTCACGTTGACCACGGTAAGACAACATTAACAGCAGCAATCACACTTGTATTAAACAAGAGAATGGGATCAGGAGAATTCGTAGACTACGCTAACATCGACAAGGCACCAGAAGAAAGAGAAAGAGGAATCACAATCAACACTTCTCACGTAGAATATGAAACAGAAAAAAGACACTACGCACACGTAGACTGTCCAGGCCACGCTGACTACGTTAAAAACATGATCACAGGAGCAGCACAAATGGACGGAGCAATCCTAGTAGTAAGTGCAGCAGACGGTCCAATGCCACAAACAAGAGAACACATCTTGTTAGCAAGACAAGTAGGCGTACCAAAAATCGCAGTATTCTTAAACAAAGAAGACCAAGTTGACGACCCAGAACTAATCGAATTAGTAGAAATGGAAGTACGTGAACTATTAAACGAATATGAATACGAAGGAGACGACACACCAATCGTAGTAGGATCAGCATTAAAAGCATTAGAAGATCCAGACGGAGAATGGGGAGACAAAATCATGAAATTGATGGAAGAAGTAGACGAATGGATCCCAGCTCCAGTAAGAGACGTAGACCACCCATTCCTAATGCCAGTAGAAGACATCTTCACAATCACAGGACGTGGAACAGTAGCTACAGGTAGAGTAGAAAGAGGAAAAGTAAAAGTTGGTGACAACGTAGAAATCGTAGGACTTACAACAGAAAAAAGAACAGTAGTAGTAACAGGTGTAGAAATGTTCAGAAAACAACTTGACGAAGCAGAAGCAGGAGACAACATCGGAGCATTACTAAGAGGTGTACAAAGAGAAGAAATCGAAAGAGGACAAGTACTAGCAGCACCTGGAACAATACACCCACACACAAAATTTGAAGCAGAAGTATACGTATTAACAAAAGACGAAGGTGGAAGACACACACCATTCTTCTCAGGATACAGACCACAATTCTACTTCAGAACAACAGATGTAACAGGAAACATCGAACTAGAAGAAGGCGTAGAAATGGTAATGCCAGGAGATAACGCAAAATTCATCATCGAATTAATCACTCCAATCGCAATCGAAGAAGGACTAAGATTTGCCATCAGAGAAGGCGGTAGAACAGTAGGAGCAGGCGTTGTTTCTAAAATTATCGCATAATATTTAACTAGATTAATTTGACAAGCTGAGCATCCGTTTTTAATGGATGCTCTTGTTTTATACTTGATTTATAAGGAGGATTTTATGAACGATTTAACAAAAATATTGTTTGACTATTTCAAGGATAACGATATCGACCCAAATAAAGTTGCAAATATAATTGAAGATGCAAAAATAAATGTGCTTGATGAAATGTTTGGAGAAGAAGGAGAATGGGTGCTTAAAAAACTTGGCAGCGTTGAAAGCTTTGACAAGGAAAAAATCTTCCATTCAATAGCCCAAACATCCGATTCTTCTGGAGCGAAGATGAATGCTTCTGATGTGAACATTATCGTTGAAGATGTGTTGAAGAAAATGAAATCTATAAAAAGAAATGTATATCCAACAAAAGAAATCAGAGGATATGTTGAAGAAGCATTAAAAGAAGAAGGCTACGGAAAAGTGCTAGAAGCATACAAAAATATTTAACAAGAGGCAAAAATGAACACGAAATTATTGAAAAAAGTCTTGGCATCGACTCTTGCACTTTCCATGATACTTCCAATTGGAGTTGTCAATGCCGATAAACAAAACATGAAAAATGAAGCAAAATCACAACAAACTACAAGAATATCAGGCAAGGATAGAATCGCAACATCAGTTGAAATATCCAAATCAGCATACACTACATCAGAAAATGTCGTACTTGCAAGTGGATTCAACTTTGCAGATGCTTTGTCAGCAGGACAACTTGCATCAGCACTAGATGCGCCACTTTTATTATCATCACAAGATAAACTTGACTCACAAACAAAAAACGAAATCGAACGTTTGAAAGCGAAGAAAGTTTACGTTGTAGGTGGAGACAATGCAATCAGTAAAACTGGAATTGACACAAACTTACAATCATCAAACATAAATGTAACAAGACTTGAAGGACAAGACAGATATTCTACATCACAAAAAGTCATGGAAAAAACAAAAGAAATCATCAACCCAGAATATTTGTTGATAGCAAGTGGGAAAAACTTCCCAGATGCACTAGCAGCGACAGGATTTTTTGTAAATCACAAATCAGTAATGGTTTTAAGTGATGGTAATTCTTATCCTAAATCAAACTTAAAAGAAATCGCAATCGGCGGGAAAAACCAACTACCACTAAAAGGCTTCACAGGAAAAAGAGTTTCCGGCAAAGACAGATACGAAACAGCACTAGAAATCGCAAAACTATCATTTGACAAGAACAACAACGCAATTCTTGCAAGTGGTCAAGTATTCGCAGATAGCTTGTCAGCAGTAAGCTTAACGAAAAAACACAACGCGCCAATCATACTTACACAATCAAATAGCTTGACAGAAAATGCCAAGAAATATTTGAATGGCAAGAATGTGTTCATAGTTGGTGGGGAAAAGACTGTTGTGAATAAAATAATGACGAATATTACAACAGAAGAAAGAGCGAAAATAGCTTCATTTAACCTTGAAGAAGAAATAGAAAAAGTATTAGCCAAGAAGAAAAACAACGACAATATCAATTTGGAAAAAGAAATCGAAAGAATCTTAGCCAAAAACCAAGCTTATCAAAATTTGATTATTAAACAAGAAGTCGAAAAAGCTCTATCAGGAAAACAAATTGGTAAATCAGTCGACTTGGAAAAAGAAATTGAAAAAATATTGGATAAAAAACAATCTAATAAAAATGTTGACTTGGAGAAAGAGATTGAAAAAATCATAGATAAGAAACTATCCAATAAAAATAATAATTTAGAAAAAGAAATTGAAAAGATCCTAGATAAAAAGAAATCTAATCAAGTAATTGATTTAGAGAAGGAAATCGAAAGAATACTTGATAAGAGAAAAGCTGAAGCAGAAAAGAAAAGACAAGAAAACTCTAAAAAAGATATAGCTTGGCAAGAACTTAATGAAGTAGAATGGTCATTGAAGAATAAAAAGACATACTTGAAAGAATTAGAAGATAGATTACAACGATATCAAAATCCTGAAAAAGACGAGAAGACTATTGAAGATGAAATTAAAAGAATTCAACGTGACATTAAAGAATACGAAGAATACAACAAAGAAAGAATAGACTTTAATAAGAAGAGAATTGAAGAAGTAGACAAAGCGATACCATTAATCGATAAAAGAATTGAGGAAGGTGCATTTGCGTTTTTCGAATGGGCAGGAGAAAAATATCCAGAATATAAGCAAGATGCTGATAATGCGCTAGCTATATTGAATGAACATTACAAAAAAGGTGGTGTAAGGAAAACAGCTGGCGATGCTACAAGTTATGAAAACTTAATAGCCAGTGCGGAATTACACAAGAATCTTAGAGAATTTCAATATAAAGCAGAAGTTGGTAGAAATAACACTAACTTTTCTATTCTTGCAAAATCAATGGTAAGTTGTAACGGAAATGTTTATTCTTCAAAAAACAACACATTTAATGTAGTAGAGCATGTATATTCAGGGTCAGAAAATCCAATAGAATATTGGTACAATGACGGAAAAGCTGTACAAGACGAATTAATAAATATAATCAAAGAAAAGTATACTAATGAGCGAGACCATATAGCCATGGAAAAAGCAAAAGAAGATTACAGAAAAAAACATGGAAAGAATCCGGATTATGGTAATTTTGAGGAGCTTTTAGAATATTCATTCGATGTAGTCGCTATTGCTAGAAATACATCAAATGATGGTTCTGGGAAAGCTACATTTTGTCTTAATGGAGAAAAAATTAACAGTTTTGGAACAAGAGTTTGGAAATTTGATGAAATCATTAAAGAATATAAAAAGGTAACTAATAAGGATGAATTGCTAAAAGAAAAAGTCGAAGCAGAAACAACCGTTAAAAATATAAATCGATATATAAATGAAAGAGAAAATGATATTGACCGCTTGAAAAATGGAAAAAACAATGAGACTGGTAGATTAAAAGAAGAAATTAAGATGCTTGAAAAAGAAATAGCCAGACTTGAAAAAGAATACAAAGAAAAGAAGCAAACTTACGAAAAACTAAAATAACACAAGGGGTGCAGAAGAATCTGCACTCTTTTTAATTGAACGAATTTATCTGAAAAATCTCAAATTGGGTATAATAATATTGAAGGCAAAATAATAGGAGAAATTCCGTTATTTTATTAAAATATCATAATGAATTTATGGAGGAGAAATATGTTAAAAAATCAATTGAAGAAGTTGACTGTAGCGGCATTGGTTGCGGCGATGATTGTGCCAGCAGGTGTATCAAATGCTGATAAACAACAAGTTACAAGAATATCCGGCAAGGATAGAATCGCAACATCTGTAGAAATATCCAAATCAGCATATACTACATCAGAAAATGTCGTACTTGCAAGTGGATTCAACTTCGCAGATGCTTTGTCAGCAGGACAACTTGCATCAGCACTAGATGCTCCACTTTTATTGTCATCACAAGATAAACTTGACTCACAAACAAAAAACGAAATCGAACGTTTGAAAGCGAAGAAAGTTTTTGTTGTAGGTGGAGACAATGCAATCAGTAAAACTGGAATTGACACAACATTAAAATCAGAAAAGATTGACGTAACAAGACTTGAAGGACAAGACAGATATTCTACATCCCAAAAAGTAATGGAAAAAACAAAAGAAATAATCAACCCAGAATATCTGTTGATAGCAAGTGGCAAGAACTTCCCAGACGCACTAGCAGCGACAGGATTTTTTGTAAACCACAAATCAGTAATGGTTTTAAGTGATGGATTAACATATCCACAATCAAACCTACAAGAAATCGCAATCGGTGGGAAAAACCAACTACCACTAAAAGGCTTCAAAGGAAAAAGAGTTTCCGGAAAAGACAGATACGAAACAGCACTTGAAATCGCAAAGCTTTCATTTGACAAGAACAACAACGCAATCCTTGCAAGTGGACAAGTTTTCGCAGATAGCTTGTCAGCAGTAAGCTTGACGAAAAAACATAACGCACCAATCATATTGACACAATCAGACAGCTTGACAGAAAATGCCAAGAAATATTTGAATGGTAAGAATGTGTTTATAGTTGGCGGGGAAAAGACTGTTGTGAATGATATTTTGACTAGAAAAAAACCTGTTGTAAAGAAAGAAGATAAGAATTTGCACACAAAAACTGGTGAATATTATTCAACACTAATACAGCAAAAGCTATCAAAATCAAAATCGAGAGAGTATAACCAAGCTTACGATGTTAAGATCAATGATGATTACCTGATAGTGTCTGGACATATGAAATACTGTAAAGACATTAATTCTTTTTCTGACGGTAAACCTTTAGGTCACAGCGTAAATCATACTTTTAAAATTACAAACAAAACAGAGTTTACAGGAAACAGTGGACAAGCTCGTACAAGTTATTACACACCAGAAGGTTTTATCAAATACTATAATAAAGTTGGTAATGTAGGATTGTCACTATCTATTACTGTTGAAAATGGAGTAGTTACAAAAGTTGGAATATATTCATAAAACTTTAAACACAAGAGTGTGGGTTTTCCTGCACTCTTTTTTGGTGCGATTTTTTGAAAAATCTTGGATAGGGTATAATAATGTTAAGTATAGGAGGAGTTTATGAACAAAACGAAAAACAAAAGCTTGTGGACACTTATCATTGGTGTGGTGTGTCTAGTGATCGCTTTTATATTGAAGGATTTTGAGTTCGGTTTCTTGGGAAATTTGAGACCGATAGGTTTTGTGACGATATATATTTGCCCGATTTTGGGAGTAATCGGAATTGTGCTAGCTTTAATTGAAAAAAGTGTTGCGAGAGCTTTGCTTAACTTTTTGCTTCTTTTATCATTTCCACTGCTTATGATTGTGGGGAATATGCTTATTAAGTAATAAAAATCTAAAATAATTCGTTAGAAATTTTAATATATTATGGTATCATAATAATATATTAAATTATCGGAGGATAAAATGTTTATTAAAAACTTGAAAAAATTGACGATAGCTGCATTAGCTGTTGCGTGTATGATTCCAGCTAGTGTGTCTAGCGCAAATGTTGAAAATGTGTCGAGGATTGCAGGAGAAGATAGGATTGCTACTTCCATTGAAATCTCAAAAAAGATGTTCAATGAATCGGACAATGTTGTACTTGCTAGTGGGTTTAATTTTGCTGATGCTTTATCAGCTGGTCAACTTGCTGCGGCGTTAAATGCGCCACTTATTTTGTCAAAAGATCAATTGGACAGTAGAACTAGCGATGAAATTGCTAAGTTAAAGCCAAAAAATATGTACATTGTTGGTGGCGAAAATGCGTTGAGCTCAAATATTGAAGAATCCGTAAAATCCGTTGTAAATGATATTAACATTGAAAGACTTAAAGGAAACGACAGATATGAAACTTCAGTGAAGGTTATGGAAAAAACCAAGGAGTTTGTCGACGCAGAATACTTATTGATAGCAAGCGGAAAAAACTTCCCTGACGCTCTTAGTGCTACTAGTTTCATGGCAGATCACAAGGCGTTGATGGTTCTTAGTGATGGTAATTCTTATCCGAAATCCAATTTAAAAGAAATCGCAATTGGTGGAGTTAACCAACTTCCGTTGAACGGTTTTACTGGGGAAAGAATTGCAGGAAATGACAGATATCAAACAGCATTGGCTATAGCAAAACGTTCATTTGAAAGTAATGAAAATGCTATATTGGCGAATTCAAAAGTTTTTGCAGATAGTTTGTCAGCGGTAAGCGTTGCGAAAAATTACAAAGCGCCTATTATTTTGACTGACAATGAAAATTTGACACAATCAACTAAGAATTATTTGGAAAAGATGAATTCTGTAACTATTATTGGTGGAGAAAAGTCTGTATCGAGCAATATATTTTCTAATCCTACTGTTGAAGAAGTAAATGAGATGAAAAGACTTGAAAATGAAAGAAAAGCCAGGGAAGAACAAGCTAGAAAGCAAAGGGAATTAGAACTTAAAAAGCAAGAACAAGCCAAAAAAGAGGCTTCTAAACCAACCAAACCTAATTATATCTACCAAGATGGATACGGCCCTGTAGGTGAAGGCAGAATTAAAGGAAATATGAATTCGATGATTTACCATCTTCCTGGACAAAGAGACTACAACAAGATTAAACCAAGTCATATAAGATATTTTAGAACAGAAAAAGAAGCTCGTGCTGCAGGTTTCAGAAGAGCTTTGAGATAATAGAGAATGCTTCGTTAATGACGAGGCATTTTTTGTTGCAATAATCAATCTTATTTGGGTATATATACCACAGGGAGTGATTACATGAGAATTTTTTATGCGATTAAAAATATGGAGATTTGCATCAACAGTGTTGGTGCTGGTATAGAATATTTCAGGATAAATGGTGCGGATGCGATTGATGATTTGAAAATCTGTATTCCTAATTACGGTGTGGACAAGACTTTTCGCTATCCAACAGATGGGCTTTTCGTAAATGAAGAATACGATGTTGTGAGTAAATCCGAGGATATGTGCGTGTTGAGGTTGGTGCGCGAGGGAATCGAAAGTTTTGTTGTGTACCAATTTACACAAGATTTTGTGAATGTGAATGTAAATGTGGTTAACGATTCTGATTGTACGATTAAGATGAATCCAGCGGTTGTGATTGGCTGGAAAAATAATTTGGAAAGCACAAATATTGTGAGTGAAATTTCTGGATACAAATTAGAATCCACGAGCAGTTTTGTTGAAGGAAAATTTTCGTATTATTTTTCTAATTTGAACGAAAAATCTAATCACTCAAAGTTTGGTTTGAAAAGCGGCGAGAAATGTTCTATTTCTGCTAAGATTAGGATAGTTTCGTGATTTGTAGCAGGTGTGGATATAAATTTATACGATATTTTATGATATAATAAGAAGATAACGGAGGTGGGATTATTAATACGATTGATTATAGATCTTTAATGAAAATTTCATTGAGAGCTCTGTTGATTTATGTCGTGAGTTTGTTTGTATTTCCATTTGGATTTATTGTGTTGCCTTCTTATTTTATTAAGTTAGGATTGGAAAAAGATAACAGACTCGCTCTGATATCTTTCGGTATATTTTTCGTGTTGAGCATGGTTGTGTCAAGCCCTATGATTGCGATTCCTATTGGATTATTCACGATTTTGGTGTTTTATTCGATTTTGAATCTTTTGAGTTCGGGATTTGATGACACACAAGCTATCGCGATTAGCTTTGTTGGGATTTGTGCGTTCGTTGCGTTGACGAATTTGCTTTTGAAATTTAATGCGGACATGTCGATTGCAGATGTGATTAGCCACAAGTTGAATGATTTCATGAAGGTTTTGAGTTCTGTGAAGATGGACGACGAATTGATGAAGTCTGTTAAGATTATGTTTGAACAATCAACTAAGCTTATTGTAAGAGCTGTGTATGCGATTATGGGAATTATTGCTTTTTACACAAGTGTGTTGAATGTTTACATTCCACAAAAATCAAAAGAGCACAAGTTTCACGATTTCAGAATAGATATGATATTCACAAGTGTAGTTGTGGGCTTGGTGTTGATTTCTGGAGTAACTTATTTTGTGAATAGGGATTTGGGAAATTATTTGTTGTATAATTTGTCGATATTCGGTATTTATACGTACTTATTGGGCGGAATTGCACTGATGTTTTCGTATTTGAAATCATTGTCGAAGCCTTTTAAGGTGTTGACTGTGCTAGTTTCAGTTGCAATTCAACCGTTTATTTATATTTTGGCAGTCTTGGGAGCTGTGAACAGTTTCAAGGATTTGAGAAAGAAGGAAAACAATGCAAGAGCTTAAATATTCACTGAAACATTTGATTGTACAAGCAGTTTTGTTGGTGATACTTTCTGCGATTTTGTTTTATTTTCAAAATATCATAGGAACGTTGGCTTTTATCGCTTCGGCTTTTATGATTATGAATCAATACACATACATCAACAAAAAGAACCAAAAGGTTGAGGACAAGATTATTAATCTTAATAACGAGTTTACAGATATTACGAAAAATGCTGTATTCAAGGTTCCTTTTCCACTTTTGATTCTCAATGATAAGAATAAAATCAGTTGGTTTAACACGTATTTTAAGGATTTGTGTGACGATGAGGTTGAGATTTTCAACAATGAAATCGAAAATATTCTCGATTTGAAAACTGTGAATGATGATGAGAATAATTTGGATTATTACGAAACGCAAGTTGACGGAAAATATTACAGATTTTATCCTGTTACGATAAAAGATAGTGAAGACAAGGATTTGACGTTGCTTTACGGCGTTGACAACACTGCTTTCATGGATGTTGTGACTTTGTTGGATGAAAAAAGACTGGGACTTGTCGATATTTTCATCGACAATTACGACGAGGCACGTAACAGCATCAAAGAAGAAGAAAGAACGAGGGTGTTCTCGGAAGTTGACAAGATTTTGCAAGATTTTGCGAGAGGACACAATGCGTATATTAGAAAGTACGAATCTGATAAGTTTGTGATGGTCGTTGAGAAACACGAGCTTGAAAATATTATGCAACAAAAATTCTCGGTGTTGGATATGATTAAGGATATTAAAAACACGAATAATGTTCCTGTTACTTTGAGTATCGGGGCTTCGATTGTTGGAGATAATCCTTACGAAATTCACGACAAATCAAGATCATGCCTAGATGTTGCACTTGGCCGTGGTGGAGATCAAGCTGTGGTTGACACTGGAGAGCTTAAATATTTCGGCGGCAAGAACAAGGCTGTTGAAAAACGTAACAAGGTTAAGGCTAGGGTTGTGTCTCACGCGTTGAAGAAGCTTATCGAACAAAGCTCGAATGTGTTTATTATGGGACACAAAAATCCAGACATGGATTCAATTGGGTCTTGTTTGGGAATGTTGGAAGCGTGCAAGATTAATAGCAAGGAATGTTACATTATTTTGAATGAGGTTGGCCCTCAAATCGAAAATATTTACAATGCGGTTTTGGAAGAAAAACCAGATTACAAGAAATATTTTGTGAAGAATGCATTTGCGAAGGAAAATTGCAACAGCAATAGTTTGGTGATTATTTGCGACAATCACAGAAGAAATTCTGTTGAGTGCCAAGAAATTATGGATATTACGAAAAATATCGTGGTTATCGATCACCACAGAAGAAGTTCCGATTATATCAAGGATACTTCGTTGACTTATTTGGAACCTTACGCATCTAGCGCATCTGAAATGGTGACGGAAGTTTTGTTCTATATGACAGAAAAACTCGAGATACCAAAGATTGTAGCAGAGGCATTACTTGCAGGAATTACTGTGGATACGAAGAATTTCTTCTATCAAACAGGTGTTAGAACTTTTGAAGCGGCATCTATTTTGAAAAGACAAGGCGCAGATAGTGTCAGGGTTAAACAACTTTTCAAAGACGATGAGAGAACTATCAAGCTCAAATCAGATGTTATCGCTTCATCGAAAATGTATAGAAACAACATCGCCATCGGAAGATTGGAAGAAGAAGTTGACGAATCCATTTTGGTTGCTGCACAATCAGCAGATGATTTGCTCAACATTTTGGGAGTGGAAGCTTCTTTCGTGTTGGCGAAATTAAAAGATAAAATCCATGTTAGTGCGAGAAGTTTGGGTAAAATTTCCGTGCAATTGATTTTGGAAAAAGTCGGTGGCGGCGGTCACCTTACAAGTGCAGGTGCGCAACTTGATTGCAGCATGGATGAAGCAGAAGAAAAGATAAAACAAGCAATTGATGAATATATCAAGGAGGATACGGATGAAAGTTATATTGACTAGTGATGTAGATAAGTTAGGAAAAGCTGGCGAAATGGTTAATGCAAAGACTGGTTTTGCGAGAAATTTCCTACTACCAAATAAATTAGCAGTACAAGCAACAAAAGAAAATATTAAAATTTGGGAAGAAAAACAAGCAGAATTAAGAGCGATTGAAAGAGAAAACATAAAAAAAGCTAATGAATTAAAAGAAAAAATCGAAAACACTAAAGTTAAGATTATCGCAAAGACTGGAGAAGGCGACAGACTTTTCGGTTCAATCACTTCTATGGATATAGAAAAAGCATTGAAGGATCAACACGGTTTGGATATTGACAAGAAAAAAATCGAAATGAAAGACAACATCAAATCTTTGGGAACATTTAATGTTGTGGTAAAAGTATATCCAGATATTAACGCTAATTTGGAAGTAATTGTAGACAAGGAATAATTTTAAAATACACGAAAGAAAGGCGGTGAGGTAATGGAAAATCAACAAAATATTATGCCGTGCGATTTGGAAGCTGAAAGAAGCATAATCGGTGCGATGATAATTGACGAGAGAGCTGTGGATGATGCGGCAGAAATTGTGGAGCCGGTGGATTTTTATTCTACGAAATACCAAGAAATCTACAAGGCGATTTTGCAAGTAATTGACGAGAAAAAGCCTGTGGATTACATTACGTTGGAAGACCAATTAAAATCCAATAATATGTACGAAATTATCGGTGGAATTGATGAACTTATAAGCATTTCAGAAGCTGTGGGAAGTGCTGTAAATGTAAAATATTACTCAGAAATTGTCAAGAGCAAGGCGATTATCAGAAACTTGATGCGCGTGTCACAAGATGTGATTGATATGTCCATTGCCAACAATTCCGTTGGAGAGGTTTTGGAATACGCTGAAAGTAATATTTTCAAAATCAGTCAGAATAGAAATCACCAAGATTTGGTTAAAATCCAAGAAATGTTGGAGCCAACTCTTGCACGAATTGGCGAAATGAGTATGAGCCAAGGGCAATTAACTGGTGTTACGACTGGCTTGATTGATTTGGATAGACAACTTTCGGGGCTACAAAACTCGGATTTGATTTTACTTGCAGCGCGTCCTGCGATGGGAAAAACATCGCTTGCGCTTAATATTGCATACAAGGCGAGTGTCAAACATCACGTTGCAATTTTTTCTCTTGAAATGAGTAAGATGCAATTGACTCAAAGATTATTGTCTGCTCTTAGTAACATTAATTTGTCGGAACTTGTGTCTGGTAGAGTTACTGAGTGGACAAATTTGGGACAAGCGGCACAGCTATTAGCAGAAAGCAATATGTTTGTCGATGATACTTCGTCGATTTCATTGAACGAGCTACGTTCGAAATGTAGAAAATTAAAAGCACGTGGCGAATTGGATTTGGTTATTATAGATTATTTGCAACTTATGACTACAAATTCTAGAAATGAGAACAGACAACAAGAAATCTCCACGATTTCAAGAGGACTCAAAGGCTTGGCGAAAGAATTAAATTGTCCGATTCTTGCATTGAGCCAATTGTCGCGTGCGCCTGATCAAAGACCGAACCACAGACCAGTCATGAGTGACCTTCGTGAATCTGGGGCGATCGAACAAGATGCGGATGTTGTGTTGATGTTGTATCGTGATGATTATTACGATCCAGAAACAGACAAGCCGAACATCGCGGAAATTATCGTCGCAAAACACAGAAACGGTCCAACAGGAACTGTGGATACTTTATTCGACAAGGAACACACGAAGTTTATGGATTTGGACAAGCAAATGCCCGATGTAGGAGCGTTTGACAAATGATAACTACTGAGAGGTTAACGCTGGAAGGTTTGACATTGAACGATGCATTTGAAATCGAACAATGGGGAAAACACACAGACGAACGACTTATCGATTACAACTTGTCCGATTTGGACGATTTTGAAATAAAAATGTGGTATCGCCAAAAAAGAGAAATGAAAACGCAAAAATATTTTGCGATTAGGGATAAATCCCGAAAATTGGTGGGATATGTGGGGCTGAAACAATACGACAAGTTCACGAAAACGGCGTTTTTGGGTATTGTTTTGGATCCAAATGAAATGGACAAATCATACGGCGAAGAATCCATAAAAGCTTTGATTGACATTGCATTTAATGTTTACGGGCTGGACAGGATTTTCTTGAATGTGAATAATTTCAACATAAGAGCGATAAAATGTTACGAAAAATGTGGATTCAGGAAGTTTTGTAGTTACGAGGAAGTGTTTGAAAATCAAAGGTTGGACACGCACGACGAGGATTTCGATGAGTTTTTCACGGTAAAAGACGGGACAATTTTTGCGAAGAACACTACGATGGCGATTGATAATAAGAGGTGATTTTATGAAATATAGTGTAGAAAAATTTAAAATAGATTTGGGCGAAACACCTATTGAAAATATATTTTTGAATCAATATCTTCAAGTGGCCACAGGAAATCAACTAAAAGTGTATTTGTACTGTTACAAGCTTGCCAAGGATACTTCGGCGAATGTGGATATTTCGGATGAAGAAATTGCGAAGGCGTTGGATTTGACTGAAAGTGAAGTATCGGAGTGTTGGAATTATTGGTTGGATGAGGGAATTATCAAACGATACACTGATGCCGAAACGCAAACTAACCACACGGTTTTTTTGAGTTTGAGACAATTGTATCTTGGAATTACAAATCCCGAGCCAGACGAATCTCAGAAGACTTACATTCCACAAAACAGTCAAGAAATCAAGGAAATGTTCAGGGATATTGAAGATATCCGAGATATGGAATTATCCAAATCAGAAATGGAAAGAATTTTGGAACACATTTCCACTTATCACCAAACACCAGAGTTGGTGGTGACAGCTTTCCATTACTGCACAACTAATCCGAACACGAAAAACAACACGAATTACGTTTTGCAAGTTCTCAGAAATTGGAAGCTTGACGGTATCATGACGTTGGAACAATGGCAAGAAGAAAACAATAAAAAACAACAAAGAAAAACGAAGAAGAGAACTTATTATAGACCGAAGACTAACGATATTGAAAACAAGGCTACAAATATTAACTCGAAATTTTTGAACGATTTTATCAAGAAATCAAAAGAGCAAAAGGATAAATAATAATGAGCTACGCAAAAGAAGCCAACAGAATATTGGAAGATTACAGAAATCAATCCAAAAGAGAATTGGATAAGAGATTTGATGAAGTTTTTCGAAAAGTTCCAGAATACGAGAATTTGCTCCAACACAGAAACGAGATTGGATACGAGTATCTGAGAAAAAGCATCAAAGCTGACAAGGAAGAATTAAAAAATTTGGAAGATGAAATCAAATCCACTGAAGAAAAAATGCACAAAATGCTCATATTAAGTGGGTTTCCAAGTGATTATTTGAACTTGAAGCATCGCTGCGACAAGTGTGAGGATACTGGAGTTTACAACGGAAAAATGTGTTCTTGCAAGAAAACAATCATGGTGAACATTGCTCGTGAGAAAAGTTCACTTAACGAGCAAATGAAAAATCAAAATTTCGATAGATTTGACATCAACGTGTTTGACACGAAAAAAGACAGTTCACAAGGAATGTCCCAACGTGAAAACATGCAAGCAATCAGCGAGAATTTGAAATATTACTCGAAGAATTACACTAAAAACGCGAAGTCACTTTTGTTGTACGGACAAGTTGGAACAGGAAAAACATATTTGTTGTCCTGCATGGCGAAAGAAATCATTGAAAACGGATTTTCTGTGATATATTTGTCTGCAATGCAATTGTTGAAGCAACTTTTTTCGATAAGATATCAGAATTTCAACGAAGCGCCACAACCAGAGGTTGAAGATATTATTTACAACTGTGATGTGCTTATGATTGATGATTTGGGAACGGAAAATTCAACAGAAACCAACATCAGTTTATTGTTTGATCTGTTGAATTACAGAATTCAAAACCAAAAAACTACGATAATTTCGACAAATATC
Organism: Finegoldia sp. P1-F-LS; assembly: GCF_052932205.1. Classification (NCBI taxonomy): domain Bacteria; kingdom Bacillati; phylum Bacillota; class Tissierellia; order Tissierellales; family Peptoniphilaceae; genus Finegoldia; species Finegoldia sp. P1-F-LS. The sequence continues at coordinate 14,056 of NZ_JBRFJH010000008.1, read as the reverse complement.
GACCTTGATGATTTGCAAAGTCAATATGATCAGAGAATTTCATCAAGAATCAAGGGCGAGTTTATACCGATACAATTTTTCGGCAGGGATATAAGAGAAGAGAGGTTCAAAAACGGACTATGATTTATGTAACAGCTGAACAAATGAGACAAATCGACCATTACACGATTCACGAAATCGGAATTCCATCGATTGTCTTGATGGAAAATGCCAAGGCGCAAATCTCCAAACATATTTTGGACAAGAATTTCTCCAAAGCGTACGTGTTTTGCTCTGTTGGAAACAATGGTGGAGATGGATTGGCAGTTGCAAGAGATATCTACAACGCAAAAAAATATGTGAAAGTGTATGTCATTGGAAAACTGGAAAAAGCATCGACGGATTTTAAAATCAACTACGATATTTTGAAAAAATTAGACGTGGAGATTGAATTTGTAGACGAAAACACGAAATTCGACATAACAGAAAATGATTTGATTGTCGACAGCATTTTTGGAACGGGTCTCAAAAGAGATATCGAAGGAATTTACAAAGATGTAATCGACATGATTAACGACTCACAAGCTTTTGTTGTGAGCGTGGACATGCCATCGGGAATGGATTCTGATGAAAATAAAATCCACAACGTAGCAGTGAAGGCAGACCTTCTTGTGACATTGCAATTACCAAAAAAGTCGTTGCAAGAGTATGAGGGAGAATATGTCGTAGAACCAATAGGTATACCAGAAAAATCAATTAAACATGTATTAAATAACGCTTCGTAAGAGGCGTTTTTTTGGTGGGAAAGGGGAGGGTGTGTGTGGAATTTTACGAAATTATCATCTCAAAATATGATAGCAATAAAAAGTAGAAACCGATTTGGAGAGAAATATGTTATAACCAAAAACGCAAGTAAAGGAGCGAATCGTTCGGAAAAAATTGCTTTAAATTCAAGCGAAATGGAACGTAAAAATCGCGCTGTTTGAGCGATAGCGAGTTCGCGATTTTAGTTTCATGAGCGCTGAATTTATCAATTTTTGTAGTCAGATGAGCGATTTACGAGTTTTTGGTAAACTTTCTTTATCGACAAACAAATCGGTTCTACTTTTTTGCAATTACTTTTTAGGTACACTAATTTGCATTGAGTTTAATTATTTGGTAAAATTACTGTTGCCTAGTTAAAACTGAAATTTATTTCAGGACTTGTTTGAGAGCTCCAAGTATAAAAAAACAAGGCGTTATTTTTGAGTTCTCCTATATTTTATTAGGAGGTTTTTTTATTGAGAAAAACGAATACGAAATTGTTGACTACTATAGCGATTTGCATTGCAATCAACTGCCTTGGTGCTTTTATCGCTGTTAGTACGAAGGTTCCTTTGTTATTGGATCACATAGGATCTTTATTGGTGTGTATGTTATTTGGATGGAAATACGGGATTGTGACGGCGTTTTTATCGTCTGTTATGAACCAAATTCTTTTCGATCCATTTGCGCTTCCATTTGCCCCTACAGGTATGCTTATGGTGTTTATGGTTGGAATTTTATATGAAAAGGGATATTTTAAGAAATTGCACACTATTCCTGCACTTTTATTGGCTGTACTTCCAGGTGCTATTTTGGGCGCTATTATTCAAGGATATATTTTTGGTGGGGTTACAAGCTCAGGAAGTGATGTTATCGTAAGATTCATGATAAACAAGGGAGTAAATCCTGCTGCGGCATCTTTTATCAACCAATATTTCATGGAATTTGTCGACAGGCTCATTTCATTTACTGTTGTGATGACTGCTGTTAAGAGGATTAAGATTGAATCGATACGCTAAGATTGAAGAAAAATTAAAACGCGAGATTGTGCTTTTGAAAGGCAGACCATGTTTTTGGGGCAAATGCACTTTTTGCGATTACATTGAAGACAATACGATGGATATGGATGATGCTGTTCGTGAGAACCGCGAGATTCTTGAAAATGTAACTGGCGAATTTGGCGTTTTGGAATGTATTAATTCGGGAAATGTGTTCGAACTTCCCGAGCAAACGAAAATAGACATCAAGAATTTAATTCACGATAAAAATATTCACACGTTGGTTTTTGAAGCGCATTATATTTTTAAACATAGACTTCACGAAATCAGGGAATTTTTCGGATGCGAGATTTTGTTTAAGACGGGAATTGAATCGTTCGATTACGATTTTAGAGAAAATGTCCTCAACAAAAACGCGAAATTTCATGATGTAAAAGAGGTATCCGATTATTTTGATTCTGCGTGTTTAATGGTTGGAATTAAGGGTCAAACTAAGGAGATGATTGAAAAAGACATCGAGATTGGCCTTTCGAATTTCAAATGGATTACTATTAATATTTTCATCAATAATTCCACGCCGATCAAAAGAGATGATGAGCTTGTGAAGTGGTTTTTGGAAAATCATTACGATTTGAAAAATCATCCGAAAGTCGAGATGTTAGTTGAAAACACTGATTTGGGAGTTGGTTAAACTTCCGTCAGTGTTTTTTGTTTGATTTTCATATATAATAAGATTAGTGAAATAATGGGAGGAAATATGAAAAACAAATTATTTAAAATCTTACTTGTGATGCTCGGCGTTGTATTTGTAGCATCTTGTTCGAAGAAAATGCCCGAAATTACCGAAGAAAACAAGGCTTATGTGGCAGATTATTTGAATGATGGATTTAAAAATGTTGACATTTCAAAAGACGGTAGACTTGAAAAATCTGATGTGGAAAAAATCGCAGCGAACTTCAACAAGCCCTACAATTATAATGGCAAAGATGTTGTAAATTCAATAGACACATTTTTCTACGGAGAAAGCTTCGCATCACCACAAGAAATCACTTTGAAAAACTTCGTGGCGAATTTTCCAAGCGAAACGCTAGATCCTGACAAGGACAAATCCAAGATAGACGAATTGAAAAAACAAAATCCAAATGCATTCAAACAAACAAGAGAAAACGCAAAGATTTTAAAGGTGGACAAGAATTTGGTGGATGCTGTTTTATTGAAATACGCGAATATTACAAGTGACGATGTGAAAAATAAGGAAAATGTCGTGTATTTGAAGGGTGACAATTCGTATTATGTGATGGAAAATGATGAAGAGTGGGCATTCGAACCTGCGGTGTGTAAAATCAATTCCAAGGAAATTATCTTGGAAGATGATATCAAATCGGAACTTAAACTTGAAGAAAAAAGTGGCAAGTTTTTTATAAAATCTTTTGAATTATCTCCTAATGCTTGTTGTGAATAAGGGATTATTATGCTATAATGTAATAAAAGGTACTGTACGAAACAAAGGGAGGCAATTATGATTACTTTAGCGTTTGTAACATTGATAGTTATTTTATCAATAGTTTTCGCAGCTATTTTAGGAGCTTTTGGATTGGTATTGGGATTAGCCGGAGCAATTGTAGGAATTTTAGTGGCAATTGGGGCAGTAGCATTCTCGTTTTTGAAAGTTTTCATAAAAATAGCGCTAGTAGTTTTGGTAATTAGATTTATTTACAGAAGATTTTTCGCAAAAGAAGAAATATAAAGGAAGTGGAGTATGGATAACAAATATTTAAAATACATTTTGTATATATTCTTGGCTATTTTGGCTTTGAATATTATGACAGGAATTATGGGAATTACTATTAGTATTTTGAAATTCTTGATGAAAGTATTCTTGGTTTTAGTTGTAATAGGATATGTAGCAAAATTTTTCCAAAATGCAAACAAAGATATGTAGAAAATAACACTGAGCAAATCTTGTGAGAGATTGTGCTTGGTGTTTTTTGTTTGATGTTTTCAACAAATCTACAATTTGGATACAAGTATTGTAATTCACATTGTGATATAGGATAATTTAGATACAGAGGTGAATTATGAAAAAACATAAGCGCAAAATATTTTTAATTCTTGGAGTCATTCTTTTAGTGCTTTGTTTGGGAGTATTGAAATTGCGTGGCTATAGAATTTTACAATCCAGAACTTTTAGAAAATTTTACGATAGAATTGATTTCAAAATAGATACTAAAGAGTTGAAGATTCCAGAAGATGCACTTTCTTTTTCGGTGTATGACATAAATAAAGAAGAATATTTGTTTTATGAAGGCGGCGGACAATTACCAACGGTTGCAAGCTTATCGAAACTTTTTGCGATTGATTACGCACTAACGAAGGTAAAATTAGAAGATAGCATAGAGGTTAATCAAGAATTATTAGATCTAGTACCACAAGGCTCATCAATGGCACACTTAAAGCCTGGCAAATATACAGCAGAGCAAATCATGCAGGCTATGCTTGTGCCATCTGGAAATGATGCGGCTTTTGCATTGGCATATAATATCGGCAAAAAAGACTTGGGAGATGGTTACAGCGCAAAAAAATATGTGAATTATTTTGTAAAAAATCTCAGCAAGTACCTCGCAGATGAAGGTTACAATAAAACTCATTTGTTCGATCCGAGTGGATTTTCTACACAGGCAGATACCAATTTAAAAGATATTAATAGAGTTGCACTTAAACTTATTGATTATGATTTTGTCAAAAAATGTATGGGCAAGAGTTATTTTACAATTCAAACTCCTCAAGGAGAAATGAATTGGAAAAATACCAACGAATTTTTGGATCCTAAGTCAGCGTTTTACAACAAAGATGTAAAGGGCATCAAAACGGGCACGATGGCATCATCCTACAACATTGTCGTATTGTACGAGAAAGACGGAAAGAAGTATCTAATAACTTGTCTTGCATCTCACACGAATGAAGACAGGTATAAGGCTGTGCAGGCGGCGATTAATACGATTATAAATAAAAAATAAAAGATAGAAACAGATTGGCGTTTAAAAAGCTGATCTGTTTTTAAAATGATGAATATACAAAAATCCAAAAACGTTGTAATCAAGCTATACATTGACACAAATGGATAGTTTGTGGTAAAATATACATTAATATAGTTGAATATTGCAGTTGATGAAGAAATAGTAATTATTGGAGTAATTCAGAGAGCTTATGTGTGGTGAGAATAAGTATATGAAGATAATGAATCTAACTTCGATGCGTTATTGGTTGAGAGAGCTTATGCTAATTAGGGTGGCAGTCGCGGAAACGTAATTTTCGTCCCTTGGTATGAGTTTTTTTATTGTTTTATAAGGAGAAGGTTATGTTAGATATTAAAAGAATTAGAAATAATCCAGAAGAAATCGTTGAAGCGCTTAAAAAAAGAAGAGGAGAATATCCTATTCAAAAACTTTTGGCTACTGATGAAAAAAGACGTGAAGTTATTCAAAAAGTAGAATCAATGAAGGCGGAACAAAATAAGCTTTCCAAACAAGTTCCACAAATGAAGAAAAACGGAGAAGATACTACAGAACTTTTCAAAAATTTGAAGAAGTTGTCTGATGATATCAAAAATTTGGATGATGATTTGAAAGATATCGACGATGAAATCAGAGAATATTTGATGGAAATTCCAAACACTCCTAACAAGGAAGTTCCAGTTGGTTTGGATGATACTGAAAATTTGGAAATGAGAAAATGGGGCGAACCTCGTAAATTTGATTTCGATATAAAAGCTCACTGGGATTTGGGTGTTGACTTGGATATTTTGGATTTCGAAAGAGCAACTAAGATTTCCAAATCAAGATTTTCTGTATTCAAAGGAAAAGGAGCACGACTTGAAAGAGCGTTGATGAATTTCATGGTGGATCTTCACACTGATAAACAAGGTTACACTGAAATGAATACTCCAGTATTGATGAGTCCAAGTGCGATGAGAGGAACTGGTCAAATTCCAAAATTCAAAGAAGATATGTTTTATTGCGAAAAAGACGACATGTATCTTGCTCCTACTGCAGAAGTTCCTGTAACTAATTTATTGGGTGGAGAGATTTTGGAACAAGGAAGCTTGCCAATTTATTACACAGCATTTACTCAATGTTTCAGAAGAGAAGCTGGAAGTGCTGGACGTGACACGAGAGGTTTGATTAGAAATCACCAATTTGAAAAAGTTGAAATGGTAAAATTCGTTGAACCTTCTACAAGTTATGACGAATTAGAAAAACTTACTAATAACGCAGAAGAAATCTTGCAATTGTTGGAAATTCCATACAGAGTTGTTAGACTTTGTTCTGGGGATTTGGGATTCTCATCTGCAATGACATACGACATCGAAGTGTGGATGCCAAGTTACAACAGATACGTTGAAATCTCAAGCTGTTCAAACTTTGAAGATTTCCAAGCAAGACGTGCAAATATTAGATATCGTGACGAAAATAATAAGCCACAATACGTTCACACACTAAACGGGTCTGGACTTGCTATTGGACGTTGTTTTGCAGCTGTAATCGAAAACTATCAACAAGCTGATGGATCTATAAAAATTCCTGAAGTGCTACAAAAATACACAGGATTTGATATAATAGACTAGTAAACTAAAATTAAGATAGGAAAAGAAATGAAGGCTTATATAATCGCTAGAGGTTATCCAACGGATAAATACAAAATGAACGGAATATTTGAACTGGATCAGGCAATTGCACTCGCCAAAAAAGGCGTAGAAGTTGTGTTGATTGCTCTTGATTTCAGATCACTTAGACGTTTTCGAAAATATAAAAGTGAATATTTTATAAAAGATAATGTCAAAGTGTATTCCTTTCATTTTCCAATTGGAAGATATATCTTCAAAAGCCTTTATGACTTTTCTTATTTGGTACTTAGACATTTCTACAAAAAAGTGGAGAAAATCGAAGGAAGACCAGATGTGCTTCACACTTATTTTACAGACCAAGGATACTACACATCCAAGCTTGCAAAAGAGTTGAACATTCCATTCGTACTTACTGAATGCAATTCTGTTGTAAATCAAGATACAATCAAGCCTTCTTACAGAAGAATTGCCCAAGAAACTTACGATAGGACAGACGGGCTAATAACTGTAAGTCCCAAATTCAAAGAGAAAATAAAAGAAGAATTTGGCAAGGATTCTACAGAAATTGCAATTATTCCGAACCTTACGATTTTCAAAAACAACGAGAATTTCAAACGAGGAGAAATCTTCAACATCGTATCCACTGGAAATGTAATCACGACAAAAGGTCCACAAGAATTAATCGAGGCGTTTAACATTGCTTTTTCAAACGATAAAAATGTGAAGCTTACGATTTATGGCGACGGATTTTTACGAAAACCTTTAATTAAAATGGTCGAAGAGTTGAATTTGACCGACCAAGTATTTCTTCCTGGACTAACAAAAAGAGAAAAAATCGTTGAGGGCTACAATAATGCGGATATGTTTTGTTTGTATTCGTATTCAGAAACTTTTGGGTTGGCGTATTTGGAAGCGCTATCTGCAGGACTTCCTGTAGTTGCGAGCAAGTGCGGTGGGCCAGAACATTTAATAAATGAAGAAAATGGAATATTGGTTGATAGATTTAACGTTGAGAAGTTAGCCGAAGCGTTAAGATATATGCACGACAATATTGAAAAATACGACAGAAAGAAAATATCACACGATATCAAAGAAGTATATTCCGAAGAAAATATTACAGATGATGTAATAAAAGTGTACGAAGAAGTTATATCGAAAAGATGAGGTGAGAAATGAAGAGTATTAAAAAAATAATACCCTTAATGTTAGTACTTGCTATTGTATTTCAACCTGCATTATCAAAAGCGGACTCGAAGTTGGGATTTGAAGACAAAGTAAAAGCATATTACACAATTGAACAGGATTATTCCCAAGAATTGTTGAATTACAACGAGAACAAGCCTTTGGCTATAGCATCCTTAACTAAAATCATGACTTATGTTTTGGTTATGGAAGATATCAACGCAAACAAATACAAACTCGACGATAAAATCAAAATCCAAACACAATACGCTAAGCCTGAAGCAAGCACAATGCAACTTAAAAAAGGTGAAGAATTAACTGTAAATGATTTGATAAGAGGAATGATGATAGTCAGTGGCAATGATGCCGCAGACGAATTAGCAGTGAAATCAGAAGGATCTGTGGCAAAATTTGTCGAAAGAATGAACAAAAAAGCAGCCGAATTGGAATTGGAATCTGCGAAGTTTTATTCTGCATCAGGTTATCCTGAAAACGACAAGGAAAATTTGATGAGCGCAAAAGATTTGGCGAAATTAACAACTTATACAATCAACAATTACCCACAAGTTTTGAATTACACAAAAACACAAAAACTTGTAATGCCAAGTAGAAAATACGAAGCTGCAACTACAGTTCCATTTTTAGGAAAAATAGAAGGCGTAGATGGATTTAAAACAGGAACAACTGAAAAAGCTGGATACTGTTTGATAACTACGATGAGCTTGAAGCCAAACAATCCCAAAAACAAAGTAGTATCTGTTTTGATGGGAGCTCCAACAAAATACGACAGAAATACTTACCAAAAAATAATGCTAGAATACGTCAGAAATTCATTCGAGCCAATGAATATATTAAACAGTGAAAAACCAATCGAAACGAAATCAGTCGACAGTGTCGTTGATAAAAAAGTTGAGATTTATCCTACAGAAGACGTATCTATTTTGTATAATAATAAAACTGGTCTGCAACAAAAAGTCGACATCAAAAAAGATTTGAAAGCTCCTTTGAAAAAAGGACAAGTCGTAGGAAAAGTTATAATAGACACTGGAAAAGGCGACAAGAGAGAAGTAAGCCTTGTTGTCAAGAAACCTTACGAAAAAGCAGACACATTAACTAGAATAAAAAGAAGCGCCAAATACACTTACGAATTATTAGAAGCACTTCTTGCATCATAAGCCGAATTAATTCGGTTTTTATGTGCTTCCATAATTAAGCTGGATATAATACCCCCCTCCTAAGGGGGCATCCCCGGTTCGAATCCGGGTGGGAGTACCAAAAGAAAAGCCTTGAGTAGAATTCTCAAGGCTTTTTTAAGTTTAAGATAAGTTTTCTTTTTGTTCTGATGAAAATATGCTATAATATAGTTAACAAAGATAACTTGTGAAGGATTAACGCTGGGTCCCAGAAAGGGGTAGATATTTTATATCGAGCATTCCTATGTGCCTGGGGTTATCTTTTTTTGTTTTCTTCTCTAGAACTATTCAATTTCTTATTACCATCTTTAAGACTTTCAACAATATTTAATGGATCTTTACTTATTTCATCAACTATAAATTCGATAAATTGTTGAGAATATGTATAGCTATTGTTGTTTCCAATCTTATGCTTATAGCAATATTTGTCATTTTCTTTAATATTATAAAAATTGATAAATTGAGTTAGAACATATGCAGTAAAACCTTTCTCATAAGATAATACAATATTTTTTCTTTTCAAACGTTCTTGAACAGCTGTAACCACACTATTAAAAGAGTATTTATGAGTATCAGCAGGATCTTTAAGTTCTTTCACTATTTCAATAGGTGTTTTAGAATCTTTTTCTATACGAACTGTGAAATCAGCATCATCTCTCTTCTTAGTTATATACAAAACTTGCTTTATTTTAACTGAAAATTTATCTGAATTATATTCATCCATAAGTACATCAACCTCATTTGCTTCTTTAATGAATTTTTCTGCTATCTCTGGAGGGTATTTCAATTTAATTTCCTCGTTAGATAAAGGTTGATAATGAGCAGAAATAGTTAAGAAATTTTGAGGTATATATTTAGTTATATCTACACTGTGAAATCTATTGATTTCATTAATATAATTTAATACACACGCTTGAAAAAGAGGAGCGTATTTTACTTCATAGTCTTGAGTTATAAAGTGAGTGCTTATATTTCTTAAATCAATAATCTTTTCAAGATTAAGCCTTATTCTTGTGTTTTTATCAGAATATATTTTTGCTATTGATTCAGATAAAGTAATAGTTCTTTCTGGGCTGTCTTTATAGTATATAGGTATTTCACGATTTATTAATTCGCCTTTTAGCATCAATTCCCATGCATTACAGATAAAAAAACTAAATCCTTCTATTCTATATTTTATTGTTGGCTTATTATAAATTTCAATTCCTAAGATAAAAGCTTCTATACTTTTTTCAATTAATTGACTGACTAATTTTTTGTTTGTTTCTTCGGTTTCTTTCATATTTGTATTCCTTTAAATTAATTATTCTTCGTTATCGTAAATTTTGTTTTTTTCTGGTAAATATTTCCAGTATTTTTTCGGCATATTATTCTGCATAAGTTTCAGGTTGTGTCGTTCTTTTATCCCGACTGAATTGTAGAATTCTATCCAGCAATCTTCGAACATTTTCTCTTCATCAGATTCTTGTTTGAAGATTTCTTGTACATCGTAAAACGCCAACTCTTTGTCCACATAAATCGCGCACTTGTTTCTTTTCTTATCGTAAATCACAAACTTTTCATTTCTCAATCTGTTTTTGAAATGATATGCTAGTAATTCCAAAATATCGTTGTTTGGTTCAAATTCTGCGAATAAGAAATTGTCTTGGATTTCTTTAAATCTAAGAAGACCTTTGTATGCGTGAAGTTCTCTTGTTGAATATTTGCACAGACTATTGAATTGGACTGCGATTTTGTCGGAAGAGTTGATGAAGTTGTAGTTGTATTTGTACATATTCTTGATTGTCTTAGCGATAATGGTCGACTTGTCGGGGTTTTCTGAGACAAATGCGTAGTTGATGCTACGATAAAAATTGAATCCAAAATTGTCTATTATAGATTTTTTTACACGCGATGATTTGTCAACGTCTGTCTCAATGTATATGTCGTCATTCAAAAAATCCAATTGCTCAGTTTTTACTACGATAATCGAATTTTCGATGTGTTTGTACTGTTCAAAAATCACCGTGAATAAGCCATCTAAGCTGTTGTCATAACTGTATCTCATATCTACTCCAAAAAACTAAGCTGCGTGATATTTTTTCCTTCTTGCATTCTCAAAATTTCTAGCAAATCGTCTTGCGTGTTGTATTTTTGTCCGCGATAAACTCCATTTACGAGGATGAAGTTCTTCGCTTTTTTTAAAGAAATTTTGAGAGAGGTCAAATCATCGAAGCTAAGGTTGGCAAATTTTCTCGCATTTATTATTCTCATCGCATAAGTTGGACCAAATCCAGGAACACGCAAAAGATCTTCATAAGATGCGCGATTTATTTCTATTGGGAAATTCGCTACATTTTGCACTGCCCAGAATGCCTTGGGATCCAACGTCAAATCAAAAAACGGATTTTTTTCGTTCAAGATTTCATTTGATTTGAATTTGTAAAATCTCATCAGCCAATCTGCTTGATACAACCTATGTTCACGTAACATGGGAACTTTTTTGATTTTCTCTGTATATTTTGATTTGATTACAGGGACAAATCCAGAATAGAAAACTCTTTTGAGTTTGTAATCTTCATATAAGCTACTAGCTTTGTTGATAATTGTAAGATCAGATTCTCCAGCTGCACCCACAATCATTTGAGTGGATTGACCTGCTAGTAAAAACAAAGGAGTTTTTCTGATGGTTTTCCTGTCGATTTTGTATTGTGTTATGGATTCGTTGATGAAACTCATCGGTTTTTCGATGGACTCATAAGTTTTCTGAGGAGCAAGCATCTTCAAACTTGATTTTGTTGGAAGTTCTATGTTGATACTCATACGATCGATAAGTTTTCCTAGTCTTTCGATTAATTCTTCACTTGCGCCAGGGATTGCCTTCATATGAATGTATCCGTTGAATTTTTTCTCGTTACGAAGAATTTCTGCAACTCTAATAAGCTTTATCATAGTATAGTCGGGGCTTTTCACAACTCCACTCGACAGAAATAATCCTTCGATGTAATTTCTTTTGTAAAAATTTATAGTCAAATCAGCCACTTCTTCTGGAGTAAATTCTGCTCTTTCGACGTTGTTTTCTTTTCTATTTACGCAATATTCGCAACTGTAAATGCATTTATTCGTAAGCAAAATTTTCAGTAAGGATATGCACCTTCCGTCTTCTGACCAACTGTGACATATTCCAGAATTGTGTGCCTGGCCAATTCCATTCGTAGTGTTTTTTCTATTGGAACCACTGGAAGAACAACTGACATCGTACTTGGCAGCGTCTGATAATATTGATAATTTACGTTTTAATTCCATAATATCACCTATTCGTATTTTATAATAAAACAAATATTCGCACAAGTTTGTTTTTTAGGAAAAATTGTTGTTTATTGGACAAAATTGTGATAGAATTGTAAGAAATGATAAAAATTTAAAATAATTATACAGAGGTAAAGATGAAAGATAAAAAACTAATAATTGTTAGTGGTTTTGCACTATTCTCAATGTTTTTCGGAGCAGGGAATTTGATATTTCCACCATATCTTGGAAACAAAGTTGGAGATCAATATTTGATAGCTATGATTGGATTCTTGTTGAGTTCGGTTGGACTTGTGTTTCTGGGATTATTGGCAGCGACAAAATGTGGAGGAACAATTGAAAAAATCGGAAATACTATAAATCCTCGATTCTCACTGATATTTTCAACAATAATTATGCTTGCGATTGGACCTGGACTTGCAATTCCAAGAACTGCAGCGACAACGGTAGAAGTAATACAAAAAGGATTCTTCAAAGGAGCAAATTCCATTTTGCTAACAGCAATATTTTTTGTTTGTGTGTATTTATTCGTAAGAAAACCTAACAAGATAATAGATAATTTGGGAAAAATTTTGACACCATTATTGATTGTGACTCTTCTTGCGATTATTTTAAAAGGAATAATATCTCCTGTCGCAACACCTGTGAATACATATCAAATTCAAGTCTTCCAATCAAGCTTTGAAGAAGGATATCAAACAATGGACGCATTGGCGTCAATTGTATTTGCAATCGTAGTTACCAAAGGATTCATGCAAAACGGAATCAAAGATGAAGACAAAATCAAAGATTACACGATAAAATCTGCAACTATTGCAGCCATTGGACTATGTTTTGTATATGGTGGATTATTATTCATCGGCGCGACAACTTCCAATCTAAATTTGGGCAACATGGAAAGAATAGAATTGCTATTGTACATTTGCAACCAACAATTGGGAGTGTTTGGAAAAATATTAATCTGCATTGCAATGACATTGGCATGCCTCACAACAGCAATCGGACTTACGACAACTGTAGGAGAATTTTTCGGCGATATGCTCAAAGATAAAACAAATGGAATCATGTCATACGATTTGATAATTATCATATCCACTGTGTTCAGCGCGTTTTTTGCAGTAGTCGGAGTGGAAAAAATCTTGAAAATATCCGCGCCAATACTTTCAGCAATCTATCCAGTAGCAATCGTGTTAATATTCTTGAACCTTTTCAACAAAGATACATTCGAAAAAAACACGAAACTTGGAGCAATCATAGGCGCATCAATTTTTGGATTTTTAATTCTACTCAACAGCTTCAAATTGGATTTCGGCTTGTTGAAAATTATTGAATCCGTATTTCCAATGCAAATCAAAAGCTTCATTTGGATAATTCCAGCAGTAATTGGCGGATTAATAGGAAAAATCAAAAAATAGATCAAATTGTAACTATTATGTAATACGATATATCGTGCAATGTATGGTATAATATTGTTGAGGTGAGTAAATGATCAAAAAATTATTTGGCTTGAAAAACGAAATACCAACATTGTGGTATGCATTTTTTAACAAACAAACACCATTATTCTCGAAAATTATATTGGCACTCTCAGTGCTTTACGTAGTAAGCCCAGTTGATTTCGTGCCGGATTTCTTAGCAGGTTTAGGAATCTTGGATGATTTAATCCTTGCTCCGTCATTAATGATGGTCGCAAAGAAATTCATCTCCGAAGAAATCATAGATACAAGTGAAGAAAAAGCAGAACAGCTAAACTCCAAACTAAAAATATTCGCAATTGTAGCTGGAGTAGGGATATTATTATTGATAAGCTTTTTGATTTATAAAAATGTTGGGAAATAAATAATTCTAAGCACGCTTAATTTGATCTGAACCCCAAAATCCGGAATACGGATGGAGGGGTTTTTGTATGCCAAAATATACAAAAGAATTTAAAATAAAATTAGTACTAGAATACTTATCAGGTAAATCTGGAGGCTATAGAATTGTAG
>NZ_JBRFJH010000007.1:0-75125 GCF_052932205.1 Finegoldia sp. P1-F-LS | reverse complement strand
CTACAATTCTATAGCCTCCAGATTTACCTGATAAGTATTCTAGTACTAATTTTATTTTAAATTCTTTTGTATATTTTGGCATACAAAAACCCCTCCATCCGTATTCCGGATTTTGGGGTTCAGATCACTTTTGCCATGTGCATTTCTAATATTTTTAAACTTTCAAATCAACAGAGTATTCTGTATCGTATTTTGAAATAACTGGTTTGACGTCTTCTTCGATGAATTCAACAACTTGTTCTGGACATCTTCCAATGTAAAGTTTGCCATCTAAAAGTGAATTCAAATCGTCTTTGTTTAAATTAAAGGCTTCGTCTTTTTCCAATAATTCTAATAAATTGTTGTCTAGTCCTTCTTCTTTTACTCTTCTACCTGCAACCATAGAATATTCTCTGATTTTTTCGTGAAGTTCCTGTCTGTCGCCGCCTCGTTTTACAGCTTCCATCAATATATTTTCAGTCGCCATGAATGGCAATTCTTCATTAACGTGAGATTTGATTTGGTTTTCGTAAACAACAAGTCCATCGGTAACGTTGATTGCAATTTCCAAGATACTATCCACTGCCATGAAGCTTTCTGGAACGCTCATTCTCTTATTTGCAGAATCGTCCAATGTTCTTTCAAGCCATTGAGTGCTAGCCACAAATTGTGGATTTTGAACCAAACTCATCACATATTTTGCAAGCGATGAAATTCTTTCGCATCTCATTGGATTTCTCTTGTAAGCCATTGCTGATGAACCTATTTGTGTTTTTTCAAATGGTTCTTCCAATTCTTTTCTGTTTTGCAAAAGTCTGATGTCATTTGTCATTTTGTGAGCTGATTGTGCGATTGAGGATAGAACTTGAAGCACGTGGTAGTCGATTTTTCTAGTGTATGTTTGTCCACTCACGCTAACTGCACTTTCAAATCCCATTTCTTTTATGATTTTCTTTTCCAATTCTTTTACTTTGGCGTGGTCATTATCGAAAAGTTTCAAAAATGATGCTTGAGTTCCTGTAGTTCCCTTTACTCCTCTCAATTTCAAATTTTCTTTTCTGTAAATGACTTCTTCCAAATCCATTAGAAAATCTTGAATCCACAATGTTGCACGCTTTCCAACAGTCACTAATTGTGCTGGTTGGTAGTGAGTGTAGCCAAGTGTTGGCAAATCTTTGTATTTAATTGCAAAATCAGACAAGTGTTTAATCAAAATCGCAAGTTTTTTCTCTACGATTTCAAGTGCGTTTCTCATCACGATAATGTCAGTGTTATCTGTTACATAGCAGCTTGTCGCTCCCAAATGGATAATTCCCGCTGCGTTTGGACACACTTCTCCGTATGTTTTTACGTGAGCCATTACATCGTGGCGAAGAATTTTTTCGTATTCAGCTGCCTTGTCAAAATCGATGTCTGAAATGTGTGATTGCAATTCTTTTATTTGTTCGTCTGTAATATTAAGTCCCAATTCTTTTTCGGATTTCGCCAATGCCAACCACAATCTTCTGAAAGTTTCAAATTTTACTTGTGAACTGAAATTGTGGCTCATTTCGTGGCTTGCGTATCTCGTGTTTAATGGACTTTGGTAAATATCGTTGTTCATTATTTCTCCTTGAAGTATTCTACTGCATTTCTAAAAATATTTTGCTTGTCGATGTCGTAAATATTTTTGTACAAATCATCTGCGATTCTTTCAGTGTGACACATTCTTCCCAAAATCTTACCATCTCTGGACAAAATTCCTTCGATATTGTAGTCCGATCCGTTTGGAGAGATTTTGTAAGCTGAGAAAACTTGTTCATTATCCAAAAGTTCTTGGAGTTTGTCTTTTTTGATTACAAATCTACCTTCACCGTGTGAAATCGGCATTCTGTAAGTTTTGTTCAAGTCAATTCCATTTGTCCATGGGCTGTTATTAGTCAAGCACAATGTATCTACAAATGTCGCAATGTGTCTTCTGTTTGTGTTAAATGTCAAGTTCGGATCGTCTTCTTGTGGTGATGTAACTTTTCCATAAGGAAGAAGTCCAGTCTTCACCAAGGCTTGGAATCCGTTACAAATTCCAATTACCAATCCGTCGTTTTCGTTCAACAAATAATCTATCGCACTACTTATTTTCTCATTTCTTAGGATATTTGCCAAGAACTTTGCTGATCCGTCTGGCTCATCTCCTAGTGAAAATCCTCCAGGAATGGCAAATATTTGCGCTTTTCTGATTTTTTCTGCCAAAACATCGATAGAATTTAATATATCTTCTTGGTTTCTGTTTTTGAATAGAACAATTTCTCCATCTGCTCCATTTTCTTTGAATGCGTTCAATGTATCCCATTCACAGTTTGTTCCAGGAGCTGCCAAGATTACAACGTGAGGTGTATCAGTTGGCTTCTTGGATTTCATTCTACGTTGTTCGATTTTTTTGTTTTCAATTGGTTTGTATTCGATTTTTTCTTTTGGTGTGAATACTTTATTTAAAACTTGAGTGTAGCCTTCTAATAATTTTTCTGTATCTAGTTTTGTTCCGTTTACGATGATTTCATCACTAAATTCACCGATGTGTTCGATATTTTCGTCGTCATCAATGTATTCAACTACGAAACTTCCGTACATTGAATTGTACAAATTATCAAATTTGATATTAAATCCAGTGTTTCCTACAGATTGTTCGAAAATATTTGACAACAAGCCTTTTTTGTCCAATGCAATCGCCGAAATAATATTTTGGTTTCTGATTTGTTCTGTGATAAAATCGAAATTTTCTTCCAATTTTTCAAGGTTCAATGTTCCGTCTTCTTCGTAAGGTGTTCTCACAAGACCTATTTTGCCCTTGCCTTTCAAATCATTTGTAATGATATTGTCGACATCTTCGTGTGTCACTGCAAATGAAATCATTGTTGGTGGAACTGTGATGTCTTCGAAGTTTCCACTCATACTGTCTTTTCCACCGATTGGCATTGCTTTGAAATATTTAGAAACAGTGAACGCTCCAAGTAGTGCCTTCAATGGTTTGGACCAGATTTTTTTGTCTAGCATTTTTTCGTAGTATTCTTGGAATGTCAATCTGATTAAGTTTTTATCTGAACCCAATGCGATTAATTTACTGATTGATTCTACAACTGCGTAGTATCCTCCCAAGTATTGAGATTGTACGGACAAATCAGCGTCAAATCCGTAGCTCATCATGGATACAGTTTTCATAATTCCATCCATTGTTGGAATTTTTGCAACCATCGCTTGTGATGGATTCAATTGCAATTTACCACCCATTGGATTGATAACAGTGTTTCTTCCGATTGTGGAGTCGAACATTTCTATCAAGTCTCTCTTGGATGTGATGTTGAGTTGTTTAACTTTTTCGTAGAATTTGTCGGCATCGTCCGATTTTCCAGTCAAAATTTCTGGAACATCTTCTGATACAACTTCAACTTCAGCGTTTCTATCCGAACCATTTGTGTTGATGAAATCATAGCTGATGTCTGCAATCAAATCTTCATCGTAGAACATTCTCATTCTATTAGTGTCTGTGATGTCTGCAACAACAGTTGTTTCGATGTTTTCTGCGTCTGCATATTTTACAAATTCTTCCAAATCTTTCTTTGCGATAACGCATGCCATTCTTTCTTGTGATTCACTGATGGCAATTTCAAATGGTTTGAGTCCTTTGTATTTCAACGGAACTCTGTTCAAATAAATATCTACACCATCGTGAAGCTCACCAATCGCAACGCTCACTCCACCTGCACCGAAGTCGTTACATTTTTTGATCAAACTTGCAAGTTCAGGAATTCTGAAAAGTCTTTGGATTTTTCTTTCTTCAGGTGCGTTACCTTTTTGAACTTGTGCAGATTCTGTTTTGATACTTGTAACTTTGTGGCTTTTTGATGAACCTGTCGCTCCACCAATTCCGTCACGTCCAGTTCTTCCGCCAAGTAAGATTACGATGTCTCCTTCTTCTGGTTCAATTCTTTTTACGTTTTCAATTGGCGCAGCTGCCATAACAGCTCCACATTCCAATCTCTTAGCAACGTATCCGTCGTGGTAAATTTCATCCACAAATCCAGTTGCCAAACCAATTTGGTTCCCGTAGGAAGAATATCCCTTCGCAGCTTCTTGTGTAATTTTAATTTGAGGAAGTTTACCATCCATCGTGTCTTCCAATGAAGTAAGAGGATTTCCTGCTCCTGTGATTCTCATAGCTTGGTAGACGAATGCTCTTCCGCTTAGTGGGTCTCTTATTGCTCCACCCAAACAAGTACTTGCTCCACCGAATGGTTCGATTTCTGTTGGATGATTGTGTGTTTCGTTTTTGAACATCAACAAATAATCTCTTGTTTCATAGGCTCCGTCCACTTCTACACGAACTTTGATTTTTACAGAACAAGCGTTAATTTCAGATGAAATTTCCAAATCATCAAACTCGTTTTTGCTTCTCATGTATTTGGACAAGATCGTTCCGAAACTCATAAGATTGATTGGTTTTTCTATTTTTAATTCTTCTCTAACTTTCAAATATTCTTCAAAACTGTTGTGAATTGCTTCGTCAAGTTTGGTCTTTGCATTGAATTCAATATCCAAGAAAGTGTTGAATGTTGTGTGTCTACAGTGGTCAGACCAGTAAGTGTCCAAAATCTTGATTTCTGTTTCGTTTGGATCTCGGTCTTCCGATTTGAAGTAATCTCTGATGCATTTCAAATCTTCGTCATTCATCGCCAACGAATGATCGTCGACAAATTTTTGAAGCTCGTCATCCTTCATATTTCTGAAATTTGTATATGTTTCGTTTTCCAAATTCTTAGGATTTTCTTGTTTCAAAGTTGTTGGAATTCCAAGCAAATTAACCTTGTGACTGTCAACAGGGTTTACCAAATATTTTTCGATTTTTGCCAAATCTTGTTTGCTGGCGCCTTCGATTTCGTAAACTGTCGAAGTCTTGCAGTCGACATCTTCATCCAAAATCAAGCTTACTGTGTCAAGCACACCTTGTTTTCTTTGGTCAAATTGTCCTGGCAAATATTCTACAGCGATTGCGTTTTTCATATCAGCTTGTAATTTCAACGCATCTTCTCCGTAGAACACATCATCTACAGATTTTTCGCTAAGGACAGTGTCGACAATTTTCGCCAAATTATCATCGCTAATTTCCAAATCGTATCTCTTGTAAATTACGAATTTATCCAAATCAATTCCAAGTAAATTTTCAATTTGCTTTTTCTTTTCCTTAGATTCATAATCGTATTCGTCTTTTTTTCTGACATAAACTCTTTTTACTCTAGGACCAATATCAGTTCTGTGATACATGTTTTTAAAATCCACCTTTTCTATATCTTCATAACAAGCCTTAATAACATCATCGAAATTCTTCTTAGAATTTACAATATTTAACACACGACCGCCATTTGTGACGATTTTTCCGTCGACTTTTTTCGTTCCTGCATGAAAAACATAACTATCCATATCAGAAATTGTTATCTCATCGCCCTTGTCGTAACTTTCTGGATATCCACCAGCACTTAGTACAATGCAAAGCGCCTTATTGTCATTTATTTTCAAATCGACATCGGATAATTTTCCTTCGCTTGTTTTCATCATAATATCCAACAAATCGTTGTCTATAAGTTCAAGCACAACTTGAGTTTCGGGATCTCCAAATCTTGCGTTGAATTCCAAAACGTAAATTCCATCGTCTGTTATCATAAATCCAATGAACAACAATCCTCTAAAATCAATGTCTTCTTCTTTTAATCCTGTGAGAATTTTATCCAATACGCTATTTTTGATTTTATCTACGAACACTTCTGCTTCGACATTTGGAGCATAAGTTCCCATGCCACCAGTGTTTGCTCCCGTTTCTCTTTCGAAAATTTTCTTGTGATCCTTCGCAGTTGGAAGTGGAAGAATTGTCTTCGAATCAGTGAAACACAACAAACTCATTTCAAATCCGTCGAGGAATTGTTCAATGACAACCATGTTGTCTTTTTCTAGTACATCTTTTAAGATTTTCTTCAAATCATCAGAATTATCTACAATGTAGACGCCTTTTCCAGCTGCAAGTCCGTCTCTTTTAACTACAACTTTGCCATTTTCTTCCAACAATTTATTTGCAAAATCATAAGATTCATCAAAATCTTTGCTTTCCAAATACTTCGCTGTTTTGATATCGTATTTTTCCAAGAATTTTTTCGTAAATGATTTTGAATTTTCAAATTCCGCAGCTTCTTTTACAGGTCCAAATATTTTAAGCCCATTTTTTTCGAACAAATCTGAAATCCCATCACACAATGGATTTTCTGGGCCTACAACTGTATAGTCAATATTATTAATCTTTGCAAATTCAAGTAGACCTTGTAAATCGTCTGCTTGAATATCTACGTTTTCTCCGATACTTTCAGTTCCAGCATTTCCTGGAGCGAAGAAAATTTTCCTACTTTCATCAAAAGATTTTATTTTGCGTCCAAGTGCAAACTCTCTGCCACCTGAACCTACAACTAAAATTTTCATAAAACCTCCCAATTTTAATGTTTGAAATGTCTATTTTTTGTGAACACCATGCTAATTCCGTATTCATTGCATTTGTCGATGGAGTCTTGGTCTTTGATGCTTCCACCTGGTTGAATAATAGCTTTTACTCCCAATTTGTGTGCAAATTCTACGCAGTCAGAAAATGGGAAGAATGCATCTGATGCCAATACGCATCCAGTAAAATCAACGTCTGGATGGTTATTAGCGATGTTTTCCAACGCCCAAATTCTAGATGTTTGTCCTCCACCAATTCCCAAAGTGTGAGAATCTTTTGCAAGTACAATTGCATTTGATTTTGTGAATTTAACCACTTTCATGGCAAATTCCAAATCCTTCTTGTCTTCATCGCTTGGTTTTTCATTAGTAACTACGTTGTATTCGTCAACACCGAAGTCCTTGTCTTGGATTAAAACTTTTCCGTTCAAATACTTAATGTCTTCTTTTACTGAATCGTTGTCAAATTTTATCTTAACAAGTCTGATGTTTTTCTTTTTAGTCAAAATTTCAAGCGCTTTTTCGTCGAAATCTTTCGCAGCGATAATTTCCAAGAAAATTTGGCTCATTTCTTCAGCACATTTTTCATCCACAACTCCATTGATGGCGATGATTCCACCGAAAATCGAAGTTGAATCTGCCAAGTATGCCTTGTGGTACGCTTCAGAAACGCTGTCTGCAATGGCAACTCCACATGGAGATTGGTGCTTCAATGCAACACAAGAATTTGCTCCCAATTCGTCTGCCAATTCCACTGCTACATTCAAATCGTTGTAATTGTTGAAGCTCATTGCTTTCCCGTGAATGACTTCGCAATCAGTCAATTTGCCATTTACAAATGGATCTATGTAAAGATTTGCACTTTGATGTGAGTTTTCTCCGTATCTAAGTTCGTCTTCTTTTTTGAAACCAAAAGTTCTGTATTTGCTGCGTTCTCCAACTTGTTCTTGGAAATATCTTGAAATAACAGAATCGTAGTAAGCTGTCAAGCTAAAAGCTTTCATCGCTAATTTTTCTCTGTAAGTGATGTCCACGTTGTCGTTTTTCAATCTGTCGATAAGTTCGTCGTAATCAGAAGGATCAGTTACAACCAAAACATCCTTGTAATTTTTCGCAGCACTTCTAATCAAAGTTGGTCCACCGATATCGATGTTTTCAACGATGTTGTCGTGGTCACCAGTTTTCAATGCGTTTTGAAAATCGTACAAATTAACAACAACAATATCGATTGGTTGAATGTTCAATTCTTCTACAGTTTTCTTGTGTTCTTCGTTATCTCTCTTGTACAAAATTCCACCGTGAACGTATGGGGACAAAGTCTTCACTCTGCCTTGCAAAATTTCAGGGAAATTTGTAACCTTGGAAATGTCTATTACATTTACTCCAGATTTTTCGATTTCCTTGTAAGTACCTCCTGTAGATATGATTTCATATCCCAATTCTTGTAAACTTTTTGCTAATTTTCCAACATTTGTCTTATCCGTAAGTGAAATTAACGCGCGCATGAACTCTCCTCCAATTTTTTAATAGCATCTTTCAAAATGCCATGCTCTATTTTCAAAACTTTCTTTGCTATCTCTTCTTCCGATTTACAATCAGAAATATCCACAGATCTTTGGAGCAAAATATCTCCATCATCTAATTTTTCATTCACGAAATGCACAGTCGCACCACTTATTTTTTCCTTATTAGCAAAAACTTTTTCGTGAACGTGAATTCCATAACATCCCTTGCCACCGTATTTTGGAAGCAATGATGGATGGATATTTACAATTGTAAACTCATTTATAATTCTCTTTGAAATTTTAGGCAAGAAACCTGCCAACACAATTAAATCTACGTTTTTTGATTTTAAACATTTGATGATTTCTTCATCATCTTTTGAAACTAAAGTATCCACGTTGAACTCTCTCGCAAAATCAAGACCAGCTGCATTTTTGTTACTAACCACAACGACAATGTCGCTTTTAAAATAATTTTCTTTTTTCGCATCTAACAGAGCTTTCAAATTGGTACCAGTACCTGAAATAAAAACTGCAATATTCATTTAATCACCTATATAACTATTGGATCCACAGGATAATCGCCATCGAAACAAGCCTTGCAGAATTTGTCGATTTTATCGCTGCTCGATTTTATCATTCCTTCCATCGAAATAAACGCCAAGCTATCTGCACCGATTTTTTCTCTTATGGCTTCGATATCCATGTTCGCTGCAATCAAATGCTTTCTTGAAGGAGTGTCAATTCCGTAATAGCAAGGGAATTTGACAGGTGGCGATGTAATTCTCATGTGAACTTCTGTCGCACCAGCTTCTCTAATTCGTTGAATCAAATTAGCGCTTGTAGTTCCTCTTACAATGGAATCATCTATAAGTACAATTCTCTTTCCTTTTAATACATGTCTCAAAGGATTTAATTTCAATTTAACTGCCATTTCTCTTTCAGCTTGAGTTGGTTTAATGAAAGTTCTTCCCATATATCTGTTTTTTACCAAACCTTGTGCGTAAGGAATGCCCGCTTTTTGCGCGTAGCCAATCGCTGATGGAATACCTGAATCTGGAACTGGAACTACCAAATCAACATCACATGGAGATTCTTGTGACAAATATTCTCCGCATCTTCTTCTAAAATTGTATGCATTTGTTCCATCCAACGTAGCGTCTTCTCTTGCAAAATACACATATTCGAAGAAACAATGACGTGGAGATCCTTCTGTTGTATACATCGAAGAATTTATTCCTTCCTTGTCTACGACAATTATTTCTCCTGGTTTTACATCTCTGATTTCAGTTGCTCCGACGATTTCTACTGCTGCATTTTCTGATGCAAACACAACATCCTCTTCATTTTTTCCCATAACAAGAGGTCTAATTCCCAAAGGATCACGAAATGCTACAAGTTTATCCTTCAAGCACAACACAATTGCGTAAGCTCCTTTAATAAGTTTCATTGTTTTTTTGATAGCTTCGACGATATCCCCTTTGTAATATCTAGCAATCAAAAACAAAATAACTTCACTGTCAATCGCTGTTTGGAACATCACACCATCTTCTTCAAGTCTAGTTCTTAAAATTTGATGGTTGATAAGATTTCCATTGTGAGCCAAACTCATTTCGATTCCCTTGGCAAAAGCCATCAATGGTTGAGTGTTGTAATCGTGAGAACCACCAGCTGTCGAATATCTCACATGTCCTATCCCAATATTACCAACTAAATTATTCAAATTTTCTTCCTTAAACACATCGATAACAAGTCCCATGCCTTTTTCTCTATGTAGGTTTTCACCGTTACTAACGGTGATACCACAGGATTCTTGTCCTCTGTGTTGTAAGGAGTTAAGTCCGAAAAATAATTTCTTATTAACTTCGGACTTAGAATATATCCCTATAACTCCACACATCCTAGCCTCTCATTCTGTTTAGAACTTCTTTGTAGCCTTCTGTCAAATCTCCCAAATCTCTTCTGAAAATATCTTTGTCTAATTTTTTGTTAGTATCTTTGTCCCACAATCTGCAAGTATCAGGGCTGATTTCGTCAGCTAATAAAATTTGTCCGTCGTCAGTCTTACCAAATTCGATTTTGAAGTCAACTAATTTTAAGTTGATTTTTAAGAAAAATTCTTTTAATAATTCGTTTATTTTCAAAGTTTCTTTTCTCAAATAGTCGTATTCTTCCTTTGTGATAACACCAAGAGCAATTGCGTGATCTTCACACATCAATGGATCTCCCAAATCATCATCTTTGTAAGATAATTCGAAAGTTGGTTGATTCAAAACTCTTCCTTCTTCAACTCCGTATCTTTTTGCAAAAGAACCTGCAGTGATGTTTCTAACGATAACTTCAAGTGGCATAATAGTAACTTTTTTAACTCTCATATCAGTGTTGTTGATTGTTTCGATGTAGTGAGTTTTGATGCCGTTTTTTTCAAGCATTTCAAAAATCATTGTAGTGATTGCCAAATTAAGTTCACCTTTACCTGCAATTGTAGCTTTCTTTTCACCATTACCAGCTGTTGCATCATCTTTGTATCTGATGATATATTCATCAGCCTTTTCTGTTGAATAAACTTCTTTTGCTTTACCTTCGTACAATTTTTCCATAATAGCCTCCTAAAATAAAAAAATAGAGAATTCTAGATAGAATTCTCCTAAATTTTTTGACAAATATACACTTTTTTATTGGACGCAAAAATAGCTCTCAATTTGCCTCTCAATTTATTGATAAGGCTTAGATCGTGATTTGTAAATCTCAAATCAAAAAGCTTTTTTATGAAATTTATTGAAATATCAATAACGCTCATTATTTTGCCCCCACTAAAATAATTTACAATATATTATATCACAGCTGCCCATAATTTGCACCATCAAAATATAAAAAAATAACAAACAATTTCATACTCTACATTGCTATATCATTGTCTATCCGAAATACCAGAAAATTTATTTTGTTTTCACAACACTTTTTTTAAATTCTAGGATTTTTAGGTTGTTTCAATTAATCTAAAATTAATAGTTTTTTGTTGTGAATTATATTATAATTGAAGAAACGAGGTGTGACTTATGGAAGAAAAAAGGAAGCTTAAATTTATTTTATATGCATTTGCACTTTTATTAATCGTAGGTGTTGTTGGCTACATGTTTTTGTTAAAAGTCGATTTTATAGATGCATTATACATGACGGTTATAACCATCTCAACTGTTGGTTTCGGAGAGATTGGCACGACAAGTAGTTGGTCCGAGCTTTTCTCGATAATTATGATATTTTTAGGTGTTGGCATCGCCGGATACGCATTTACTACGGTTGTAGCTATGTTTGTAGAAGTAAAAGTTAAAGATTTTTGGAAGGGAAGTAAAATGGAAAAGAAAATAGCCTCACTCAACGATCACTACATTATTTGCGGTTCTGGTGAATTGGCAGAAGTAATTATAAATAAATTTATCGATCAAAATTTGAATTTTGTTGTTATTACGGACAAACGTGAAGACCTTGATGATTACAGTCATCACGATATTTTAGTTGTGGAAGGCATGTCAACTGAAGAAGAAGTTTTGGAACATGCAGGAATAGACAGAGCAAAAGGTCTTGTATCGACGTTAGATTCCGAAGTAGACAATATCGTTACTGTGTTAACTGCAAGAAATCTCAACAAAAACATCTACATAATAGCCAATGCTATTACTAAATCGGAAAGCGAAAAGTTAATGAAAGTAGGCGCCAACAAAACTTTGTCTGCCGTAGAAATCAGCGGCAAAAGAATGGCTTATTCGATGACCAAACCAAATATTATTTCGTTTTTAGATGTGGTTACAAGAATTGGCGATGTGGAGCTTGATTTGGAAGAGGTTGTTGTTAAAAGCGGATCATATCTTGAAAACAAAAATTTAATTGAAGCTCAAATTCCAAATAAAACAGGTCTGATTGTACTTGCAATTAAAACAATTGAAGATAATAAAATGATTTTCAACCCACCAGTAAACTACACTTTCCAAATTGGAGATGTGTTGATTGTCCTTGGTAGAGAAGATCAAGTGGACAAATTAAAACATTTGGGTGATGAAACAAAATAATTTGTGCTTGTGACATAATAATAGCACTTAATAATTTAAAAAATTTTTAAGCGGAATGTGAGCTTTACATTCCGCTTAATTTTTATTTTTAGTGTCAATAATTTTTCTATTTTTTATAGAATTTTTTAATTTATAAATCAAAACCAGCTCGATATTTACTGCAACTTTTTTCAATAGATTCTAAATTGTGTAATTCCATATTTGCTTATATAAGAGGTTTGATTTCATTTTCAATCCAGTTAGAATCTTTGAATACAGATCTTCCAATTCCAACCAAATCACACACTCCGCGATTCAATATATCTTCTACATCTTTCCCTGTCTTCACTCCACCAGTCAAAATCACGGGAACATCTACGTTTTCATAAATTGGTTTGGATAGAAAATCGAAGAAGCCCGCTCTTTGATCATCAATTGAGAACATGCACATTCCACCAGAAATATCCAGCACATCTACACCAGCTTTTACGAATTCTTGGGCTGCGTGTATGCTGTCTTCTGTTGATAATCCACCTTCGAGGTAATCTCCAGCTCCCATTCTTATGAAAATTGGATAATTTTCTCCTACTTTTTCCCTGATTTTTCTAATAATTTCCAAATGGATTTTGATTCTTCCATCGATATCTCCACCGTATTCGTCAGTTCTTTTATTGGTAATTGGTGACAAAAATTGATTCAACAAATATCCATGAGCAGAATGGATTTCCACTCCATCAAATCCTGCTTTTTTTGCTCTAACTGCTGCATCGACAAATTTTTCAATAATTTGTTCTATTTCTTCAACAGTAAGTTCTCTCGGAATCTCTGTTGTAGATTTGGATGGATTTTTGATAGCTGATGGTGCTACAGGTTGTTGTCCGATAACTTCTTCACTAGCAGAACTACCAGCGTGAGAAATTTGCAACACTACATTTGAATCATTAGATTTTACAAGATTTGCAAGTTTTTTCATCCCATCTATTGTAGAATCATCTGCTATGGATGTTTGGTTTTTGCTGGCTTTTCCCAAAACATCCACAAAACAATGTTCGATAATTACAGTAGAAAATAATTTGTTTTTCGTCTTGTCTTCGTAATAATGTAAAATTTCTTCTGTAACATGTCCGTTTTTATCAGCCTTTGCAGTTGCCATTGGTGGCATCACAATTCTGTTTTTAAAATTTATATTTTTTGATTTCAATTCATCTGATAATTTCATTTTTACCTCCGTTTGTTGAATAATCAATATTTGATACGTTAATTATAATTTCGATAATATGTCTTGTCAAATATATTTTGTTAAAAAATAGACCTATGTGATGTAAACACACATAAATCTATTTAATCATAATATTTAATCCCTTTTGTTAGAAACTTTCTCTTATAATTTGTGACATTTTCATGAAATTATCCCTGAAAATATAATGACTTCCATCCATCAAATATATTTTACCGTTATTTTTTTCAAAAGCATTTTGTGTTTCGATGTATCTCCAGTCCTTGTCCTTGTCTTCTTTTTTCGTTAGAAAGAAAATCTTTTTGATATCTCTTGGATAATGCAAATCTTTAATTTTGTTCCAATTATCAGCGAAATGTCTTCCTTCATCCAAATTATCAACATTTGCAAAATCCCTATATAATCTGTATCTGATTTGTGATTTTGTTTCATCTGTATAGTATTGATTATTCGCCATGAACCATTCGGGATGGATTCTCGATGCAATTCTAATCAGGCCAAGCTTGTTTGACCATTTTCTCAAAATCGGAAGAAAAGTATTGCCAGTGTACTCCAATTGATTCGGAACCGATGTGTCCATTCCAATAAATCCTGTAACCTCGTCTTGGTATTTGTCCAAATAATATAACGAATAAACTCCAGAAATCGAATGCGAACACAAAATATATTTCGTGTATCCCAGTTTTTGAATGACTTGATGAAGCTCGTCTGTTATATTTTCTACTGTTCTTGGGCTTCCAATCGTATCGGAATCGCCATATCCAAAAGGCTCAATCGCAATAACATGGTAAGTTTGGGAAAGCTCATCCATAAGCGGCTTGAAATCAAGTCCGGGCGCAGTAGTTCCATAACCTGGATCTATGATGACAACCTGATTATTCTTCGATCCCTTCTCAACAATATTAATATTTTTCCCTTTTATCTCGATTTTTTCTCCGTAACCAACTATCTTGTTTCTTTCTATTGACAGCATGAATTTATTAATCGAAAATGTAACAATAAAAACTAATATAATTATTGACAAAACCTTCAAAATTTTCATAAAATCACCCAAATTGATTATACCCCTTTTAATAAATAAAAGAAGATAGAATAGCTATTTTATTTTTTCAAGAACTTCTTTTGTTTTTTCAGCATCCATGTGATGGTAGAATTTGCCGTTAATCATAATATTTGGTCCATCTTTACATTTTTTGAAACAGTTTTGCGTTCTAAGTCGGATTTTCCCATCAGCAGATGTTTCGTTAAAATCCATGCCAAGCTCTTTTTTCACAGTCTTCAACACTTCCATTGAGCCGTTCTTCGCACATCTCGGTCCCGAACAGCACACTATCTCGTATTCAACCTTGGATTCTTTGATAGATGGAATGAATTTTATAATCGTCTTGATGTATTTCTCGTCAATTTCAAAAGCTTGTGCGATTTGTTTTTGGTGACTAATCGACACACAGCCGAAAAAATCCTGGCAATTTCTAATAGACACCTTCGCTCCTTCTTGGCTCCCCTTGCCAAAACTTTCCACAGTTTCGTCGAGTTTTTCTTTAAAAATCAGCTCTTCATTTTTTTCTTCACACATATAATCACCCTCTTGTTTTTATCATAATTTTAGTATTCGGTTTGTTTGTAATCTGATTGCTAATATCTATAAATTGATCCAGACTTCGAAACACTTGGAAAATCGCCGAACGAATTGCAAATTCCTCGTGGGTATCTGGAAGCTTCATCATATGGTAATGATTTTTGAGAAAATCAATTCTATCTTTCAATTTAATCATATCCTCACGTTTAGTTAAATTTTGGGATGCTTGAATTAAAATATCAGAAATATATTTGCCGTCTGAGTATTCCGGCGGAATCGTCCTCAAATCATCATACATTTCTTGCAACAAATCCATCTCCCTTTCTCTCAAACGCAAATCGAAAAGCAAATCCCTGCTGTTTTCAATCAAATTGTCATTCTCAATAATCGCAATATCAATAGCCTTGTCGATGTCTTCTTCAAGCTCTGAAATCTTGTCCTCATACAACTTCACATCCAAATTTTGAACAAGAGATTCTCCGAACAAATTCAATATAAACTTCATATCGTCATCGATGCTTTCAATCAAGTTATTTAATTTGTCTTGCCTAGTAGGAGCGTAGAAATTGGTCAACATCGCAAATCCCGTTCCTATAAACACAAGAGCCATTTCATTCAAAATAATCGATACATCAATTTTTCCGAAAGCTAATAAATGAGTCACAATTACACTTGAAGGACCAAGTCCCAGCTCTATCTTCAATAAAAAATACACAGGCACAAATAAAAGCAAATACAATCCGAAAACCCAAGTTTTGTATCCTATTTTTTCAAATAAGAAACCTCCAATTAATAGAGCAATTATTGCGGACAAAGTCCTCTTCAATCCACCTTCTATCGTAGCTTTTCTCGTATCAAACACATTTAATATCGCAATAATTCCCGCCGCAGCTGCAAATTCAAGAGAAAGTTCCTGCGACACAATTATCGCCAAAAGTGAAGCCAAAGCAGTCTTGATTGGTCTAGATATTATAGATTTTCTCATAATAAACTCCTGTATACTTTCGTTGTATTATTTATACCCAATTTGTGATTGAAATGGTAAATTTGGGCACAATAAAAGCACCTACTAAGTAGATGCCTAATGATTATTTTCAATATCTATCAAACTCAAAACCAACGTCATTATCATAATGAAAAATGTAAAAAACGCGTATAAAAAATTGGCACTCATAATATTAAAATGAAAAAGCGCAGCAATACAATAAACATATATACTAAACCAGAAAACAAATAGTGACCAATCCTTTTTGTTTTTGAACGTAATTGATTTGTGATGACTAATTAAAATTGATATCAATTTTATAAAAACAAAAATCCAAATCAACAAAAATGCAATGCACGAAAACCATTCATCAGTTATTTTATCTAAAACGAGAGAAATTCCACTTGCAACCGCCACGAACAATACTCCACAAATTCCTATCAGCAATGATTTTCCGATATTAAAATCTGATTTGTCAGAAGATTTGTCCCATTGTTTCAAAGTCATAAAAATAATTGCTGGCACTTCAAACATATATCCCAAAAAATTAACCCAAATTACGCTCATGAACATATGATGATTGATATCAAGAGTGATTGGGCGTCCATCCCACACCCAGAAGCCTCCGTTTAACCTTATGGCCACTACATCCAAAAGCAAATCCATGCTCACAATCAACCAACCACTCAACAAAGCCTTCATTACATTGCTGATTGAAAACTTGTTCGCGATTCTAAGCGCACACACGCTGATTCCTCCCCACATCAAACCTCCGAAAAAAGGAAACTGATACGGATAAAAACCAATACTTATGAAAAAATCATTGCTATAATGATAAATATCTGTAAATCTCACTGCCAAAAGTTCCAAGCAAAACCCAGCTAATGCCCCCGAAATCAAAAGACCAAGCTCCCTGTAGTTTTTGCTTTTCAAAATATCGACAACCAAGATAAATACAATAAAATAGCATATAAGCTCGAAACTATTAATCCAGTTCATCATTTTCTCCGAGGATTATTTCAATCTGCTACCTACGAAACATCCCATCAATGAAATCGCCCCGTAAATAAATATATAAATCGTGGCACTTTCATTCATATAAATAATCACGTAAGGCACGAAAATCACCATAACTAAAAGAGGATACAGAATATCAAAAGAATTCTTCTTTCCACACATTATTGCATTCACAAAAGTTATAATAGGAATTGCAAATAACAAAATAAACATTCCACTGCCCGTATCTTTCACAAGCAATGTCAACAAATAAAAACAGATTATATTAACCATTAAATATGGCAAAAGTTTTTTAATTCTATTCATAAATCTACCCCTCATCATCAACCGATTTTACAGATTGCAAATTATATTCTGACTTTAATTTTTTGAAAAATCCGTCAATATCATAATTTTTATTAAAAGAAAAAGTCACCTCAATCATAGATTTGTCATCCATTTCCTCGTCAATAATATCTAGTTTTCTAATTTCAACACCTTCTTTTGAAGTAAATTCATAAAAACTATCTTGATTAAAATTATAAGTATCGAAAATCATTGAATATGATTTTATAGTTTTCTTGTTGATCAAATCACTGATTTTATTGAGTGAAATCAAAGTTACAAGACAAATCACAGTCGCAATGATTGCCCCTTCGTAATATCCAATTCCTACCGCAAGCCCAATCGCCGCAGATAGCCACAAAGTCGCAGCCGTAGTTAATCCTGTTACCGCATTCTTTTTTTGAAGAATAGTACCAGCACCCAAAAAACCAATACCGCTTATAACTTGTCCCGCAATCCTCGCAGTGTCTCTCGACGTGTCAGATGAAAACTTACCAATACCGTCAATTCCAATAAGCATAATCAAACACGCCCCAACACTAACAATAATGTGAGTTCTAAAACCCGCAGCCCTATTCTTGATTTCTCTCTCTATTCCAATTACAGCTCCCAGTATCGCTGCTAATATTAATCTAGTTGCTACCAAAAAAACATCCATAAATTCCTCCTTGTATATTTATACCCAATAGGTATTGCCGATAAGTCTTTTATGGAAACTAGGGATAAAAAGAATTTACACAAAAAATATTTGAACTAATTACCGAGCTGAAACCAAAAATTTACGGGTGATGCTTAAAAGCGTCACCCGTTTTTTTGTACAAAATATTTTGTTAAGAGTTATTAAAGCAAGAAAGCTGTTCTGATTAATTTGTTTTCTGATTATTTCACTCTTTACTCCAAAATTTAATATTGATTAAATTATTTTCAGAAGCTCATCACAATATGGTAGCATTTCATCAAGTTTTTCTACAATGCGTTTTTGTTCTGCAAGTGGTGGGAGAGGGATATAAAGTAACCTCAAATAATCTTTATCAATTCTTTGTTGTCCTGCTGTACCGCTAAAACTTTTTACACCACCATTAATAAAATAATGTGATTTGAATAAATTAAAAATATATTTAGAATATAAATAGTTTGAGTATATTCTGATTATGCTTAGTTCTGTTGTACCAGCCCCATGTCCATTAGGTAAATTATTTAGTATTACAGATTTTCTATTTTGAAAACATGGTGTTATTTTTGCTATTCCTATGTCCCCATCAGCAAAATGTGTATATCCTTTTTTAATATCTCCCCATTTTTTTATTTCGTATGTGTGCTTATTTTTATAGCCATCTTCAACTAATGCCATAGGAACAAAACCAACCTTTAAATCATCGTTTAACTGATTTCTAGGGTTTAACTCTACTATATCACCTAATCTTACCCATTTCCAATTTTCAGGTATATCGAATGGAATTTCATCTTCTTTTATTTCTTCTAGTGGTTTTTGTTTTTTTATTTTTCTTTCTTCTACAAGTTTATTTTTTTCTTCTTGAATTTGTTTATAAAGCTCTTCGCCTGTACTTTCTTCAGGTCTTTGCTCTACCAATTTCCCTTTTATTGCTTCTTGAAGTAGTGATTTTTTCATATCTTCAGGGAATTTTTTGTTCAATTCTTCTAGCTTTTGCCAGTTTTTTTCGTACTTATCTACAAGTGGCATAAGCTCTTCAATTTTATCTACTATGCGTTTTTGTTCTGCAAGTGGTGGCATCGGTATTATTGTATTTTTCAGTATAGTTTGATTTATATTTAATTGAGCCATGCCTCTAGCTTTAGATAATAAAATAGATTTCAATCCTAGCATTACATAATACATGTAATCTATGTCTATTAATCCATAAAAATTAATTCCTGTGATAGCTTGATTTGTAGAAGCATCAATTTTTAAAATACCTACTGTTCCTATTGAAGCAAATATTGAATATAACAAGGTGCCCTTTGAAAAAATTTTTGCAGATGAATTGTCAAGTCCTTTTTTTGATATTTTTTCAGTTGTTTTACTAATATACTTATTATTCATATCGGCAATTTTTACCCAAGGAATATCTCCATCCCAATATTGTGGATTTGTACGACTAGGAGTTCCGCCAGCTGTTATGTTGGCTACTTCACCTAATCTTACCCATTTCCAATTTTCAGGAATATCAAATTGAATTTCGTCTTCTTTTATTTCTTCTAGTGATTTTTGTTTTTTAATTTTTCCTTCTTCTACAAGTTTCTTTTTTTCTTTCTGTATTTTTTCAAAGAGTTCCGCTCCTGTTCCTTCTTCAGGTCTTTGGTCTACTAATTTACCTTCTATAGCTCTTTGTAATATAGAATTTTTTAATTCTTGCGGTGTCATTATTGCTCTCCAAGTAGTTTTGTTATTTGATTTAGGATTGTGTCTATGTTTGCATTGAGGGTTTGTCTTTGTTCTTGATATTCATAGATCAAATCCATCGGGTCTAGAATTATTTCTTCTTCGTGTGGGTATCCGCATTGGTCGAGGTTGTAGTTTTGGTCTACTATTTCTTGGGCTGTGAATTTCTTGGATTTGTAGAACCCATCTATTTCTATTTCTTCACGATTATTCCACCAATCAACAACTTTATCAAAATGTTTTAACTTCATTGGTTTTGTCTTGGAGAAATTCTTGTAACCTTCTGGCATGTCCATTCTATAATACCAAGTTTCTTTAGTTTTCCCTGTATTGTCGAAGAAAAGTATATTCGTTGTTATTGATGTATATGGTGCGAATACGCTGTTAGGCATCCTTATAATTGTGTGCAGGTTGAACTTATTGATAAGATTTTTTTTGATATTTATTTTTGCGTTATCTGATCCAAATAAAAATCCATCTGGTAGTATGACTGCTGCTCTTCCATTTTCTTTTAACCTGTACATTATTACCGACATAAATAAATCTGCTGTTTCAGAACTTGCTAAGTCAGATGGAAAGTGGTTTTTTACGTCTTCTTTTTCTGACCCACCATATGGTGGATTCATCAGTATTACATCAAACTTATCTTCTTCTGTATAATCTAATATATCTTTTAGTAGTGAATTATCATGGTAAATATTTGGTACATCTAGGTCATGTATGAGCATATTCGTGATACAAAGCATATATGGAAATTGTTTCTTTTCAATTCCGTAAATCGAATTGCTATAAGCTTCTTCATCAGCAACTGTTTTTACTTGTTTTCTTAATTCTTTTAACCAAGAAGTCAAAAATCCCCCTGTTCCACATGCGAAATCCGCCATTTTTTCACCAATTTCAGGTCTAATCATCATAGCCATGAAATCTGTAACTGCACGTGGAGTGTAGAATTCTCCTGATGATCCAGCGCTTTGAAGTTCTTTTAAAATAGATTCATATATGTCACCAAAAGCGTGGCTTTCTTCGTAGTCCGAAAAATCTATCTCATCAATTACATTTATTACTTGGCGCAAAAGTACGCCATCTTTCATATAGTTATTTGCATCTTCAAAAGTAGTTTTAACAATAGCTTTGTTGATCGGTGTGTCCATATCTACTTGGAGATTTTTCAAGGTTGGAAACAGTCCATTATTTACAAAATCTAATAATTCATCTCCTGTCAACGCTTTTCCTGTTTTGTCATCGTGTGCCCAATTAACCCATCTATATTCATCTGGGATAATAGATTCGTAATTTATATTGTCTATCTCCCAATCATCTTCTTTACTATCGTAGACTTTTAAGAATAACATCCAGGCAATTTGTTCAATACGTTGTGCGTCACCATTTATACCTGAATCGTTACGCATTATATCTCTAAGCTTTTTTACAAAGCCACTTAAATTTATCATTTTAACCTACCTCATTTTCATATATAGCATTCTGTAAATCAATGATTGCACTATTGTATAAATCACTGCCACCAAACTCTTTAATGATTTTTGATGGTTTTCCAAGTCTAATAATTGGATCTAATTTTAGTACATCAATGCTTGTAATTTCTCGTATTCCTTGATTCATATATTTATCTAACAATGCTTCTAAAACTTCTCTTGCTACACCACTATATTTGCTAAAGAAATCGTGTTTCTTTACATTATCTGCTCTTTCTTTTCTTGTCAATGGTTTTTTATCATAAGCAATGTGACAAATAAAATCAAAATCATCAACATTTTCCATGTTGTTCTCTTGCTTCAAAAAATCTATATCTATTCCTGATTCTTCTAACATTTTTCTTATAATCTCTTTTTTTGGATCTTTTCTCCAACTGCGAATAAAATCATCTAAATCAGCATATTCTCCTCGTATGTTTCCTTTAGTATAATCGATTATACTTTCTCGTTTCAGTAGTTTGGAGTTTGTATCATAAATAGAAACTGTCTTGTTGATTATTTTAACTTTCAGTCCATTTTTATCTATAGTAGGTACGCTTCGTTTATCTTTATCGAATCCGTATGGCTCATCTTTTTCACGTACTCTATCTGATTGATGTTTATTAGGATCAAACCCTGTATCAACAATAATCGGTCCATCCCAGTCTGGATCTGCAAATAATCTAGTTACATTTCTAAAATCCATTACTACAAAATGTGTCTTTCCTTCGTTTTCTCTAATTCTTGTTCCTCTACCAATAATTTGCTTGAATTCTGTCATTGAGTTTAGCATTTGGTCTAATACAATCAGTTTCACCATTTTCGTATCTACACCAGTAGATAAAAGTTTAGATGTAGTTGCTATTACAGGATATTTTGAAGATACTGATATGAAGTAATCTAATTTCCCTTTACCAATTTCATCGCTACCTGTAATACGAACACAATAGTCTGGATGATATTTAACTATGTCAGAATTTAAATTGACAAGCGCTACTCTCATTCTTTCTGCCGCATCTTCTGTAGGACAAAATACAATTGTTTTCGCCATTCTATCTGTAGCTTTTAAATAAGCCGTTATTTCCTTTGCAACTTGCTGTGTTCTGTCTTCTATTACAATATTATAGTCATAGTCAGTATTATTGTATATTCTGTCTTCTATTTCTTTGCCATATTTATCTAGTTGATTTTTTAATGGGCGCCATCCTTCTCCAATATCTGTGGTAATGTTGATAACTTTAAATGGAGCAAGAAATCCATCTTCAATGCCTTCACGAAGTGAATAAGTATATATCGGCTCCCCAAAATAATGAGTATTAGATACGTATTTTGTTTCTTTAGGAGTAGCCGTCATACCGATTTGTGTCGCAGAATTAAAATATTCCAATATACGTCTCCACCTAGAATCTTCTTTTGCTGATCCCCTGTGACATTCGTCAACTATTATCAAGTCAAAAAAATCTGGATTAAATAGTTCAGAAAAATGTTCCTTGTCATCATCTCCGACTAATTGCTGGTACAGAGAAAAATAAACTTGATGAGATGTAATTGTTGTAGAATCATCTTTTGCAACATTAATCTTGTGTACAACTTTTTTTAATGGCGCAAAGTCTTGTGAAATTGTTTGGTCAACTAAAACATTTCTATCTGCTAAGTATAATATTTTTTTCTTTTGACCACTTTGCAATAAACGATACACTATTTGAAAAGCAGTATATGTTTTACCTGTTCCTGTTGCCATAACAAGAAGCAATCTATCTTTTCCTTTTGATATTTCTTCAAGAGTTCTATTTATCGCAATTCTTTGATAATATCGTGGTGGATAGGTGCTTTTACTAGAATAGTATGGTTGTTCAATAATTTTTTCTTCTTGTTCTGTAATTCCCATTCCATTATTTTTTTCGTCTTTAAATCGTCTAATCAATTCTTCCTCAGTAGGGAATTCAGACATAGAAAGCTCTCGCTCTTTTCCTGTCAAAAAATCATGCTCCATGAAACCATCACCATTAGAACTATAAGCAAATGGCAAATCAAGCATCTTTGCATATTCAATTGCTTGTTGTAAACCATGAGAAACACTCTTTCGATTATCTTTTGCCTCTACAACAGCGATCGGATTGTTGTTATTTAAGTATAGTATATAGTCAGCTCTCTTTGGTCTTTCTCTAAATATTAGATTCCCACGAATATTAATCTTTCCGTCTGTAATTTTAGTTTCCATAGTAATCTTGTTTTTATCCCATTTAGAGATAATAGACGGTGTAATATAATGAAGTTTAATATCTTCTTCGGTCATTTGTTTTTTATTTAATATTTTACTCATTTCACGACCACCCGTAATTCTTAAATTTATGCAGTTTATTTTCGATGTATACCTATATTATATAGCATACCTTCTTGAATAAGATAGTCCTGTTGAAAGAATTCAAAAATTTTATAGATTAATCTGTAATAGCAAAAAAATTAATCCAGAATATTAATAAATTTTAAGTTTTCTTCTAAATTTTCAATATCACATATATTCTTGTTTTATTTACGATATAATTCATCGGATCTATCTTCTATTTATATCCTTACCTTTAAATTCAACAATGATTCTATTCATTTTTTATTGATGCATTAACTTATTTTCTTAAAGGTAATTTGTATTTCTCCATAAATAGCAATTTATGTTAATTTAAGGCAGCATTTATGTGTAATATTTTTACCTATTATTTATTATCTTTATCTAATATTGAATACTTTTGAATAATTTATTCCCATGCAAGTTACTTTAGTAGATTTTCATTCAAGTATTTGGCGTGTTTTCATTCAAGTATTTGGCGTATTTTCATTCAAGTATTTGACGCTTTTTCATTCAAGTATTTGGCGGTTCAGCTTTATATTTTTCTGTATTTACTATCTCTTCCTAAAATTATCCATAAAAAAGCACCTACAACTGTAGATGCTCGTATAGAATTAATTTTATTTTCTTCTGATCCGTGGTATTACTCGATTTACTTGTTTTAAATATATTTCATATTCTTTTCCAAATTCATTTTTTAACCATTTTTCTTCTGTATTTTTCATTAATATTGTTAAAAAAGCCCAAAATACAAATGGAAGTATTAATAAAATATAGTTTGCTGTAAATAAAAGTATACCTGTGAATATAAATATAAATGCTGAATAAACAGGATTTCTTACTATGCTGTATACTTCTGTTGTTATCAACTTTTTTTCTGTAACTTTTTTATTTATTTTCTGAACTATTACTGCTTGTATCCATAAATATATTCCTAAAAGGATCATGAATATCCCAACTATGATAAAAAATATTTTGCCTTTAATCATTTTCCCTTGATAAATGTATCCATTGAGATGAAGCCATATCCCAGCGATTGTAAGTATTAGACAAGTAATTACATATATTGGCCCGACACCGAATATCGGCATTTTAAATTTTTGTGATTTCATTGTCTGTCCTCAATTATTGTCCTAACAATTCAATAATTTCATCCTGTGCTTCTCTTCCCTCTCTAAAAAATCTCACCAATGGATAGCAGTGGCACATTCCTTTCCCAACAATAATTTCGTATGGGACGTGGTATTTTTCCATTGCTTTTTTAAAGGTTTGCGCAAAGGCGTAGAGGCATTCATTTTCTCCAAAATAAAAATATGTTTTCGGAAAACCGGTAAAATCTCCTACAGTTCCATCTAGCATATACTCAGGTATGTCTTCATCGCCTTTTGCGATTTCTCTTGCAGTTTTAATATACGTCGGATCAATCATTACATCCTTGTAGTTAAGTGCATTTACTCTTTCCCAAATTTCTTTGTTTTCATCGACAGTTACATCTGGAATTCCTCCTGGAGATACCGAAATAATCTTGCCTGGCATTGGAAGTGGTCTTCCTGTGGCGTTGTTGTGCAAAAAAATCCCTAGTGATAGACAAGCTCCTGATGAAAATCCAAGGACGCTGATATTTTCTGCCTTGTAACTTTCGGTCATCATCCTATAGGCTTCAAATGATACTTCATATGTCTTATCTATCTTTACATTTTCTGAACATAGTGGATAAAATAAAAACCAAACATCTTTTCCGGTTTGTTCCATTATTCTTTCCGATAATTTAAAATCCAGTTTATTCGGTTGTGTAATCATTCCTCCGCCAAATAGATAAAGAACTGCACCGTCGGCGGGCGTTTGATTTTTTTGATATGAAATCAGTCTGTATCCCATAACATCCCTATCAAAAAGATAGTAATTTTTTCTCGTAGCCCTTGCCTTTGCCTTTTCTAAATCAAATACTATTTTTGCATTTTCACCTTTTGCATACTCAAGCATCTCTTCTTTGTTCTTTAAAAACATTTTTTTGACTCCGATAAGTCTTACTATTGTCGATGCAATTTTATAAGTTAAGCTCATTTTATTCTACTCCAATAATAATAAATTAATCACAAACTTTACCAATTTCTTATTCATATAACATTGGTTCATTCTCTATCTCCTGTGATAAAATAATCACAACAATCTGCTCCATTTGCTATCGTGCCTTTTCTATGTAAAACTCCATGTTGAAGACTTATCATAACCTCATCCAATTCACAGAATAGCGGCATTAATTCATGTACCCCAAGCTTTTTAGTATATGTACAAATAGGACAACGAGTAATTCTGTAATAACAGGCGCCCTCATATGGTTCTCCCTCAAAATCGACCTTAAATGATGTGGGATAGAGTTTTTCTTTTTCCTCGGTATACCATTTATAATACTTAACTATATTTTTCTTATTGGCCTTTTTTCCTCTCTTAGTATTTAGATTAATTAATGAAAAAAATCATTTGACAAAATACAGAGAGCGACGCATCATTTCCTGGATGGTCTCTGGAGGAATTTCTTTTTCACTTGCTAAATATGGCGCAACAAATACAAGAGCGAACATCTCATTGTATGCCATTGGATTATCATCTCCGATATCATCTGCTTCTTCTACTAGTTTTCGATAAATTATTTTGCTTTTTTTGAGGATATCCCTGGCATACTCTTTTCCATATCTTTCCACCAAAACTTTTTTCATAGGATGTCGAAACTGATAGAAATAAAAACTGTGATATTTCATTTTTATCCTTGCCTTTCTTTGTCTTTCCTATTTTCTTGCGATAAATACGAGTTGTTGTTTTCTATCTAAATGATATTCAAAATTAAATCCCAATTTTCCAAGCATTCTTGTTAAGTCGTAGGGTGTGTATACTTCCATTTCTATCATATGTGCTAATTTTTTTACATCTCTTCTTTTCATAGATGATACTTCATTGCATATTAAAAATTGTCCGCCCTTTTTAAGCACACGATAAATTTCTTTGAAACATTCTTCTATATCATTCCAAAAATAAATAGTTTCAAACGCTGTGACGATATCTATGGATTCATCTTCAAAAGGAAGGCTTTTTACGTCTCCCAATGAAATCTCGCATCTTCCAGACTCAATCGCTTCTTTATTTATCTCACTAGCCATCTTTACACTTGTTTCTGAGTGGTCAATTCCGTAAACTTTTTTTGCTTTAGTTAAAAAATATTCTATGTTACGACCCCCGCCGCAGCCCAAATCTAGGACAATATAATCGTTTTCAATGTTTATGTAAGACCTTCCCCAACTTGCCAATTTTTCATGTCCTCTATTCATGCTTTTTAACATAAATCTACCGCCAAAATTGTCTTTCGGTTTTCTAAAATTTTCAAAAAAACGCTTAAACATTTCCTCCTCCTCTTGATACTTATTCTCATCTATATTATACCACGTTTTCTTATTTTGATTTATTAGAAAACTTTTTCTTTTGAAGGTCTTGCTCTATTTTAGATTTTAGGTCTAACTTTTGGGGCAGGTCAATATCCCTCACTGTATAAAGTGAAATTTGCCATCTTTGGTAACGAAATTTTTAAAAAAAAAGCAGACCATTAAGATCTGCTAATTTAACTATCCAATAATACTCTTAATATATTTTTTTATATTTGCTTTTCTATCAATAATAAAATCCTTAAAATCTTTTATTTCCAAACTAATTTCATCAGATAAAAATAAATCATCATGTGTCTTGTTTTCCGCATCAACCCATTCTTTAAGAGACTTATCCTTCTTAGATTCATTTTGCCTTCCGTTTAATAATTGCAAATTAGCAACTCCATTCCAGTTTTCTCTTTTCTTGGCAAAATCTTGAACTTCATATGGAATCAAATTATTAAATTTTTTCTCGTCAGTGAAAATGGTTGACGGATGTAAATGATCTTGATGAAAATCTTGGTTTGAAAAATCCAAATTTGAATACATTAAATGCAATATGTAGTATGCATTATTAGAATCCTTCTCTGCTTCTAATAAACCATCTATAAATTCGTCATCAAAACTATAATTTCTTGCCGGATCATTTTTAAAAGCATCCATTAGCTCTTTATCCGGAAAGTCTTTTCCTGAATTCGCTTCCAAAACAGACTTCATTTTCTTTAGAACGGAATCAGTTTGTCCACCGAATACCGACTTAATAAACGTAAGTATTAACCATTTTGCTATTCTATCTTTATTTTCTTTATTCTTGTAGATAGGACTAGAAATAGTTGTTTCTAGATTGTTATAGTAGATATAATATATTATTGGAATTGCTGCATTTTTTGCTCTAAAAGTTTTGTCATTAAATCCTAAAGATTCGAATAAAGAAAATGCTGCAATTATGCTTTTTCTTACTCTACTCCAATTATTTTCAAATTTATTAACATTTTCATATGTGAAATTTTTTAATTTAAACTTTATGTCTTCATTAAATAGTACTAAACAAGTTTTTAAAACAAAATCTTTATCAATAATGAAACCAGGACGCCCAATCATATAAACTTCCTCTACTAATTTTTCTATTTCCTTACGAGCATCTATCTCTTTCCAATTAGCAGACGCAATAGACATAAGTAAATCCGAAAAAGATAATTGTGTCCCTCCACTATTAGTCCTAATAAAAATTTCAAGCACTTTATCAGGTTCTTGTTCTTCTTGTAGATAATAATTTATTAACTTGTCTATATGAATAACTTGAAATAATTGATTTAATGTCTTGTCAGCATAATTATTCTCATTTAGTTTATTATCATCTAGATACTTATCAACTTTATCTTTAGTATCTAGGTCTAACACTTCACCGACTCTAAACCAAAAATATTTATCTCGATCTTTATCAAATTTCTCTAAATCTAATTTTGACAGAAATCTAAAATCAAATTCCTTTTGATTATCATATTCTTGATTTATAGGTGCAATTAAATTTAAATATAATTCTCTAGTAGGAATGCATTCTTCTGTATCTTTCCACCATTTTCTAGGCATTTTATATGCATAACTACCTCTTAAGCCAATGTATAAGCTTGTTAATCTTTGTTGTCCATCTATAACTGCATCAAAATCAGGAACTCCCCTTGTATCAATATCTCTATTATTTTCCGAAAAGAATTCTCTGTATCTAGTTATAAACTCATAGAATTTATAGCCTCTTTTTATTTTGCTATCTGTTATCTTCCAAAACATAAAAGAATTAATAGGATACCCTTGCATAATACTATCAAATAGCATCTCAATCTGATTACTCGACCAAGTAAATTTTCTTTGAATTGCTGGTAATAAAAATTGTCTAGTATGGATGTTATCTATTGCATCTTTTATTGTAATTGGAGATTGAAACTCACTGCTCATCTTATTTTCTCCCTAAAAAATATATATTAATTATATCATTTTTCGGTATGATTTTCCATTTTAAAAGCAGGCAGATTTTACTCTGCATGCTTCTTTTAAACACTATTTAAAGTCTTTCAGCAATTCTCTCATCTTGTCCAATATCTTATTTCTTCTCTTTATGAGAGCTGGATGAGATATTTTTTTAGTTTCAGCTACTGAACGAATTGTTTAATCATTTAAATAAAGTGTTATCATTAATTTCTTCTTCAACAATTTTAAAAAGTCATCTATTATTGTTGAATCTGCATAACATAATTGCCTATAGCTTTCAACAAAAGCTTTTTCTATTGCGACTTCTTGTATTCCTTTCTTTCAAATTTTATTTTATAATCCAAGTAGCAGCACTATCCACGCTTCTACTATAGATACGATTGGAATTAGTAAAAATGGCACCAAGATAAAATGTTCCTTAATGGCCAAATGTTTCATCCAATTTCCAAACTCGTAGTCCTCATGTCCTTCTGTACCCGGTATGACTATCCTATCCTTGTACTTGCCCTGGAATAAAAGTACATCCAATAAAAAGAAATCTCCCAAGTTTAATATTATCCACTGAATATAGCTCATCCAAAAAAAGATCTCTAAGCCCTCTTATTCCAGTATGTAAAAGAGAGCTCACTCCATATATAAATACGATTCCTGAAATTATAATAGTAAGTATTGTATTTATTCTTTTTTCTTCTTTCGTCATCTTCTCTGGAGCAGAATTTTGTATTTCTTT
Organism: Finegoldia sp. P1-F-LS; assembly: GCF_052932205.1. NCBI lineage: Bacteria > Bacillati > Bacillota > Tissierellia > Tissierellales > Peptoniphilaceae > Finegoldia > Finegoldia sp. P1-F-LS. Next base: position 45,597 of record NZ_JBRFJH010000007.1, on the reverse strand, counting down.
TGGATAGGAATCGAAGAAAAATCTCGGGTTAATCAGTACGAAAGCTGCCACTGCACCGTTAAAGATAGCAGCCATTGCAATTCCATCTAATATTGCTCGTCTTATATCCATAATATTCTCCTTATTTATTTTCCAAAAATAACTTTAATTTCTCAGCATATTCTTTGGGATGTTCGTGGAGAAATTGTCCGTGGCCCATTCCTTCAAATACTTCTGTTTCCATTTGTGGAAGATACTCTCTTAATATCTTTTCACTTTTTTCAGGGATTGGCTCTTCGCTCCCCCTCCAAAACATTACTGGATTTGAAAACTTGGCTAAATTTTCTGGGACTTTGTAATGATAGATAAACTTGCAGGCATTCTTAATAGTATTTTTCGAAATTTGCGGATAGGCCATTTCTATTACGCTTAGATTATCCTTGCCCATAATCTTATCTAATAAAAATTTAGGTATTGGTTTTTTGTTTTTGATTCTACTTGTCCCAATGACAAAAGCATAGGTAAAAGGCTTTGCCATCAAGCCCAACTCGGCAGTAATCGCCGCATCTAAAAGTACTTTCGAAACAGAAATATTTCCTCTTCCAATGAGTTCAACTGCGATGGTTGCTCCCATAGAAAAGCCGCATATTCCATAGACAGTCCCGCCCATTTCATTTAATATGTAGCTTTCTATTGAATCTATGATTTCTTCCATTGAAGTTAAATCTTTTGGATTACTTCCATAATGTCCGTCCAATTCACAGAAAATTACAAAATAATCTTGCAAATAAGGCAAAAGGGGGTTGAAACATAGGTCTGCAGTTGAGGCAAGCCCATGAATAAATAATATTGACTTATTATTTCTATTTCCATAGGTAATAAAGTTCATTTAATTCCTCATTATCTGAATAAGTTTTTATTCCCTATCTATGTTTTCTACCGATGAACAACATTGAACCTGCAAGACTCAAAAACTTAGCTTCTCTATGCCCGACAAACATTCCATTGGTCGTGTCTATTAGTTTTATATCTTCGTATCCTTCTTCTTTAAGTTCTTCGATAAATTTTTCTATATCTCCGTAATTTGATTTCTTAATCAAATCATGTATGACAAAAACTCCACCTTTTTTAAGAACACGCAAAGTTTCCAATAGTAGTTTCTGCTTATTATGTCCCATTATATTGTGATAAACGTAGTTGCTTGTCACCACATCGAAGCTTTCATCTTCAAATGGAAGATTCACTGCATTTCCTTCTTTAAATCTCACATTTTCTATTCCCTCTAATTTTGCATTATTTTCACAGAGTTCCTTAGAAAATTCAGTTTTATATGAGCCACTCCAAATATCACAGCCCACCATGGTCGCTTTTGGATTTCTTTTTGCACAAGCTATGGTAAGTGCACCGCTACCACATCCTACATCAAGTCCAACTCCACCATCTGGTATCTCAACATATTGAGCCACACCTTCTATGATAGTTTTGGCGAGTTTCCTCTTACCCCTATAGTCAAATGTTCGATACATAACATAAAGCATAATTGAAGAAAATAGAAGTATCAAGACTCCAATTCCTAAAATAATTCCACAGATAATCCTATGAGTTCCACTGAAAACAAGGTCTGTCCCTGCGAAAATTATAAAGAGAATAAAAGTAATTACGGTTGCTCCGATAAAATTTCTAAGTAAGCTTTCAGGAACCCAGTTTCTATAATCAGGTTTTGTTTTCTTGTTATCAATAAAATTTAATTGTTCCATAAACATTTCTCCTGTGAATTTTTAACTAAAGTTAATAAGTAAAGATAAGTAGTAAATAAAAAATATTATGTTAAGCCAACCTCCACGAATAATCATATGTAGTCCTTTTGGCAATCTCTCGGCAATTGGAGTCAAAATTATAAGAAATATGGGTGTAAATACGGCCTGCCATCTTGGAAATACTGTGAATCCAAATAAAATTATCAATGCTGTTGCTATATTTGCTAAAGCCATTATTCCAAAAACTATTTTTGCTTGAAATTTTAAAAATTTTAAAAATTCATCGAAAGCTCCATTATTTTTGTGTCTTGATAAAAGACCTAAGTAGGCACACTGCATATGATAAGCTCCACCAAGTATGATGCCAAACGTATTCATTAAAAATACAAACCAAGCAAGATTTAAATATTTTTCTTGGCTTGCCAAAACAATATGGTAAAATCCAATGGAATATATAAAGGCACCTATTGGCCCTAAAAGACCACCAATGTATAATCTTTTTATGTTGACACTTTTCATTATGCCAATAATATTATTTATAGTATCCCTGCCATCGTAATCATTTGGATCATAATATAGGGTCATGTCTCCTAAAAACATCAGGAATGAACCAAAAAGACCAATTATTATACTCATGTATAAAGTCACAACTAAACACCTCTTTTTATTTAGATGATATCTATTATCAGTATAATTATAGCATATAACGCTGATTCCTTTCAATTATGTGATGTACTACGTTAAACTAAGCAAAAAATAAAGACAGTCAATAGACTGCCAGTTTTTATCTCTCATCTCTTTAATTAAGGTAAGTAAATAAAGAATTTGCCTAAAGATACGGAAAATATTAATACCATAAATAAATATCATGAAATTTATAAATAATCTCCCTGTTCTATTGATATGTTTAACAGGCTCTATTTTACAATTCAAAAATCTCATCTGCAACTTCGTTTAAAAATTCTATATCATGGGAAACAATAAAAATTATTTTATCTTTATTTCTATATTTTTTGATTAATTCCGATATTTTCATCATATTGGAATAATCCATACCACTTGTAGGTTCATCGTAATAGACAAATGGAGAATCCTTACACATAAGAGATGCTATTGCAAGCCTTTGCTTTTGTCCTCCTGACAAACTCATTGGATGCCTTTCAATAAATTCATCTAAGCCTAAATCTTTTAAAATGATTTTTGCCTTTTCTTCATCAAAATTCTTTACTCCTAGGCTAAGTTCCTTGAATACTTCATCTGTAAATAATTGATGATTTACGTCTTGCATAACAAGTGAAGAGTTTTTCAGTCTTTCTTTTTTAGATAATTTCTCTCCCTTAAAATAAATTTCTTCTTTTGATTTTTTCTCAAGACCAATTAAGCATCTTAATAGCGTTGACTTTCCTCGTCCATTGGATCCTATTATGCCATAAATTTTCCCAAGCTTAAATGAGATCTCTTTTACACTTAAACACTCATCATCAGTAAATTTGTAGTTAAGATCTTTTATCTGATACTCTCCCTCTCCTTTTAAATAAGGAACTTCTAATTTGCTTAATTCTTTATCCCTTAAACTTAAAGCGTTCAATTCATTTTTATCAAACTTTAAAAATTCACTTCTAGTATAAGTTTTTTTAAGTTTGCCTTTATCTATCAAAAATACACGATCAACTATATCCATCAAATAATAAATTCTATGCTCTGCTACAATTATGCTTATGCCTTTTTCTTTTAGTATTTTAACCATTTGTGTCAAAATACTTATGCTTTTAATATCCAAATTCGATGAAGGCTCATCCATTACAATAATCTTTGTGCCTGCTATATAAGAAGCTGCAATGCAAAGAATTTGTTTTTCACCGCCGGATAGATTAAATATATTTCTGTTCAATAGATTTTTTATCGGGAATATTTCAAGCATGTCCTTTAAACGCCTGTCCATCTCTTCTCTTGCAAGTCCAATATTTTCTAAATAAAACAATAATTCTAATGTCGTATTAACATTAAAGAAATATGTCTTAGGATTTTGAAACACAGTTGAGACAAGCATTGAGATTTGATAAAGCTCCAAATCTTTTATATTTTTACCATCAATAATTATTTCGCCCTTTGTTTTTGCGTTATCATACCTTACAGCTAGTCCGTTGATAGAATTTATTAAAGATGACTTACCACTTCCGCTTTTTCCTGTAAATAGCACACACTCTCCCTCGGATATTGATAGTGATATATCATCTAATATATGCTCTTCGCCATAATCAAGACTTAGATTTTTAACTTCTACCATATTAAGCCTCCCACAATAAGTCCAGCAACTGCTAATACATAAACAAAATCAATTATCTGTATCTTTGCTCGAATATATCTAGTCTTGGCAATTGGATTTTCTATCGCCTTTGTTTCTGCTGCTTTTGCAATGTCATCTGCAATGTTTGAAGATATAATTAGTAGTGGTACTGAAACATATTCAAGATATTTGATTGGGTTTTTAAAATTTATACCCCTTACTCTCATAGCCATTTTGATATTTTTCTTCTCCTCTTTAAAAGATGGGAAGAATCTAAACATAACCGCAATAGGTATGGAAAGATTTTTTGGAATTTTAAGCTTATCCATTGATGAAATTATTGCACCTACATCAGAGGTCTTTATCATGAAGCTAGCTGCCATAAATGGCAATAAAAACATTCTGAAGATAATAAATAAGCTTAAAAACATCTTAATTATTGGATTTATATTAGATAGCACCATAAAATTAGGTAAAGCATATAATATTGTGCATAAAATTATCCATTTAAAAAGTGTTTTTTTGTATCCATTTAAATAAAACAAAATCCCAATAAGACAAACAATCGCTAGCTCAAAACGGATGTTTAAGCTATGCACAACAGTTAAGCCTGTAAGAAATACGACTAATATCTTACTTATTGGATTGGGGTTAAAGGGAACATTTGAAGAAAAGGTAGGCATTATACAATGCCTGCTTTTTCAAAGTGTTTTTTCAATAGAGCCTTGCCTATATATGCTCCAATTATTCCTCCTAGAAAAGCACCTAAGGCTACTAAGGCCATGTGAGGATATGTTATTAGTTTTTCCATTGCATCAACATAATCTTTTCCCATCATCATAGATAATTCAATATATTTCTCTTTAGCTAAAAGCATTTGCATTAAAGAGCTACATATCCATGTGCTAAAAACTGCATAAGAAAGCATATTGTATTTAAAGGAATTGTAATTACCAATCTTTCTAATTAATTCTGCTATTGTCATTACTATAAGTGATAAGACTGCAACTACATAAGTATGTCCCATAGCAAACATCACAAGCGGTGATATCATACCTAGAATAAATAATGCCCATGGTTTTTGAACCTTAGCCATAAATAACATAACTACAGTTCCTGCAACTATGGCTAAAACTGTTGGGTAAACTAAAAACAATATTGGGATCATGCCCATCATGCCAACACCAAACATCAAGACGAAATAAATTACGGCAAAAACACCGATACTTACTAAATCTTTGACTTTTAATTTTTTATTATCCAATTTAAACCTCCTAATAAATAAATTCTTCTGTCATTTTTATTTTTCTTTTTATTTTATTTTTAATCATTTACATTCATATTTGAAAGAGCCTTTGCTTGCATTGCTAAACCTACCATTATCATAGTAAAATCTACAACTGGTTCTGTCCACCAAACAGCCGCTGCTCCAAATACTCTTGGTAATATAAGTAAGGCTGGAACAAGTAGTATTAGCTGTCTTAACATTACAATCATTCCAGCTTTTTTTCCATCCCCTATCGCTTGGAAAAAAGTTATTGTCATAATCATAATTCCATAAAGAATAAATACTGAATAGAACATTCTGAAATTATTAACCCCACTTGAAATTATATCCTGACTTACTTTAAATAAACCAAGTAACTGTTTTGAAAATACTTGTGCTGGTAACCAAAAAATTGCCGCAAGTACTGTTCCTCCTATAGAAAATATCTTCATAGTTTCCTTTACTCTATCGTATTGTTTTGCTCCAAAGTTTGTACCAATAATCGGCTGTAATGCCTGACTCATTCCCCAAATTGGTATAAATGAAAATCCATAAAATCTCAAAGTTGCAGACATTAATATTGCATTTGGATCTCCTCCATATCTAAAAGCTTGTCTATAAAGCAATGTTTGTTGAACCATGAAAAATACTTGCATGATCATAGCTGATACTCCTACTCCAAACATTTCCTTTGATATATCTTTTTCTTTTTTTATTTTCTTTATTTTTACATTTTCACTTTTACTCTTAAAATAATAAAGAGTAATAACCGCTTGAATTATTTGTGCTGTTACAGTTGCTATAGCTGCTCCCTCAATGGCATAATCACCCATTAATTTCATTAGTATTGGATCAAGAGCTATATTGATAAAGGCACCAAGTCCCATGATACTCATTGCTCTTTTCATAAGTCCTTCACCACGCATAACCATATTGGCTGACTGGGTAAAGTTTACAAAATTTGAGCCTAGAAATATTATTCTTAAATACCTTATGCCTAATGCCTTTATTTCTCCTGTTGCTCCAATTAAATCTAAAAAATATGGTCCTAGAAGTATTCCTCCTATTGTTATGATCGTTGAAAAAAATATAATCCAATAGATAAGATTTCCCATAAGCTTGTCTATAGTATCTTTATCACTCTTTCCCATGGCTCTTGATAAAATTGATGCCGAACCTATCCCTATAAGCGTTGCAATCCCATTATTAAAAAATGTAAGTGGCATAGCTATTGAGCAAGCCGCCATAGCATTCTCACCAATTATTTGTCCAGCAAATATTCCATCCATAAGTGGATATAGACCTATAACCACCATGCCAATTACTGCTGGTATAGATAATTGAAACATTAAAGACAATGGCTTCTTGGTCAACAACTGTTCTTTCATGTTTTGTTTCATTTTTAGTTCTTTCAATATATAAATTCTTCTGCCATTTTTGTTTTTTCTATTAAATTTTTATAAACTTTTGATTTTTGTAAAAGCTCTTCATGTTTGCCTTCGCTTTCTACTTTTCCGTTTTCAAGAACTACTATCTTGTCTGCATTTTCTATGGATTTCATTCTGTGTGAAATGATGACGACAGTTTTATCTTTAACTAAGTTATTTAATGACTCTTGAATTTTTTTCTCATTGTCAACGTCAAGGCTTGCTGCTATCTCATCTAAAATCAATATCGGTGCATCTTTTAAGAAGGCTCTGGCTATTGATAATCTTTGTCTTTCTCCGCCTGATAGCTCAGCACCGTTCTCACCAATAACTGTATCGAAACCCTTATCCATTTTTTCTATAAAATCTGTGCAATTTGCAAGTTTTGCTGCTATTTTAACTTCTTCATCACTTGCATCTTGCTTACCAAGTCTAATATTTTCCATAACGCTTTGATTAAAGAGAACCACATCTTGGAAAACTATTGATACCTTGTCAAATAGAGATTCTGTTGATATTTCTTTTATATCTTTGCCATCGATTAGGATTTGTCCCTCGTCATAATCATAAAGTCTTGATATAAGTTTCAAGATAGTTGTTTTGCCACAGCCACTTGCTCCTACCAAAGCAGTAACCTCTCCCTGTTTAGCTTTAAAGCTTACACCGTTTAAAATTTTTGCATCTTTATTATAAGCAAATTCAACATTTTTTAGATCAATATCAAATTTTTTCAAATTATAGTCTTCGCCTTCTTGTAAATTTTGATTTTGAATTTCTTTTAATCTTTCAATTTTAGGCGATAAATAAAATATCTCCATCATTCCCTGTTTAGATGCATCAAGAGCGTCTTTTATCTTCATAGCCGCTAGTAAATAACCTACAAGGTAGAGAGCGCTTATCTCTTTATTAATAATTAGATTTACGCCAACAAATATTACAACAGCAAGAGAAATAAAGCTAAAAATTGATGAAAGTGACATAATTAAGATGTTTGCAATTTCTGCTTTTAAGTGCACTTTTTCACCTTTATCCATTTTTTCATATAGGTTTTCTTTCATTTCCTCTGATAAGCCGTATGCTTTAATCTCCATTTGCATCTCTATATTTTCTTGAAAGCTTTCAGAATTTTCTCTTAAGACCTTATAATATTCTTTCTCTCCCTTAACTGAATGTTTTTTAGATAGGGGTATAAATATAAAGCTTAGAACCGTTGGAATAATTACAGCTAAACCCATCTTGACATTGCCCACTAGCATCATGATGGATATTAGTGGGAAGAAGAGTGCCATGCCGCCCACTTTTGGTATTGCGTGGCTCATTGCATGCTCTATACCCTCAATATCGGACATGATTGTTTGTGATAGGTCTGAAATGTCATGCTTAGAAAAGTATGATAGAGGTAGTTTTGATAAATTCTCTGCTGTTCTTACCCTTAAATCCGCACTTTCTTGATATGTTGTGCTATATAATTTATCGTATTCGATAGAAAGCAAAATATACATTGCTATCAAGGTCAAAACCGAGAATACTATATAAAATCCCTTGCTTTGGCCCATATTTTCCAAAACTTCCTGAGCAAAAATCATTAGTAATATCGCAGGAAGCATGTTTGTACAGTAAACGAAAAATGAGGCCAGTGTTGCTTTACTTAAATTTCTTGCTCCTTTATCTGTAAGAGCAAATCTTTTTTTATAAAACTCCTTCATTTGAAACCCTCCATTCATTTGCACTGTTAAACATATCTTGCAGTCTCTTATAGCTTGTGTCTTTTGACATTAATTCCTTGTCAGAACCTCTTTCTATAATTTTTCCGCTATCCATCACAAGTATTTCATCGAGGTCTTTAATTGTTGATAGTCTGTGTGCAATCATGATAACTGTTTTATCCTTCATAAGATTTTTGAAAGCTTTTTGTAATTCAAACTCGTTATCTGGGTCAATAGAAGCTGAGGCCTCATCCATAATAATAATTTTGGAATCCTTTAAAATTGCTCTAGCAATTGCAATTCTTTGTTTTTCTCCACCAGATAAATAAACTCCTTTTGAGCCTATGATTGTATTTTCTCTTTCTGGGAATTTGTCTAATATCAGATCGCATCCTGCTAATTTTAAGGCTCTCATAACGTCATCTTTCGTCGCATCTTTATTAGCCAAAGCGACGTTATCATAAATAGTTTTCTTGAATAATTTCGAATCTTGAAAAACAAAGGAAATAGCTTTAATTAAGGCTTCGTCAGAATATTCGCTTATTGCTACGCCGCCTATCTTTATGCTTCCTTCATTAACATTGTAAAAACCTGATATAAGTTTTGCTACTGTTGATTTGCCTGATCCAGATGAACCAACTAATGCATATGACTTTCCCTCTTCTAATTTAAAGGATAAATTTTCAATGACAGCTTTATCGTTATAAGCAAAGCTTACATTGTCAAATTCTATATTGTAGTTTTTAAAATTATTGACATTGCCATGCATCAATTTGTCTTTTTGCATATCTTTGTAAAGCGCTTCTAAAGTATCTACTGCATAATTGCCTTGAGAAATGTACATGGAGTACCACATCATTCTCATGAATGAAACAAAAAGAACACCCGATAAAAATAAAATCATGATAAGTTCAAGTAAAATCACCTTAGCGCTGCCTAAGCTAGTCATAAAATAAACTATAGGTATGATTAAAATTGCAATCAAACCAAAAAATAACCATTGATACCAAACATAAGGTTTTTTACAAGATAATGAATAATCATAAGCATACTTTGAGTAATCTTTTATCGCCTTGTAAAAACTTTTAAATGACTCTACATTTGCTCTAAATATTTTTACAACTTGCATTCCTCTAACGTATTCAACAGTTTCAGCACTTAGTTTAGATAGGGCTTCTTGGTATATTTGCATAAATTTTTGTTCGCCCATCATTGCCCCCAAAATTAATCCTCCGATTATTGTAAGAGCAAGCAAAGTTACGCCAACCCTTATACTTACTATAAAGCCGAGTGCTAGTACAAGCACGGGTGTAACTATTGCCTGAGAGCTATCGGGTATCATGTGAGCTACAACTGCATGAGTTTGCGCTGCATTGTCATCTATAATCTTTCTTATTTGACCAGATGGATTTAAGTCAAAGAACCTAAAACTTGCTTTCTCTAAGCCATCAATCCCTCTTTTTCTTAAATTTGTTTCGAGCCTAAAACCTAGTATGTGAGAACATGTTCCTGAAACAAAATAAAATATTGCTCCACTTGTTAGTGTGATAACAGATTTTAATGCTATGCTCTCTGCACCAGATAAATCTGAATTAATTATTAAATTATCCAGAAATTTGTAGATTAAATAAAATCCATATACCGTAAGTACAGCAGATATAGCAGAAAAAACTATAGCTAAAAAGCCGAAATATTTTTTATCCTGTACATAAGCAAATAGTTTTTTGTAAATCTTCATAATGACATCTCCTTTCTTTGATATCCCTTTTAGATATAAATTTACTTATTTGATAATGCCTATCATTGTATTTTTATTATACATCGGTTATAATTACTAATACAATAGTTTTAAATTAATAAGGCTAATTGGAACATTGTCTAAAAGGGATAGGTGTATTATGACATATTATGATTTTGTAAAAGATTATATGAAAGTAGATGAATGTAAAAACAATAAGAAGTATTCAAGTGCAGGCCACACTTTTTGTTGGAATAAAGAAGACTCAACTTATGGAGAAGGCCTGTATTGGTTTTATGAAGGAGCTGGTTTCATTATTGATGTACACGATTTTTATATCAGAGAGGAAGTAGTTCAAAATAGTACCTATAGTATGGCAGATTACGCTTCAATATACACAAGCTACATAGTCAGCGCAAATGGGGAGAAATTCAGTCCTTATCAAACGCTTACCGCAAACTCATTATGCACACTTGATTTTGATAATATAAAAGATGACTTCCTATTTTTATTACACGAGAACTGCTATTATCTTGCTGTTTCTATAGGCTTTAAAAGAGAACTTTTGGAGAAACATCTATCATCCATTAATATAGATCCAGAATCTTTTTATTCATCTTTACTTGAAACGAATCAAATAATACTTACAAAGTCATTGGAAAAAGTGGCAATGGAAATATTAAATTGCAAGATGGATGCCCCTGCCGCAGATTTTTTCTTTAAAGCAAAGGCAAATGAATGGGTAAGTATTGTGATTGACACATACTTAAATAGGAAGAAATATAAAATTGAGTCTGATGATAATAAAGCACTTGAAGATGTAGCAAGATTCTTAGATGATCATTTCGCCATGAATGTAAATCAAAAAACCCTTGAAAAAATATCTAAAATGAGCGGAACGAAATTAAAAAATTTTTTCAAAGAAAAATATGGTCAAAGCATTACAGAATACACTCAAAGAAAAAGAATGAATGTAGCTGAAACTCTTCTCTTAAATACCGAACTGCCTATAAAAGAAATAGCTGAGTCTGTTGGGTATTCATCTGCTAGCAAATTTTCCATTTATTACAAAAGGTACAAGGGAAAACTTCCAAGTGAAGTCCGTAATTTAGCTTGCAATCATCACAAATTGAATTGTGATTGTTGTGATTAAAATAATGGAGTGTTATTATTGTTTGAACCAATTGTGCTGTAATAGTTGCAAGTGCTGCACCTTCAATTGCATATTTCTCCATTAATTTCATTAGAATAAGATCAAGAATTATGTTTAAGAGAGCTCCTGGCCCATAATAGGCATGGCTTTTTCATAAATCCATTTCCACGCATAACCATGTTCGATGTTATTGTATACAAATACGTTAAAATGAACATAGCCCATCCTTTTAGAGAGGGAAATAGCAGGACGAATAGGATTTGGCTTAATTTATTCTTAAAAAAACCTAAAAAATGTGTAGATTGGGAAACAATCGATAAATACGCTTATCTGTCCGCCATGAAGATATCGGTTGTAAACACCTGAAATCAAGCATTTTTACAATCTGCTCTTACAGATAAAATAGACAATAGAGAAGTTTTCATGAAAGGAATCGACAAGTCCTACCTCTACGAAGACATCTATGACATTCCTATAGGAGAAATTTAATAAAAATATAGAAATAAATGCCCCAAAATTAAGATTTAAACTTAAATTTGGGGCTATATTTGTATTATAATTTATTAGCTTTTTCTTAATATCTTTTCATAGCTATTTATTTTCAAATTTTAAAAATTTATTAGAAAGATACAAAAATGTGAATAATTCTCCTAGGGCAAAAGCACTCAGCAAGACCAAATCATGTGGGTTTATGAACCTTAAATTATTAGCCTCTATTGCCAAAAAGCTTAGACCTACAATTTTTAAAGACCTAAAAGCGCTCGCAAAACCAAACATGGTAAAGATTGTAGATAAGAGCACTATAATCCCAAAAGACCTTATCCTTATGGAAAGAGCTCCAAAAATCCCAATTATTGGAAGGGCAAGCAAGATGCTAAGGCCTATATAATAAAAATATATAGAAAAATCAATGGTCGAAAATCCTCCTATATATTTTCCTCCCAGGTAGAAAAGGGCCAGAAAATATATTTGGCAAAGGCAAATTATAAGAAAAGCCAAAATCAATTTTGCTCCCACAAAGGCCATATTTTTCTTTGGGCTAAGTCTAATAAATTTTAGGCCTGCCCTGTGTTCTGTCGCCCAAAGGCTTGCTATTACGATTGCAATTAAGGGAATGTAGAAAAACGAAAAGTAAAACAAGCTTACCTGGGTCCACAAAGATTGCCATTCATTGGTCAATGTTTCCTTATTTCCCATAAAGTTTATAAGGCCAAAGGCGTTAGCTAGTAGGGGAATTATCAGACTTACCAACAAGATATTTGTAAATTTTATTTTTTTAAATTCTAATTTTAACATAAGTCCTCCTAGTCCTTGTATAGATTATAAGTTTTCATTGCCTTTAAGTAGCCAAGGCAGGCTATTAAAAGGATCAGGGCAATTATTGGTGTATAAAAATTTATTGGATTTAGAACCTGGATAAATTTCCCTCCTTCGCTTACATAAGAAATATTTAATAAACTTGCCATCCAAGCAAAGGGATTTACAAAGGCAAGAGTCTCTGATGTAAGCATGGTTATTACTCCAGTAAGACCGCCTATTATTCCTATAAATGATAGGGTATAGACTCTTTTTGATTTCAATTCTATTATCATAAATAGGCCCATAAAAAATAAATTTATTAATATGGCAGATATATTTACCAAGGCAAATCTTAATATCATGTCAGTATCCATATTAAAATGACCCGACTTTTTTGCTAATAGGAGAAAGACAATAGCTTCTACTATTTGCAATAAAACTAGTTTTAGGGATAGGTTTTTAAATTTATTTATGAGTATAGAGTTTACTTTTTCTCCAAGACTTACTTGCAACTGCCACATCTTGTTTTTTTCCTCGATTTCAATCACTTTTTTTACCAAAGAAGAGATTAAAATCGGATTTATCAATAAGGAAATAAATAGATATGTGTCTAAGATATAGGCTAGGGGATAATTCCCTTCTGCAAATGATTTTGAATGGCTGACCCCTGCCACCATTAGCATTTGAGCGAAAAATACTATTAGTATTAAAAAATTTATCCCAAGTCTTTTGTATTTTTTTCTTTCTAAGTTTGCCATATTAAAACCTGCTTTCTTCGATAAAAAGTTTTTCTAGGCTTTCTTTTTCTTCTTCAATCCTGTATATATCAACCTTTCCGTGCAAGAAATTTACTATTTCAGATATTTTTTGGTTAGAAACTTTGCCCAAAATAATCTTTTTACCATCTATCCTTACCTGATCTAAGTCTAAAAGATTAGCAGCTTTTTGATTGTCAGATGTTTGGATGGAAATAAATGGTGGATGAAGTTTCCTATAGTCTTCCAAGCTTCCATTGTATGTTAATTTCCCTGCCTTGAGGATACCAATATGTGTAGAAATTTTTTCCATCTCATCAAGAATATGAGAAGAAATCAGAATGCTTGTAGAAGTGTTTTTCACTATGTTTTTAAATAAGTTTCTCATTTCCTCAATTCCCTGAGGATCAAGGCCATTTATAGGTTCATCTAAGATCAATAACTTTGGACTACCTATTAGGGCAATTGCAATTCCAAGTCTTTGCTTCATACCCAGCGAATAATCCCTTGCTTTTTTCTTGCCCACATTATTAAGGCCAACAAGGTCAAGAGTTTTTGAAATTTCTGCCTTATCTATTCCCTTAAGCTCGCAAATTATTTCAAGATTTTCATAGCCTGTTAAGTGGTCATAAAAGGAAGGATTTTCAATTAGGGCACCGAGATTTTTGTTAAGGTCTTTTTGGTTTCTAGGACTTACTTCTTGGCCAAAAACCTTAATATCCCCTCCATCTTTTCTCACAAGACCAAGTATAAGCTTCATAAGTGTTGACTTTCCCGCTCCATTTTTGCCTATTAGGCCATAAATTGAACCTTGTTCGATTTCCAGATAGTCAATATCTAGGACTTTCTTCTTGTTATATGATTTTTGTAGATTTTTTATTTCTAAGATTTTTTCCATAATTATTCCTCCTACAAAAAGGATACCAGGCTCATATAAAGATAAGCTTTAAACAAGGTCACTTTTACATCACAAAAACCAAAATATCAAAAGTCTGGTGTATAATTAGGATAACATGGAGGAGCTTAATGGATTTTAGAAATAATTTTTCTATACTAATAGTAGATGACGAAACAAATTTATTGGAAAATTTATATAATTTTTTGAAAAAAAAGGGTTTTAATAAGATTTATACCGCCAAAAACCTCAAAGAATCTAGGTTTAAGCTTACAAATTTCAAAATTGACCTAGTGGTCCTTGACCTGATGCTTCCAGATGGGAGTGGTTTTGATCTTTTAAAGGAAATAAGAAAAACTTCCGATATGGCAGTCATAATCCTCTCCGCCCTTGATGGGATAGATGATAGGAAGGAAGGTTTTGAAAACAAGGCCGACGACTACCTAGTCAAGCCATTTTTCCCTGATGAACTCCTTTGGAGGATTGATGCGGTTTTAAGACGCAGTAAAAATATAAAAAACGAAGAGAAAATTAATTTAGGAAAGGTAATTTTCGATAAGTCCAAGGGCATCCTCATAAAAAATGGAGAGGAAATCCCTCTAACTGCTACCCAATTTAAAATCCTGGCCTACCTAGCCGACAACATGAATATGATTGTCTCTATTGACCGTATTTTGGAAAATATTTGGGAAGATTCCTATGGTTATGAAAATACCTTGATTACTCACATCTATAGACTTAGGGAAAAGCTTGAGGATAATCCAAGAGATCCAAAGCTTTTAATTACTATAAAGGGACTTGGCTATAAGCTTGTCAAAGAGGATGAATAATGTTTGATTTTATAATAAAAAGGTTCAAAAAAATTGTTATTAGGATACTAGCTTTAATGTTTTTTTTAATATTTTTATTTATGATTTTCCTCTACCTAAACTATAGGCTTAAAGACCAATACCCAAACCCCGACAAGATTTATTCTTATGTAGAAGACAATAAAACTAGTATTTACCTAAATGAAAAAAACAAGGAATTTTTAAAAGAAAAAGATATTTGGGCCATAAGAATTAATAAAAATGGAAAAATCGTTGAAAGTTTTAATAAGCCAAAAGAAGTTAAGAACAAGTTTGACCTTACTGATGTAGCAGGCTTTACCAGGTATTATTTGGCCGACTACCCTGTCTTTACCTACATATTAAAAGATGGTCTAATCCTATTTGCTTATCCTAAAAATTCTTTGGATAAGTTTCCCTTTAATTATTATAATTTCAAGAATTTGCTTTTTAATTTTGAAATGTTTTTAGTTTTTGTAATTTTATTCTTTATATTTGTCTATGTTTTTTACAGGATGGATATAAGGGATATACTTAAAAATATTGCTCCTTTTCAAAAGGCCATTGATGGGCTTTTTGAAGATGACTATGAAAAATTAGATGAAAGTGGAGAATTAAGAGACCTCGCCCTTTCAATTAACAAGGCAAACGAAAAATATAATAACTTAAAAAAATCACAAAGTAAGTGGATAAGGGGAGTTAGCCACGATGTTAGGACCCCTCTTGCAAAAATTTCCTGGGAACTTAATAAAGAAAACAAAAATGACCTCGATACAAAAAATATCCAAGACCAAGTTTTAAAAATTTCAAATATTTTAGAAGGTCTCAATCTAACTATGTCCCTTGCCAACATCGACAAGGAGAATTTTGAGGCAAAAAGCCCCTTAAAAGTAATCCGAAAAGTCATAGTCGATAAGTTAAATGAAAATCCCGAAAGAGAAATTGTCTTTGAAAATAGGCTAAGAGATCCAGATATAAAAATCAAAATGGATCCAACCTTGTTTTATAGGATGGTCGAAAATATCATAAAAAATCCCCTTGCCTATACTGAGGGGAAAATCGAATTGATAATTTCAAACCCAGATAACCAGCTAATTATAAGGGTCTTAGACCAAGGCTGTGGGATAGATGAAGATATAATAAAGAGAATTAATGACGAAGATTTGACCAATATTACAAGGCACGGTTTGGGGATTTTTATTTCTAAACAAATAGCCGAATTGCATGATGGGAAATTTTCTATAGAGAATAAGGACCAAGGCCTTGACGTTTCCTTTATCTTTGACCTGATTAATTAAATTTTATTTTAATCATAAATCACAATTAAAAAACGAGCCAGCAAGAAAATCATGTACCGACCTCTCAATCGTTAGATTTTGGTATAACTTTTTGAGGTTGGTACATGATTCTGAAATAGCATATTTTTTTGATAAATCAGAAATAGAATATCTTTCAAAAGGATTATTTGGAATCGTATTATATGATTCTACAGTTGCTTTATATACTGGTTCTGAAAAAACGTTAACTTAAATGTATCTGAACTTTCATCTAAATTTAAAAATAATAACAACTCTATTGTTTTTGTAATTTAATAAGAAAGTCTTATTCTAGAATCTACTCTATAAAATTCACTAATTTTTGAAAAAGGATGTAACGAAACCTTACACCCTTTAATAAAAAAAGAGCAGCCTTTTAAGCTACTCTTGTAGAAAGCACAAAATGAGTTAATTATATTTATTGTGTCTCCTCATACTAGTTGCAAAACAACTCTCACGTCCATGTAGTTTTTTTGAGTCTTTTTTACATATCCTTCTTTAGATTTTTCAAAGACAAAATGCTTATAAACTTATTAAAATGCAGGATTTCTAAGTTTATATATTTTGTATCAACGCTATAGCTTCAGCAGTCGATTCCTGCCAATCAAAGCTTCCTATTCGGCCGCTTCTCTTGGGAAATCTTTGCATGAGACCTGCCTCTACTTTTCAGTGTAGCTTCGCTTCTTGACAAGTAGGGCTAGGGCTTCAACATGCATTGTCTTTTGCTTGGGAACATAATTTTTTTATCCTCGTCATTCTTGTGGGAGCACAATTTATTAGTGTCATTGTCTTTGGCATTTTTTCTTTTATCTTTGAAATTATTAGAATCTTGACTATCTTTAATTCCTGTTTTGAAGTAGAATGTTAAGTCATATGGATGGACTGTTCCGTCTTTGTCGATTCTGCCCACCACGACTTTATCAACTATGCTTTCAATTACTGTTCTGTTAAATTCCTCTATAATTTCTTTATTTTCTAAGATCTTTTTAAATTGCTTTAGTCTTTCTTTAATAAAACTTTCATCTTTTATTGTTAGTTCCAGTGTTTTCTTTTCATCAAGTAATTCTTCTTTTTGTCTTGTAAGTTTTTTATACTTTTTAGCACAAACTTCTTCGTCTATACTATCTTCTAAACGAAGATCAACTAACTTTCTTTCTTGACTAATGATCCTATTTAATTGGTTTTCTAACTTTTTCAAATCTTTGACTAAAGTATTATCATTTATTTCTTCTTCTTTTATAGAGATACTTTTTGTTGTAGGGTCATAATCATAGCTAAGACAACCTTGAAAACCAATAAGCTCCCCTTTTTCCATTTTCATTTTTAGTCCTTTTTTTACATGGGCTGAGGTATTTTCTACTTCTTGTTGAGCTACTGAACTTAATATTGTTAATAGTAACTCTCCATTCATTGTCAAAGTATCTATATTTTGTTCTTCAAAGACTTTAAATATTTCTTTTATATCAATTATTTAATTTCCATGATTCCGCCATAGCTTTTGCATTGATAAGATCAGAATAAAGTCCATTATTTTTAATCAGTTCTTCATGATTTCCACGTTCTGCTATTTCTCCATCTTTTAAGACTAAGATTTGATCTGCATTTCTAATGGTTTTTAGTCTGTGGGCAATCATAATTACTGTTTTGTTTTTTGTTAATGATTCTATTGCTTCTTTTAGTTTATCTTCATTTTCTGGATCTATACTTGCTGTGGCTTCATCAAAGATTATGATGTCCGCATCTTTTAGCATGGCTCTGGCTATGGAGATTCTTTGTTTTTCTCCACCAGATAGGCTTGCTCCACCTTCACCAATGATAGTGTCATATCCTTCTGGTAAAGCTTCTATAAATTCATGACATCTTGCTTTTTTAGCAGCCTCTATAACTTCTTCATGGCTTGCATTTTGTTTTCCAAATTTTATATTGTTTTCAATTGTATCTTCAAAGAGATATACATCTTGAAATACCATGGAAATTGAATTCATAAGATTTTCTATCTTATAATCCTTAATATTTTTTCCACCTATTAAAATTTCGCCAGAATTTACATCCCAAAATCTTGCAATAAGATTACAAAATGTTGTCTTACCAGATCCAGATGGACCAACTATGGCAGTCATAGTATTTTCTTTTATCTCTGCTGATACATTTTTTAAAATTGGTCTATCATCATAAGAAAAGCTGACATTTTTAAAGACTATATCATGATTTTTTATAGGCTCTGTAATACTTCCTTCTCTCATATCAGGCATAGAGTCGATAAAACCTACAGAATCTATGGCATTTTCGCAAGCTCTTAGGATTGCCATGTTTGATCCTGCCCCTATTAGGCCTTCAAAGATAATAAAGGATGCCATAATCATAAGAATTGTTTCAGCAAGTGGAAGTTCACCTGATAAATTTAATTTTAATGATACATAGACCATAGCTACTGTTGTTATTCCCATTACAATTCTTTGGATAACTGTGTAAGGTGCTACAGATATTTCTAAATCTAAAAGTATATTTGATGTATCTTTTATAGACTTTCTCAAAGCTCTGTTATTTTCTCCACCAAGATTATAGGATTTTATAACCTGCATTCCTTGTAAAGTTGCTAATACTTCTTTTGTAAGTCTTGTTTGTGTTTCTGTCATTTTGTCTGCATTAGCTGATGATTTTTTCTCCATCATTGATGTAACGATGAAAAATACTACCACACCTGCTACAGCAACCAGTCCTACCTTTACGTTAAAAATTAAAGTTCCAAGGACAAAGACTAAAGTATTTAAAACTCCACCAAGTACAAGAACCAAAAGCATAGGCACCCACATTTCTGCTTGGGAAAGTGAAGATGTAGCAATAGTAGTTAATCTTCCTAGTGAAAAGCTTGAAAAGAAACCCATAGGAACTCTTTTTATTTTTTCTCCTATTTCTATCCTCTTATGAGCTGCCATAAAATATCCAGCGTGTGTTTGTGCCATTTGTGATGATTTTTGTGTCATTATCTTTCCAACAAGGGATATAACTAATATTCCAAGACAAACAAAGATAGCCTTATAGTCTAAAGTTTTAGAAAATATATTTACTAGCATATAGTAAATTGCTCCAAACTCAAGGGCATTAAATACTGCGTGCAAAAATCCAGCGAGAATAGATTTCCTAATATATACCTGTTCTTCTTTTGAAAAATTCCATATCTTTTTAAACACATTAAGCATTTTCATCACCCCTTAAATTTGCAACATACATTTCCTTATAAAGTTCTGATGACTTTAATAGTTCTTCATGAGTACCATAAGAATTTAATTTGCCATCTTTAATAACAAATATCCTATCTGCATCAACAATTGTCTTTAACCTATGAGCGATTATGATTAAAGTTTTACCCTTAACTAGATTTGCCAAGGCGTTTTGTATTAGAGCTTCATTTTCGGGATCTATATAAGAAGTTGCTTCATCTAAAATTACGATTGGTGCATTCTTTAGCATGGCACGAGCAATAGATATTCTTTGTCTTTCTCCTCCAGATAGATGACCTCCACCTTCTCCAACTCTTGTATCATAACCGTTAGATAGATTCATAATAAAATCATGGCAGGCAGATTTTTTACATACATCTATAATTTCTTCGTCAGAGGCATTCTTATTTCCAAGCCTAATATTTTCCTTTATAGTCATATCAAAGAGGAAATTGTCTTGGGATACAAAAGAAATAAGTGAAGACAAGTTTTCGAGCGACACATCTTTTGTTTCTACTCCGCCAATTTTAATAGATCCCTTATCTACATTCCAAAATCCAGCAATGAGTTTTGCTATTGTGGACTTGCCTGACCCAGAAGGACCAACGAGGGCTGAAACAGAAGATTCTTTTATTTCCATAGAAAGATTATCTATAACCTTATTTTTTCCATCGTAAGAAAAGTCTACGTCTTGAAGTTCTATATTATAGGATTCTATTTTTTCTCCATTGCCAATATTTTCTAACTCTCTTGAATCTAAAATCTTTCCTATTTCAGAAGTTATAGTTGATATTCTTGACATATCATCCATATAGTTCATGATTTTTAAAATGCTAGAAACCGTAGCAAAGGATAAGACGATTAAGGTAATTAAATTTCCTAAATCAATACTTCCATTTATATAAAATAAAATCCCAAAGGGTATGATTGTAATAATTCCCATAGGAGAAAGTAATCTACCTATGGCAACCCTATTCATAGATTCACCCATCCAGTTATAATAAAAGCTTGCATTATCATAAACTGCATCAGCATATTTTTTATAAGATGATTCGCTTTGATTAAAGGTCTTTATTACTTCAATACCGTTTATATACTCAACAATGGAATTATTCATATGTTGACCAATGGCAACTGACTTTCCAAACATTTCTTTATAATGAGCATTCATAACAGACATCATGGTAGCCATTCCCACCACAAATGGAATTAGTGATAATAAAGTTAAACGCCAATCTAATGTAAACATGTAAATAAACAATAGAATAGGTCCTACTAAATTTGCAGTAAATTCTGGCACTAAGTGGGCAAGGGATGTTTCCATAGAATCAACTTGCTCAACAATTATATTTTTAAATTCCCCTGAAGATCTTGAAAGAACATCTCCCAGTGGCATCTTAAAAAGTTTCTTAGAAATATCATTTCTAATTTCTCCTAATGAATTAAAGGTTGCCGTATGGGAAATACTTGTTGATATTCCTGCTGCCACTTCTTTAATAACAAATGTTATTAAAATATTTATGCATAGTGGAGTATATAAACTCATATCATTTGCACCATTAATTAAGTTTACAACAATTTTTGCCATGTATATATAGGAAAAAAGCCCAGCAACTACTCCAATTATTGCCAGTAAGATTGACATAAAATATGAGCCTTTTCTCTTTTTTACATATTTTTTTATTAAATCCATAGTTTTAATCTCCTTTCCTATTGCCGGTTCTGAATACCTTATCCTTTCCCATACTATTAAAAAATTCTATGATTTTAGCTTCATTGCCTCGAACATTTATTTTTTCACTTCCATTTTTTGAAATTAAATATGCAGTATTGCATATTTTAAATATGAGTTCTATATCATGTGTAATCAACATAACAGGAGTGATTTCTATTTTCTCTTGGATTACATTTGCTACTAATTGCATTCTTCTGTAATCCAACCCTGCTGTAGGCTCGTCTAAAATAATAAATTTTGATTCTTTTAGCAAAGCAATTAGAAGTGCTAACCTTTGTTTTTCACCACCCGATAAATCATGTGGATTTAACATCCTCTTTTCCCATAATTCCAGATTAAGAAGATAATGTCTTGCTTTGGATAAATAGGATTCATCTTTACTCTTGTCCTTAGGTATCAATTCTTTTTCAACAGTTTCACAAAAAAACATATTACTGCAATTCTGAAGACTTATTGCTGTATTAGACAGTCTACTTTTAATGGAATTTCCATAATTCGTTGTTCCTTTTTGCATCGGGAGCAAACCTACTAATTCTTTTGCTAATGTTGTCTTTCCAATACCATTTTCACCAATTAGTGCCATGCATTCTCCACGATGCAGTCTAAAATTTATAGGCGAGTCTAATCTATATCCGTTATTAGATATATAAATGTTTTCTGCTTTAATCATCTGCTCTTTCTCTGGAATCTTCATTGTTGACTTTAATTCCTGATGATTAAAGCAACGCAAGTCATTTTCTCTTTCAATTTCATCATTCAATTCTTTCGATGAAAAAATCGTCTTAATACTTCCATCTTTTAGAAGAATCAGGCGATCCAATAACTTACTTAAATATGATAATCTATGCTCTGCAATAACAATTGTCTTCCCCTGTTCTTTTAAATTTCTTAATATACTTTCAAGCTCCATTATTGATTTATAATCTAAATTAGCTGATGGTTCATCTAAGAAAATAATCTCACTATCAAATACTAAAGTTGAAGCAATTGCCACTTTTTGTTTTTGTCCTCCAGACAATTCCCTTACATTTTTAGTTCTCAAATCTGAAATACCAATTTCATTTAGTGAGCTTCTAACTCTTGTATGTAATTGATGAAAATCCATTCCCATATTCTCGCCTATTAAAGCCACTTCATTTTCAACTTTTTTTGCAAAGAATTGATCATTTGGATTTTGAAATACATTGCCAACATATCTTGCGAGTTCACCTGTTTTATAATCAGGAATAGATTTTTCTAATATCTTTATATCTCCACATAAATCCCCATCATATAAAGTCGGAATCAATCCATTTAGCAATCTTAACAAACTGGTTTTACCACATCCCGACAAACCTGTAATAACAACACATTCTCCTTTTTCTACTGAAAAATGTATATCTTTTAAAATAGTTTCCTCATTATATGAAAATTTCTCTATATCTACTTCTATATTTTTTGCCATATCGTAATCCCCATAAATATTAGTCCAATGAAAATAACACTATAGTCCTTCCACGTGAAAGAAAGATCCTCATATGATGTTTTTTTACAATCATATTCAATCCCTTTTGTTATCAATGCACATGTTAAAATTTCACCTGTTTCAAAAGCCTTATAAATCATAGGAACCAAATAAATTTCCAAACTATGTATTGGTCTCATAATACTGAACCCCATGCTTCTAACCTTTAAGCCTTCTCTTATATCCAATAAATATTCTCTGTATTCCGGAATAAAACGGAAAAAAATAGATACTCCAATACATAAAGAATTTGGCAAATGAAGTTTTCGTAATGAGTAAATCATAGTTGATGTCCCAAAACTTGATAACACTGCAGCTAAAATCCATAACGGAAAAAGTTTCAGTATAATCAATCCCATTGTGTAAAGAGAACCTATCCAACCGGTAATTACACATTTCTTTGAAGCTATCATAATTAGACCAAACAATAATATATAAAATAGAGCAAAAGACATGGCTTTTTTCTTTTTCATAGCTACAAGTAAAAGGAAACTAAATGCAAGCATCAACCAATACACAAGCATTGTGCTAAAAAACACAATGCTTGTATACATGATCATTAAAATACCAATTGAAATCGGTTTAAATTGGAGCTCTCTTTTGCTTCTATTATCTGTAAAACTCAAGATAGCATTCCTTCTCTTTTAATATTTTTGTTGAAAAACTTATTATAGATAAATTTTCCAAGTAAACTTCCTAATATAGCAGCAATGATTTCCACCACCAAAATAATTGTCATGTTTTTAGGATTAAAGAATGTATCTTTTACCATTTGGGCTTTTTCTATCGTAAATAAATTAGGGAAAGTTTTTACCAACCCATTTACTCCAAATACCAAAATAAAGAAGAAGCCATGAAGTGCATATATCAATTGAGATACGACATAAGAAATACTAATTCTTTTATCATTTTCAAAGTTTTCTTTGTTTCCTATACAAAGTTCACCAATCAAACCAGCAGCAGCCATTATTGGAAGCATTGGCACAAATCCCATAATTGAGTAAATAATGCCTGCTAACAGGTAATAAATAAAAATAGATCCATGCTTAGGAATCTTATGGCACATAACGAAATAAATCGGTGCACATAACAAACTACCGATTGACACATGTACAAAAACTCCATATGTTCCAAACATCTGGGTGATTGTGGACGAAAACATACTCAAAATAAATCCTACAACCCCCAATAAACTAACAATAATTACATCCTTTAACTTTAATTGCATCTCAATTTCCTCCTTGATTTTTATTGATTTTTTTAAGATAAGATATAATAACTTCTTTTATAAACCCTTTATTATCCTTGAAAACTTCTTTAGATCCTAACGGAGCAAAAGATTCATAGCCTAACATAAGTGAATGTACGAAAAATACTAAAAATTCATCATCTAACAAACAACTAGAAACATCACTATTCTCAAAGTCGCTATGAAGCTTATCTGCATATTTTAAATTTAATTCCATATACATCTTTCTTAGTTCTTCGTTTCTTGCAATCCCCTGCAACAATATGGAAAATAGAGATTTATACTCATTGTCATCGTATATTTTTGCCAACTGATATTCAACGAATGTCTGAATGCTATTTTCTGAATTCAAAAAACTTCTTTCTTCTCCGTAATCTAAACCTTCCGACATAATATCGTAAAAAATTTCGTATACGCTTTTATAGTAATGATAAACTCCGCCAGTAGACATTCCAGATTTCTCTATTACTTCGTCCATGGTTGTGTTTTCATATCCTTTTTCTAAAATGATACCTTTTGCAGCTTCCTGAATTTGATGTTTTCTTTCTTCTTTAGGTAGTCTCTGTCTTGTCAAATTAACGCTCTCCTTTCTTATCGACTATATCCTCGATACTACCTTAGCATATTCTAACCGTGTTGTCAATAATTATTATCAATTACTAATTTATTCGGTTTCCTATCTAGTATTGTCACAAATGTTTGACGATACTAGAATCAAAATTCAATATTTGTCAAGTTACATGTGTAAATTATGGCGTCCTTATGGTATAATTTAATAACAGATTCAAAACTTGCTTAATGCTTGCTATCTAATTCATTCTTTATGTAACAAGCACAGTAAATGTACGGACACTTACGAAAAAATTAATGGAGCAGCCCTTTACGGAATGCTCCATTTTTTTAATTTTTACCTTGTTAGGGAGAACCCTAAGACCCCGAAATATATTTTATAAAGGAGAATAAAATGGCAAATAGATTTAGAAATGAAAGAATAGAAATAAAACTAACTAAAGAAGAAAAAGAAGTTTTTGAAAAGAAAATGAAACTTGCTAATTGCAAAACTATGTCCCACTTTCTTAGGAAATGTGTATTAGAAAAAGAGATATATGTTGTAGACTTAGAACCATTTAGAAATATACAATGGCTGCTTTCAAATGCTACGAATAATATAAACCAGATTGCAAAAGCAACTAATACAACTGGTATTATTTACAAAAATGAAATTGAATCAATGAATAAACAGATAGAAAAATTATCAAAAGAAATATGGCAGATCCATTCCCTACTTCTTAATAAATCAAAGGAAAGTTCTGGTGACTAATATGGCAATTACAAAAATACATCCTATAAAATCAACTCTAAATTTGGCAATAGACTACATTACTAATAGTGAAAAAACTGATGAAAAAGTCTTGGTATCTTCATTCAAATGTCATCCAGCTACTGCTCATATACAATTTATGAAAACACGAAAAATCATATTCTATAGCATTTTTTGAAACAAAAACCTGCTAACAAAAGTCAAGCTTAAGCTGAAATTAATTTCAGCTTATTTTTTTGTGCAAATACTATATAATCTTTGCATATCCAGCTTCCATGCTATTATCAAAATTATACTTTAAGGATGTTTTCTTGGTGCTTGAAGCTAAAGCTAATTTCCTCCACATGAATTCTTTCGTTCGCTCAATTCACTAAAGTAAGCAATAAAAAAAGAATACCCTTTTGCAAGAGTATTCTTAATAAAAATACAATATCGTTAAACTTTATAAAATAAGAAAAAAATTATTTATTCATGTAGACTAGGATGTAGATATATAGGTGATTTTATCTTACTATTTAATCAATTGGGCACTTAAAGCATTTTCTAAAACATATTTATATTTTGAGAAAGTTTCAGAATCAAGCAACTGATATTTGTCATTCTTTAGCTCTATAATATTTATTTCGCTTTCAAATTCAAAATTCCTTCTTTCAAACCCAATTGATGAAAAAATCAATTGGGTATAATTTGATGAATTATCTAATATATATTCAATTAAGGATTGTGCCTTATCATAATCCATCTCCGCATTCTTAGGGCTATCTAATACCATAGGTAAATTCAAGCATTTATTATTAAAAATTTTTTTAATATCATTAAGTATAAAATACCATATAACTGTTGAAATTGGTTTATTACTTCCACTTGCACAAAAAACTCGATTAATTGCTTTATATTGTGCTTCCTCTAACTCATTCAATCCAAACTTTAAGACTTCCCTATCAATCATATCATGATATTTTTTATTGATATCCGATTTAATTTTAGATACTTCCTTCAAGTCTTCCTCAATATTTTCTAGTTTCTCTTTAAGTTCTCCTTGCAAATTAAACTCATTAAATAACTCTAAATTTAAACTATTATATAGTTCATTTAGCCCCATATAGCTGCTATAATTTTTTATTTCTGTCTTAGCTATACCAATGTTTTTCTTGTATGATTCCAACTTATCTAAAAACTCTTTATAACTACCCTCTATTTGTAAAATTGATTTTGAAATCTTTTCTATATCCTCATATATGCTGTCCTTTATATATAACGAATCCTCAATTGAATTGTATCTTTTACTTCTAAGATCAGTTGTATCTTTCAAAACTGAATGGCATTCAGGACATATATCTGTATTTAAAATATACTTTATTTCTTTTTCCTTTTTATTCTTAAACCTTTCAATTTGGTTCAATGCAATTTCAAGCTCATACTTTTCATTTCGTAAATTTGTAAGCTCATACCTAAATTTATTAATAGAATTCAGAATATAATCATATTCCTTTGTTCTAATAGAAAGCTCCCTTTCAAGCTCTTTTAAATTTTCAGGCACAACAATATTACCTAATAGTTTAGATACTTTTTCTTTCATTCTACTAGTTTCTCTGTATGCGTCTTCTGAATCATTTATACGTTCCAATAAATTTTGTTTACTTTCAACATGTTCAAAATAATTCTTATCATATATTCCAAATTGTGCATATATTACATCAGGTTTAAAATTTTGATATTGTCCTAATCTCTTAAAGGAACTAAAGTATGTTCCATCATAATAATCTTGGTCAATAAAATTCATTACATATGTATATGCTGGTGGAGCAATCTCCAGCTTCTCAGTCCTTCTATTCGGTAAAAATATTTCAAAATCCCAAATATTGCTTAAAAAATATGATAACTCAATTATAGTTGATGTTTGAAATAATATCTTAAAAACATCATTAAATACTTTGAATAACTTTTTATGGCGATATATAAAATATATATTATCGTTAACCGAAAACTCTAAAATATATACTTTATCTTCATTTTTCCATTTTTTATCGAAGTGGGCATCAGCACCCAAAGTATGATATAAACTACGTAACAAGACTGACTTCCCTCTATCTGTTCCATCAATATTACTAGAAGTAACAATATTTAAACCTTTTTCAAAACATGTAACAAAAGCCTCTTTAGTTAAAATATCAAAAATATATATTTTATTGAAAATAACATCCATTAAATATCACCTCCCTCTGTGTATAAATAAAATACCATTAAATAAAATACTTTTTTCATGTATTTTGTGTATTCTATAGGGAATTCACTATCAAATACATTATTTAAAATATTAAAAAGGTCATTTTCGTTTTTTATCTTATCTATATTCCCTTCAATATACTCAAAAATTGATATCTTTAATACATTCAACTCATGGCTTTGATCAATTTCCAGTAAATTAGTTAAAGCTTGATTATATAATCTTCTTTCTGATGGGAATAAAGTTTTAATATAATCTTTAACCTGCTCAATGCCTGTTATAGATTTTTTCCTATGAGATTCAAGCATTTTATTAAACTCATTTTTAGAAATTCCTTTTAATTCTAGTACATCATTATAATTAGTGATTGCCATCTCATAAGAAGCTTTTTTCTGAGCTGTATCAGATACTAATCGAAATAAAGCATTAGGATTATTAGGTTCTTCATTTTTTATTTCTTGGAAAGCTTCAATTAACTTTCCAAGCAAAGCATAATGAGGATTTGTTAAGTCCATACTTTCACATACATAAAAAACATTATCAAGAATGACTTCTGATAACTTTAGTTCTTCTTGCAATTTATCTTCAATAAAATCTATTACTGTTTTGTCCAACTCACCTAAACAAACTTCTTGCCTTAAATCTTCTTTACTATCAATTTTCAAATGCTTATTACAAACTACAGCCAGCTTTATATTATGATTTGGGTTGTAAAGAGCATACAATGTTCCCAAAATAGATCTACTATTTCCTTTTCTCTTAGTTAGTGTTTTAGAACTATGATTACCTCTATTTATTGTTTTCACCTGGTAAAAATCAAGACCATTATCACGATGCAATTCAATATCACATTTGAAATCAAACACAATTGTATAGTCATCGTACAGCTTATATGCATCAATTAATTTACCAACTCCCCACAACAATTCAACTCTAAATCTATTTTTCGTTCTACTACCTGCTAAATCTAATGGTAAATTCATATAATAGTTCGAATATTCCAATATAATCACCTCACTTTTATGTCGTCATGCATTTATAATGTAACCTTTATAATATTTAATTAGTTTTTTCAAAAATCACTCTATAATCTTCTGTATGCCTTCTAATTCAAAAATATCAAAAACAGAACATCTGTAATTAAATTTTGTCTGTCTTAATTTATAAAATGTAATTTTCCTAATTTTGCTTTTCCATAAATTCACTATTTATCATACCTAATTCTTTTATTTTTGTAATAACATTTTATAATTAAATGATATCACTACATCCTACTTAAATCTTTTATTTATTCTATTATACCATTAAATATACGTCAAAAATAAAACGTTCTCCTTGATATAAAATTTATGCTTAAAAAAATAAAATCATTTCACTTCTCTAATACTTAATATTT
Source organism: Finegoldia sp. P1-F-LS (assembly GCF_052932205.1). Taxonomy (NCBI): domain Bacteria; kingdom Bacillati; phylum Bacillota; class Tissierellia; order Tissierellales; family Peptoniphilaceae; genus Finegoldia; species Finegoldia sp. P1-F-LS. Next base: position 16,538 of record NZ_JBRFJH010000007.1, on the reverse strand, counting down.
TTTATCTATGATATGCCAAACAGTGTATGCTAAATTACATCTCATTAATTCCATTTGAAATAATTCTCACTGCACCAACTACCTTATCAAAGGTCAGATCACCGATATACTTATTTTCACTGAGATATACTTCCCACAAGGATCTTATGTATGAATCCTCTTTTATATCCTCGATTATTTCCTCATAGTCTTGCATTTCCTTTTGACTTCCTCTTTGGTTTGAAGTTCTTTCTATTGCTTCTTTTAAAACTTTATAGTCTATCTCATCTTTTTTCAGCTTGTAGAGGGTGTATAGGTCGTAAAAGTCTCTCATTCGTGTTGTCGTTATATTTCTTCTGATTATGGTTTCATATTTTTCAGCTACAATTGTTTCTAATGGATATGCCATTATTTTTACATTTTCTTTGCTAAAGATACAGGGATAGGTATATTCTATTTCCCTTGGTGTTATTGCATCTCCTGTTGTTAGGTCTAGTTTCATTGGATTTTTAGTTTTACCAACATTGGCTATTAGTGAAATTCTAAAGTTTTCGTACTCATCTTCTTCTCTTATATAAGAGATGTCTTTTATTTCAAATCTTATTCCATCGTCTACATTTATATTTATAATTTCTTCTACGATTTCTTTTATTTTTTCTTCTTTTAGGGGTGTGCCTTTTATGGTTGTGTCCATATCCATAGTTGTTCTATTTTCAATTCCAATTAAGGAAGATATTAGGAATCCTCCTTTTATTACAAAATTATTTTTGTACTTTGATTTAGATATCCTTTCTAAAAATCTTTCAAAAAAATATATTTGCAAAACTTCTTGTGACTTTAGATTTTTCTTCTCTGCCATGCTTCTTATCTTGCCCTTTATACTCTCGATATTAATCACAATAATACCTCCATATATTTCCTAATTTCATTTTCTATTTTAAATAATCTACTGTATTTTATGAGTCGTCTTAGATTTTTATTTTGTGATTTAAAGTATCTTTTTATGGCTTCTGTAAAAATTTGCTTATCTATTTTTTCTCTGTCTATTATGATATCGCAAATTGTTCGATCTATATCGTAAACTGGAATAAGGTTGCCTTGTGGTGATTTTATTTCTGTCTTGCCAATCTCGTACAAGTCTTTTTTTACATAGTGAACTTGGAGGTCTTTATATCTATTTTTGATATGACTTGCATTATAGCCTTGGGGTACAGATATATGAAATACATTTGGAGTTCTGTCTGATATGTCGTGGAGATAGAGGGCTGTTTGATGGGAAAATATAATTCGATTACTATTTGATGATATTAAAACAAAATCGTCTATTACTTTTCCTTTTAATTGATATAGTCCTGGTCTTAATCTTTCTAATTGTCCGCTCTTTGTTAATTCTGATAGATTATGCCTAGTATATCCAAGTTCTTCTGCTTCTTTGTTGGTGATTACTAAATTTTCTTGTATATAATCTTTAAGTGTATTCATAGTCCGCCTCCTCTCGTTTTCGCTTTTATTATATCTTATAAAAGCGAATATGTAAAGTTGGCTTGTGAATGCTTTATATTTTGAAGAGGATGTAACGAATCCTTACACCCTTTCTAAAATTATTCTTTCTTAACTCAATATTACTAATATTATTATAATTACTCTCCGATTTTCGGAGTTCTAGAAATCTGTTATTCGGAGTTCTTGAATTCCGATTTTCGGATGTCTGGACTTCTGATTTTCGGAAATCAGATTTTGTATTATTAGTAATTTTAAAAATTTATATGTACCTACTTTTTGGAAAAAAAGAGCAGCCTTTTAAGCTACTCTTGTAGAAAGTACAAAATAAGTTAATTATATTTTTTGTGTTTCCTCATACTAGTTGCAAAACTACTCTCACGTCCATGTAGTTTTTTTGAGTCTTTTTTACATATCCTTCTTCATATTTTTCAAATACAAAATGCTTATAAAACTGCTTAAAATGCAGGATTTCTAAATTTACATCTTTTGTATCAACGCTATAGCTTCAACTTGTTCATCATTGTCCAAACTTATATTTAGGTCATCGTCTATAATTGGGAGCTTGAAAGTAATTGATTTTAGCCATTGTCCGTTAGGTTGTTTTTCTTCATAAACTTGAATTTCAGAAATCAAAGCTGTAATTAACTGCCTACGCTCTACATCATTCATGACTTTATAGAGTTTATCAAAATAGATCAGAACCTTATATATGTTATCTCCTGTGAGTTTTTCAGCTTCAATAGTCTGTTTCTTTGCTTTCGCATCAATTAGTGATGATTCTAATTCATCTATTTTGTCATACATACGATATAGTCTATCATCTAAATCCTGTTTCCTTCTCTTATAATGCTTATCTTCAACATCTAAATTATCTATTTCCTCAATTAGCTTAAACTTTGTAGAATGACTCTTCCTCAATTCCTTTTGGTAATTATCTATTTCTTTTTCTATTTCAGAGGTGTCCACCTTCATGTTGATTTTTTCTTGCATCATAGAAGCAAATTTCGGGTTACTTACAATCTTGACAATTACCTCTGCAACAGCATCATCTAACAATTCTTCTCTAATTTGCTTACGGAAAGTACACTTATGACCTCTTATCATCTGCCTATGTTTACAACCATAGTAATAAAAATCTTTATATTTTGTGCTATCTTTCTTTTTCTTGGCACACTTGTTTCCAAACATTCCCACTCCGCATATCGGGCATTTTACAATTCCAGAAAGCAAGTGTGTACGTGTATCTTTTCCTTTATTCACATGCTCATATTTCTTTGCTTGAGATTTTAACTTAACTTGAGCAGCTTGCCAAACTTCGTCGGAAACTATAGCTTCATGTATCCCTTCTGATATTAGATATTCATCTTGTTCAACCTGCTTATATTCATTTCTTGTACCACGAACTTTTTCTAAAGTTCTTCTTCCAAATGCTATTTTCCCATTATATACAGGATTCTTTAATATCTTTCTTATAAGACCTGCATCAAACAAAGGATTCTTACCATTCTGTCTTGGGATTTTTCTAATTCCATGATTCTCTAAGTATTTAGATAGCCCATTGGCTCCTATCGTAGTGTTTACATACTGGTCGAAAATCGTTCTTATGGCAACTGCCTCTTCTTCATTTATAAACAGCTTGCCGTCTTCAAGTTTATATCCATACGGAGCAAAGCCGCCATTCCATTTTCCTTCCCTTGCTTTTTGAATGCGACCTTCCATTGTTTGAATACGTATGTTTTCTCTTTCTATTTCAGCCACAGCTGATAAAACAGAAATCATTAGTTTCCCAGCATCTTTAGATGAATCAATGCCATCTTCAACGCAAATAAGATTAACTCCATAATCCTGCATTATCTGAAGTGTAGAAAGAACATCAGCGGCATTTCTTGCAAATCTTGATAACTTAAACACAAGAACAAAAGATACTCCATCTTTTCCAGATTTTATATCTTCCATCATTCGATTGAACTGAATTCTACCTTCAATAGATTTACCAGACTTTCCGGCATCTTCATACTCTCCAACAATTTCATAATTGTTGTAAATAGCAAAAGATTTCATTCGTGATTTTTGTGCCTCTAACGAATACCCCTCTATCTGTATTGATGTAGATACTCGTGTATAGAGGTATACTTTTATTTTTTCTTTTGACATAGCATTAACCTCAATATAATTTTTCTATATCATATATAATTTTTTGAATTTAAGTTTGGACTATCATTTCAAGTATATTATAATACTTTTATTAGTTCGTCTCAACTTGTGTTTTTGCCTTGTCAAAACTATTTTTCATCTCTTGATTTTTTGCTGGCGTTAGATCGGGCAGATTATCTAAATCTAAGGCACCAGCATATTTTGCAATCAGATTTGCTATTAAATCAGCCAATCCATTCCAGTCATTGTCCAATATATACCTCCTCTAAAGTTTTATATCTAATAATTATTTGTTTAATTAAGTTTTACGACATTGACAAGTGCCTTGGATTAGCAACATAGGAATCTCACCTCCGCCTCTATTCCGGATGAGCCGGCTTCAACCTTAGAAGTATCATTATCCTCATTTTCTTCATAGCGGATAGGGTATCCCTCCCTATATTCAAACTCTTACTTATCGCCACTTTCTTTTTGCTTAGCAGTACTTGTTTTGCCGAATTATTCAGCAGAAAGATCTTGGCGGATAGGTTATTACGCTCCAAAAATAATTAATGTCTTGTCATGGTCTATTCAATTGTTAAGGTTCAAATTTTATCGAGAGTTATTAATCTTTTTAAAATTTAACCATCAGAAAATACTTATCTTGATGAAACAAAATTGTTTAAAATTACCCTCTTATACTTAACAGTGAAAAGAAGTATTTCTTGGTAACCAATTTTGAAATAGAATTGCTTATGTAAAAAGGTCCAATTCACACTGCATGAGTAACAGTGAAAATTGGACCCTTTTCGTATCTATCATCTAAAAGTATTCTGGCATTTCTTTAATTTTCTAATCGCCTTTTAAGTATCATATTTATATTTTTTTATCTCTGGCATACTTTTATACCTTTTTAGACTTAAAGTCTTTAATAATGCCTTTCCACCTCTTTTTACCTATAAAGATTCTCCTACATCATAGTTCATTTTTTTATTTCCTCCTTGATGTCTTAATTTATCTTTATCTTCTTTATACCATTTTATATTTAGAAATAAAAAATAGATGAGATTTTTTGGATTCTGTTATGAAAAATCTAAAACGAACCTAAATTTTATTATTCAGGTTCGTTTTGTTTTCTATATTGGCTAGGACTAAGTCCTGTGAAATCTTTGAATGCTCTGTTGAAGTTAGATGGATTCTGAAAGTTTAGATCATTGCTTATTTCTAGTATGGATTTATCTGTGTTTATAAGCAAATCTTCTGAATATATTAGTTTTAACCTTTGGATATACTTCATCGGCGTGTATTGAAAGGATCTTGTGAATTTTGTGTTTAGAGTAGATTTTGATATTTTAAATTTTTTCGCTAGATGATCTAAGTTTAGATTTTTATCCAGGTTTTCTTTCATATATTTCTCTACTTCTTCCATTAGTTTATCCCCTCCGGGCGTGAAATAATTGGTCTTACTTGGATTTATGCCAACTTTTCCTATTCTATATATGAGTTCCAAGGATTTTAATTTTATAAATAGCATATCCCTTTCTTTAAGTGCTTGAATTAATTCATTTGCAAGTTTTACCAAATCTTCGTTTTTAATGGCACATCCCATGTCTTTTACATTTTTAAATTTATATATAAATTCTCCAATGTATGGAAAGTAGGGGGAATTTTTATCCAAGATTTTATCTGCTATTACTATGTTAAATGCCGTGGTTCGATGACTTGTTGTGGAAGAAAATTTTGAATTTGGTATTGATCTTCCTACGAATATTTCATTTGTAGTTATGAGAACTTTGCTATTGTTTATGTAAGTGAAATGATTGCCTTCATAGCAGTATCCTATCCTATAGCCTCTATTTCCCTCCGTAGAAGAGTTATGGGCGTTGTATTTCTTCTTTAGACTGATGTAGAGTACAAAGACCCCCGGAAATATTTCGTAAGAGGTCATCTTATTTTCAGGGCTTTCTAAGCCTATATAATTTATAATTCTAGGATCCTCTGTGGGAAATTCTTCGAACCCCCAAGATTTAAGTCTATTCTCTTTCATACAAACTCCACTATATTTTCTTTCGAATTTTTTATAAATTCATAGTCATGGCTTATGACGATTATTGTCTTTCCTTCATCTTTCATCTCTTTTAATATTCCAATTAGTCTTTTCATATTTTCAAAACACAGTCCAGATGTAGGTTCGTCAAGCACCACGATTTCCTTTGGACTTGCCATTGCTAGTCCCAGAGCGAGTCTTTGTTTTTCTCCTCCAGATAACTTCTGTGGGTGGCTTTCTCTCCTATCCCAGAGCTCTAGTTTCTTTAATATTTCTTCAATCTTTTTTTCGTCATCTGTTACTATTTTCATCTCCGTTAAAACGGATTCTGTAAATAGCTGATAATTGATATCCTGCATCACTAGAGAAATATAGTCTCCATGGTTTTTTATTCTTCTATTTTTGTAAAATACTTCGCCCTTTTGCTTCTTATTAAGACCGCAAAGATTTCTTATAAATGAAGATTTACCAATTCCATTTGCTCCTATTATGAAATATATTCCCGGATCAAAGCTCATTGAAAAATCAAATAGCTTGGGATTTTTTTCATATTGGCAGGAAAAATCTCTACATACAAGTGATTTTTCTTCATCGAAACTGTGGTCGAATAGGTTCTTCACTTCGTAGCTTTTACTTATAAGTTCTTCTTTTTCTATGTCTTTAAGGGTTCTAAGTCTGTGCTTTTCAAGTATTTCTTCTGAGATTCTATCTTTACTATAGGATAAAATTTTCCGATTTTCAATTACAAGTAGTCTATCCATTATTTCTTTTAAATAGTAGAGTCTATGCTCAGCGATGATTATTATCTTGCCCAAGGATTTTAAAACCTCTAGGCAGTGGGTCAATTTTTCTATGGATTCTCTGTCTAAGGATGCGGATGGTTCGTCGAAAATATATATTTCATTGTCCATAACCGCCACAGAATTTATGGCTATTAGCTGTTTCTGCCCTCCTGATAGTTTGAATAAATCATTGCCTAAAAGATCCTGACTATTTAGTAGTTTTGAAAAATATTCTATCTTTTCATAAATTTTATCCCTAGAAACATTCCTGTTTTCTAGGGCAAATGCGATTTCATCTAGGGAATTAATGGCGTAGAATTGATTTTTTGGATTTTGAAAGACTGTTGAGATGAATTTTGATCTGTCGGTTATATCCAACTTCAAAATACTTTCTCCATCAAATAAAAGATCCCCTTCCATCTTTGCCATATCAACTTCTGGTATAATTCCATTTATAGTCTTGATTAGAGATGATTTACCACATCCAGATCTGCCTGTGATGACATTTATAGATCCCTTTTCAAATTTTAAATTTATATCTTCAAGTATTCTATTTTCTCCCTCATCTTCTTTGAATGAAAGAGAAAAATTCTTAAATTCTAGCATATTTTTATCCTTATAAATAATATTATTATATAAATTCCGAAACTAAGTAGGACATAGTCCGCCGTTTTAAGCCTTGCACATGATATGGAAGACCTCTCTTTATTCATTTTCATGCCTCTTGTCATGGCAGATATCGCAACATTGTCCGCTGTTTGAGATACAATCATAAGTAATGGCACAAATCTATATTCCAGTATCTTCGCCGGATTTTTAAAGAAGTTTTTCATCGTAAGTCCATGCATGTACATAGCTTCTCCGATGATTTTGTAATCTTCTTTTATAGAATAGAAAAATCTAAACATTACAGAAATTGGTATGATTATATAGTCTGGAAATTTGATTTTCTTTAGTGAATAGACGAGATCGCTCATCTTAGTAGTTGTCACAGTGTAATAACCCATCATCACTCCTGGAAGTATTCTAAGTATTATTCCGCAGTAGAGATTAAAGACCATCCCTAAATAAGAATTTGGATACTTGGATGCTACTATCTGTCCTACTACGGCTATCCCAGTATAAAAAAGTCCCTTACCAATAAGGGACCATTTTTTATCTAGGATTGCAAGTAGGTATGGAAATATAGCTAACAAAATTCCAAGGTATTTATAACTCATACTAATGGAACCTTCTGTTGCAGATACCCCTATGATAATTGTTAAGAATAATTTTGTCCTAAAATCAATTTTCATTAAGCCATTCCCGCTTTTTTAAAATGTTTATTTAAGATTTTAATTCCAATGGTACATCCTATGTATCCACCGAGCATACCTAGTAGAACTACAGGTATAAAGGACCAGTTTGGCATAACTGAGAGTAGTTTTTCTGCATATTCAGCCCCATAGCCTTGGTCGATTAAAGACTGTAAATAGGCATCTCTAGCAAAGTAGATTGGTATTAAATTTGCAGCTGCAAAAATCATAAAGACTGTGTAGGTTAGTCTTGCAGTTTTTATTGACTTATAGCCACCCTTTTTTAATATAATTTCACAGATTAATGACAATAAAATTATGGCAGGTAGAACTATCGCTCCATGACCTGACATTGAAAATGTAAGTCCAAATACTATTCCCATGATTAAGATCATGCCAAATTTATCTATCTTTGTTGAATAAAGCATAAATACTGGTCCTGAAACTAAACCGCAAGCAAATGGAACTAGGGGCATAAGTACAGGTATAAAACCTATCATACCTCCACACCAGAGTGCCATTACAGTTAAAAGCGAAAATACTCCTGCATTTATTAAATCTCGAATTCCAAATTTATTCATTTTTCCCTCCTTAATATATAAATTCTTCAGATTTTTTAGATGATTCAATCATCTTTTGGTAAGTTTTACTTTCTTTTATAAGTTCATCGTGTTTTCCAAAATCTTCTATCTTTCCATCTTTCATAACTATGATTTGATCTACATTTCTGATTGATTTCATCCTATGGGAAACTATCATCACCGTCTTATTTTTAATTAATTTATTTAGAGATTCTTGGATATATTTTTCATTTTCCACATCAAGTGATGCCGCAATTTCATCTAGTAGGATTATTTCTGCATCCTTTAAAAATGCTCTTGCTATGGATATTCTCTGTCTTTCTCCTCCAGATAAGTTAGATCCATTTTCGCCAATCTCCGTATCGTATCCATTCTCAAGTTTCTTTACAAATTCGTCACAGTTCGCTAGCCTTGCAGCTTCTAGCACTTCTTCATCACTTGCAGTAGGTCTGCCGAGCCTTATATTTTCCATTACAGAACCGTTAAATAGAATTACATCTTGGAACACCATGGAAATATGTTTAAATAAATCTTCTGTCCTCGCCTTATTTATCTCTTTTTTATCTATTAAGATTTCTCCTCTGTCATAATCATAGAGCCTTGCCACCAATTTTATTAGAGTGGACTTCCCGCAACCAGATGGACCAACAAGAGCAGTAGTTTTTCCCTGCAAAGCCTTGAATGAAATATTATCTATGACTTTTTTGTCATCGAGATAAGAAAATTCTACATTTTTTCCTTCTATATCAAATGATTTAAATTCTGTTTCTCTTCCCGGTTGGATTTCTTCTGATCTAAGTGCCTTTATCTTTTCTATTGGAGAATCCATGTACATTAACTCTCCATAAAATTGGTTAAAGGCAGCAACTCCATCAATTAATCTTGCTGAAGCAAATAGGTAGCCTGCAAAATACAAGATATTTATTTCTCCATTTATCAAGCTATTTAATCCAACATATATTGCAAGGGCTAGGGATAAGTTTGCCACAACTGTTGCAGAAACAATGGGGATAACTTGTCCCAGTTCTGACTTAATGTGTTTCTTTTCTAAGGACCTAACAAAGTCAATGCCACTTTTTTCCTTTTCTTCAGTCAAATTGTAGGATTTGATTTCAGTGGATAGATCTATTAGTTCTTGGAACATCTTCGAAGACTTTCTCTGTTCTTTGTAGTAGGTCGCCGTCGCCTTCTTTTGGATTTTGGTGGAAGTCAAATTCAAAATAGCAGAAATATAAATTGGAGCTATAACTGCAAGACCAAGCTTTACATTTCCAATTAGCAACAAAATGGAAATAATAACTAGGTTTATTATAAAGCCATAAAAACCTGAAACTGCATGAGAAAGACCATGCTCCATTGCCTCTACATCCTTCATAATCGTTTGAGAAAAATCAGTTAAATCTCTTTTTGAATAGAAACTAAGGGGAAGATCTTTTATTATTTCAGAAAGTTCAATCCTTAAATTTGCAGATTCTTTATAGGTTTCATTATAGGTTGTAATGTAATCTTTATTTATTACGAAAATCATTATAAGAGCAATTACTATATATAAAACCACCGAAATCTTGAGATTAAACTTGCCTAGACCCAAGAGACCTTGCATGACATACATAAGAAGAAACATAGGAAGCATGTAGGACAGATTCTTTAAGGTAGAATATTTAATCGCAACGATGGTTCCTTCTGCACCTTTGTCCGTAAGTGCAAATCTATCTTTTAAATAGTTTTTCATAGATCAACCCTCCATTCATTTGCTTCATTGTACATTTCGATAAACTTCTTATACCTGCTGTCTTCCTTCATAAGTTCATCGTGGCTTCCTCTCTCTAGAATTTTTCCATCTTCAACCAGTAGAATTTCGTCCACTCCACGAATCGAAGAAAGCCTATGAGCAATCATAATTGTCGTCCTATCTTTTATGAGTTCCTTAAAGGCAATCTGTAATTCATATTCATTTTCTGGATCTGCAGCAGCAGAAGCTTCATCAAGGATAATTATCTTTGGATCTTTCAAAAATATTCTCGCAATGGAGATTCTCTGTTTCTCGCCACCAGATAGATTTATCCCTTCAGCACCTATTATCGCATCGTACTTGTCTTTGAACTTATCTATAAAGTCATCACAGCGGGCAAGCTTTAAGGCTTTGTAGACCTCTTCATCATCTGCATCTTTATTTGCGAGTTTTACATTTTCAAAAATCGAAATTCCTTGGAATAGTTTAGGATTTTGAAAAACTATGCCGATATTCTTCATCAAGCTTTCTCCATCGTAGGAAGAAATATTTCTGTCGCCGATTAAAATTTCTCCAGAATCCACAGGATATAGTCCAGAGATTAACTTAGCAATGGTAGACTTACCAGATCCAGAGCTACCTACAAGAGCATATACTTTGTTCTCGTCAAGATTTAAAGAAAAATTATGTAAAATCTTATTCTTGTCATCGTATGAAAAATCAACATTTTTAAAGATTATATTCTTCTTTTGTAAATCTTTTTGTGTACCAAAAACTATTTCTTTTTCTTTCATCTCTGTGAACAGATTTTCAAGATTATCTACAGCAGAGTTAGCTTGAAAAACAAACATAGATACATACATAATTTTCATTGTGTTAGAAAAGAATATCCCCATGAATAGAGTAAAAAATAAAATTTTTGCCGCCCATACATTGGGATCTTGTCCTTTTGAAACCATAAATATCGCTAGAAAGACTGGCGTGATTATAAAAATATTTAAAAGCCATTGGAAAAGGACATAGGGAATCCTGCAGGACATCGAATATTTGTAGACCATGTCCTTATAGACCATGATTGAGTCGTAAAGTTTTGTAAAACCGATAAGTGGCGTGTTGAAGATCTTCACCACTGGCATTCCTCTTACATATTCCACAGCCCCAGCATTCATTTCATCTAGCTTCTCCATGTACTTCTTCATAAATGATTGGTCTCCTATCATTTTGTAGAGTAAGTACATACTGAGTAGAATGATGATTACAAAAAATATTCCAAGATAGATGTCAATTGCAAAGGTCAAGGCTATCATGAGTATAGGAGTTAAAGCTGCCATAGTTTGATCTGTTATGAGGTGGGCGACAATCATGTGTGTTTGTTCCACATTGTTGTCGATTATCTTTCTTACCTCACCAGAGTTATGGGTGTCAAAAAAAGTATTTGAAGCTCTAAGTAGGTGCCTAAGTCCTTTTTCACGAAGCCTAGTTTCAAGTCTAAATCCAGCTAAGTGACTCATCCATGTTCCACCAAAGTAGAAGATACTACAGCTGGCAAAGAGGACTAGAATTTTTATAGAGAAAATCTTAAGGTTTATTAAATCTTCTCCACAAAATACATCTCTAAGCAAAATCCAAATTAAATAATAAGCATAGAACTGTAGCAAATTCCCAACTACAGCTAGCATCGCCGCAAGTATTCCATGGATTTTTCTTTCAGGCATATAGGAAAATAATTTCTTATAAAGTTTCATATTAACCTTCTTTCTATGTGCTATTTAATAATCAATATCAATATATCATCTTTTTTTTTTATCGTCTAGTCGAAAAAAATTATTCTGTCATAAATTTTAAATAAAATATGATGGTCTTTAAATTTTTGTAAGAGACTGTGTAAAATGCCTTTCCCCTAGGGGAAAGAGATATGTGATCAATTTTTTACTATATGTGGACCACTTTCCGATAATAACTGTGGACCATTTTGGGGTTGACATTTACATCTAAAAGTCTTCTGGCTTTTCTTTAATTTTCTAATCGCCTTTAAAGTGTCATATTTATATTTTTTTATCTCTGGCATACTTTGATACCTTTTAGACTTAAAGTCTTTAATAGTACCTTTCCACCTCTTTTTTATCTATAAAGATTCTCCTACATCATAGTTCATTTTTTTATTTAAACCTTTCTGTGTTAGTTTATCTTTATCTCCTTCATACCAATTTAAGATTGTTGCATAGTGGTTTTGATAGGTCTTTCCACTGCTTTTCATGTATCTTGATAGTTTATTTATCATTATTTCTGTGTGTGAGTTTAGTTTTTCTTTTAGATTTTTATATTCTTCTTTGCTTAGCCTTACATTTTTGAATTCTCCATAAAAGATGGGGGTGGACTTTTTATCTTTTTATATCTCTCCCTCTCTCTCTTTATCTATCTCTATATCTTTCTCTATCTCTATCTCTTGTCGGACATGTGTTGGACTCATTAAGGACAATGTCCTCTGTTTATTTTGTCTGTATCTTCTTTTTTTCTCTGCCCATGCTGTTTCTGATCCGATTAAGTTTGGTATTTCTGTTAAATAGTATTCATCATTTTCTGTTACAACTTCTAGTAAGCCTTGATTGATTAAATAATTAACTGTAACCATTACATCATCGTCTGTTTCATCTATGGTTAGTGCTAACTCTTTTATAAAATCACTTTCTACTCCATCATAATAGAGTTTGCCCTCATCTTTTAGACTTAGTAATAAAAGTTTTAGATAGATTATCGTGTAGGTATCTCCTCCCGATATTCTTCTTAATCTTTTTATCCTTTTGTCTGTGAAAAATTCTTCTTTTAATTTTATCCAATAATATCTTTTGTTTATTGCCATTCTAATCCTCCTTGCAATAAAAAAAGAAGCAGATTTTTTCTCTACTTCTCCTTAAAATTTATTTTTCATTATTCACAAATTTTTTTATAATTTTCTAGCTAAAAATACTAGATGATCTTCCTCGTCCAGATGGTATTCGCATTTAAATCCTATCTTATTCAATGTTTCTGTGAGATATTCGGGAGAATAAACTTCAAAATCTAGCATATCCGCCCATTTTTTTATATTTTTATGTTCTCTATATGCTCCTTCGTTGCATATTAGAAACTGACCGTCCTTAATTAGTACACGATGAATTTCCCTAAAAGATACTTCTATATTCTTCCAAAAATAAATGGTTTCAAAGGCAGTTACTATATCTATGGATTCATCTTCAAAAGGTAACTTAGCCACGTCTGCTTCAATAATTTTACACCTGCCATCTCTTATAGCTTCGCTATTTACTGAACTTGCTATATCTACACTTGTTTTAGAGTAGTCCATTCCATATACTTTTTTAGCCTTTGTTAAGAAGTATTGAACATTACGTCCACCACCACATCCTAGATCTAAAACTACATCCGAGGTTTTAATATGCAGAAAGGATCTGCCCCATTTCGCCAATTTTTCGTGGCCAACGTTCATTCCTTTCACCATGAAACGACCACCGAAATTATTTTTAGGATTTTTTACATTTTCAAAAAATTTTTTTAACATTTTCATCTCCTGTTGATAACAATTATCAGTGTCATTTTATCATAAATTTTACATTTATTCAATTTTATATCCTATCTACATTGATGTATTCAAGAATTTCGATAATCGAAATTCTTGATTTCCGATTTTCGGAATTCTGGACTTCTGCTTTTCAGAAGTCTTGTTATTTTGGGTATCTAAGGGTGTAACTTTTCGTTACTCCCTTAGATTTCTCTGGTCATATCTTTTTTGTTTGGTTTTACTTTTTCTTTTACTTTCCTTTTGACTTTTTCTTTTGTCTTATCCTTGTTCTTGGATAGGTCTTTGTATTTCGTTATTTGTTTTAGGATACTTTCTTTTTCTTTTTTATTTTCTTTGGCTATGACTTGCTTAAAAGCATATTCCATTACTTTTATGTCTTTGGCTTGGAAGAATATTTCATAGTTATTGCTTTCTTTGTTTTTCATTACTGAGAAACTTACTCCAAGTTTATTTAGTTCTTTTTTTAAGTCTTTGAGGTCGCATTGATCTATGCTTATATTTTCTAGTTGTCCTTTCTTGTAGAGGTCTTTTATTTTCATTTCATCGCCCATAAGACTTTTTAGGTTGCCATTTGCTTTTTCTAAAGTTTCATTCATCTTTTTTCTTATTTCTTTGTCTAAGTTGATTGATTCTTTTGCTGCCTTTATTGTGTATGTTATTATGGTTTGTGCTGCTTGACCAGCTTCTTTGCTTATTTCTTCGTTTATCATGTTTTCTCTCCTTTGTTTGAATTAAAAAAAGGGAAGTATAGGCTTTAATTTTTCTATACTTCCCTTTGATTGTTTTTATTTTATTGTTGTTGGTGGTGGAATGCTTTATTTTGATGTTTTTATATATTTCTTAGGTCTTTATACCTTTTATAATTTAAAATAGCTTACAATACCTTTCCACCTTTAGTAGTTTGTGTGTGTTCTTTTGTCTGATAGATAGTTTTTCATGTTAGAATATATAATCTGTATTTCTTCATTGCTCATTGATTTTATTTCTTCTGTGCTTCTATATGTTTTGTATGTTCCATCTTGATCTGCTTTTATGAGTTCATCTATTAGCTCTTGCCTTTTATTCATCTCTATTACCTCCTAGATCTGCCTTTATTTTCTTGGTCATATTATAGCTTGGATAAGATATTTTTACCAGGTCTTATCTTTCTTGATTTTTGTAATAGTCTTTGGTGATTTGTCTTTTTTTATTAAAATTATCACTGTCTTGCTTATACTCTTTTATCTTTTCTATAATACTTTCTTTTTCTCCTCTCTTAATCGCCTTGTCAATTTCTATTGATAGGTCGATATCATATTCTTCATTCACTACTTCTACTGCATATTTGATATGATTTATTTCCTTGTATCTTCCCCTTATCTTTTCTGACTCTGTATTTAGTTTACTGATTTCATCTTCTAAGTTTTTAATTTCTCCTAACCATTCTTTTTCTCTTAAGTTTTTCTTTCCACTGATTTTTTCAATTAAGCTTCTTGCCCTTATATGTTGGTCTATTTCCTTTTGATTATTCTTGTAGAAGCTTTCTTTGAATATTTTCTTGCTTTCATATTCTTGGTAGGTTGCTTTTGTTTTTCTTACGGTCTTTGCATAGGCTAAACACTTATTAAGGTCTTCTATCTTTTGACTATTTTCTTTTATAGTCTTATATATTTCAGAGTTTTTACTTCTTAAGATATTTATATGCCCTTGTAGGTCTGATATGGTTTTTATTTTATGTTCTCTTAGATAATTTATTCCACTTGCATATCTTTTTAGATCATAGATTGCTTTGTTTCTTTTCCCATAAAATGATAATTCAGCTCTATTATTTTCTTGCATTTCTTGATAGAAGCTTAAATATTCATAGAGGTTAAATAGTCCTGATTCATTTTCGATTTGCTTTTTACTTTGGTCTTTATATTCCTTATATGATTCTTTTAGCTTATCTTTGAAGCCTACTAACCATGTTGTTATTTTCTTTATTTCATTGCCTATGTTTTTTAATAGTTCATTCTGTTTTTTTATTTCACGATTTATATCTCCTTTTTCTGTTCTTATTCCTTTTCTTTCCATTGCACTAGCACTTGCCCCTAGATGTATTGTTGGTATTTGTTTTATACCTTGTCTTTTAAAACTCCTATGGTCTACTCTTTTTTCTATCTTGTTTTTTGCTAGATATTCATTGCAAAGGTCTGAAAAATTTTCTCTCCATTTTTCTACATTGCCTTTATCGTTCCAGCTTGTTAGTTCTACTTTTCTTGTTTTAGGTTTTCCATTTTTGTTTAAAATCTTTTCTCCTTTTCCATCTAGGATATATTCTTTTTTACTTTTTTGCCCCCATGTTCCATCTTCATTTATTGGTCTTACTATGGTCATTATATGAGCGTGAATGTTTTGATTCCCCTCTCTACTTTCATCATGAATTGCTAGGTCTACTATCATTCCCTCTTTTACAAAATTGTTTTGAACATATTCTTCTATCATCTTTTTATTTTCTTCTATGCTTAACTCTTTTGGTAATGATATGATAAAGTTTCTTGCAAGTTGGGCATTAGAGTTTTTCTCAAAAAGTTCTACCGAGTTCCACAAGGTTTTTCGGTCTTTATATTCTTTTGGTGCGTGATCTGGTAAATATATTTCTTTGCTAATTACTCCTTGCTTTTTGGTGTAGTCATGGGTTACTCCGTCCCATTCATTTTTTATTTTTTCTCCACTTATATATGCTGCACTTGCTACTGCACTTTTGCCTTTTCCTCTTGATATTATGTTTACTGAAAAATGAAAACTGTCTGCCATTTTTATCACTTCCTTATATAATGTATTTAGGTTGTTAAAGGTAACCTATAACCCTTTTTCGACTAAGTATTATTCAGGTTTGCTGTATAATATTGTTATTAGATAGAGTGTACTCGTCACTTCCTTGAGATTTA
>NZ_JBRFJH010000006.1:0-112735 GCF_052932205.1 Finegoldia sp. P1-F-LS | reverse complement strand
GCACAGCTCGGTAGCTACGTCTGGGAAGGATAAGTGCTGAAGGCATCTAAGCACGAAACCAACCTCGAGATAAGATTTCTATGAGATTACTTGAAGAAAACAAGATAGATAGGTCAGAGGTGTAAAGATAGTAATATCAAAGCTAACTGATACTAATAAATCGAAAACTTGACTGGAAATATATACTGTTATTGATTGAAATGTAAAAGTAAATAAGTATGGTGATAAAAGCAAGAGGGATACACCTGTACCCATGCCGAACACAGAAGTTAAGCCTCTTAACGCCGATGGTACTACGATGGAAACGTCGTGGGAGAGTAGGTAGTCGCCAAACAATTAAGATCTAGTGATGACAATGTCCGCTAGGTCTTTTTTTGTGAGTTCTTTTAGCTATACTAATATAGAAAATGGTGTAAAGATTTCTCTAGACAATAGTCGCAAGAAGCACAAGGGTCAGAACCGTAGCAAACATCTCGCACGAATATCTAGACTACGAAAATAAATAAATTCTAAGCTTGTGAACCTAAAATCGCAAACTCGCTAACGCTCAAACAGTGCGATTTTTTAACGGTTCCCTTCGCTTGAATTTATGATTATTTTCTCCGTATGATATTCTTAGCTTCGATTGTTTGCTTGAAGGTTTCGCAAGATTTACAGTTGCAAGACACACAGAGCTCAAAAATCAGAGCAAACATCTCGCACGAATATCTAGACTCCGAAAATTAATAAATTCTAATCTTGTGAACCTAAAATTGTGAACTCGAGCAAAGCTCTCAAACAGCACAATTTTTTAACGGTTCCCTTCGCTTGAATTTATGATTATTTTCTCCGTATGATCTTCTTAGCTTCGATCGTTTGCTTTAAGGTTTCGTTATTTTGAGAATTGCAGAGCAAGGATAAAAATTGTGCAAAGACTTTGCAAGACTACAGTTGCAGGACAAAGATAGGTCAGACTAGAAGCAAACATTTCGCACGAATATCTTTGGTTAAAATTTAATGTTCTCACTCGCTCAGCCTCACTTCAGAAATCTTTTTTAAAGATAAAGAAATGTAGATTTACTCGTTCGAAGCGTCGCTCATGAAAAACATTAAATTTTATATAGTAATATTCTTAGCTTAGATTTTTGATTTTTTAATTTGAGGGATTTTCTATAGGAGATAGTAAATGATTCATGGATTTTTTTAAATTAAATATTTAAAATAAAACGAGTAAAGATTATTATAAATGTTTGTATGAATTTAGTAATGTTGTCATAAATATTTTAAAGAGAATGTTGAGGTGTAAATAAGAAGGTAAGTTTGATATAATAGTTAAGTAAATCAATAGTAATTTTAAATATGATTAATAGAAGCAAAGAAAGGAAATAATTATGAAGGATAATAAGTCGAAGATTTTTTTAGTTATAGGATTTATTGCTGTGGCTATTTTGGTCATGGTTTTTGTAAAAAAGAAGCCTAATGGAACAAGTGAAGTTAAGTCAAATCAATCTGAACAAAATGTTAGTGAAAGCTCGAACAGCTCTGAAAAGAAAGACACATCAGACTTAAATAGTTTCAAAGAAGCTTATAAGCAAGTAGACAAGGAAGATGTTTTATTTGCTGGTAAGGATGCTGGTTTTGAGAAGTTTTTCTCATACGATAAGCCGGTTTTTGTAAATTTCACTTGGATTGAATGTGCTCCTTGTAAGGAAATGGCTCCATATATTGAAAACACGTTCGATAAGTTTAAAGGAAAGGCTGTTGTTAAGGATGTTGAAGTTAATGTGAACAATGATTTCGCATCACAAGCTGGTATTAGGGTTACGCCTACTCAAATTTTCATTCCTTTAAAAGAAGATTTTAAATTTTCCGATAAAGCTAAGAGTGTGATGGATGAATATTTCCAAGAGGTTACTGTTAATGGTAAAAAGGGATATATTCACGAAGGTTTGTTGAAGGAAAATGAATTAGAGATTTTGATTTCGGATATGATCAATGGATAGTTTATTAGATTTTTTATCGAAACTAGTAAAAGATTATGTTTATTTGGCTCCGATTATTTCTTTAGTTGCGGGTATTTTGACTAGTTTTCTTCCCTGCTCATTGCCGATGATTCCAATTATAATTGGGTATTTGTCGGGAAATAATTACGATAGAAAAAAATCGTTCAAGGTAGCTTTGGTTTTTAGTTTAGGTAGTATTTTAGTTTTCACAATTTTTGGATTAACTGCTGCCTTGGTTGGTAAAATTTTAAATCAATTTAGTAGAGTATTTTATATTATTATTGGAATACTTTTAATTCTTATGGCGTTTCAAAATTGGCATGTTATCAAGATTATTAGTCTCAATAAGTCCAGTAAGATTACAAAAACTGGACTTCTGGGAGCTTTTCTAGCTGGTGTTATCCAAGCGGTATTCGCATCGCCATGTTCAACACCTGTTTTGGTTTCGTTGATGGCTATAGCGGCTAATACTAGAAACATTTTATTTTCTATTGTTTTATTTGTATTCTACGGCATAGGTAATTGTTTTTTGGTGTTTATGTCTGCTTTATTGATGGGTAAAGTCGAAGAGATTATTCAAAATGATTCATATACTAAGGTTTCTAAGATTATTGAAATAGTTCTTGGTGCAGTATTGATGTTATTTGGATTATATTTCTTGTACCAAGGTATTTAGGAGGAAATTTATTGGAAAAAGACGTATTAGAGTCAAAAAAATTGCAAGATTTGAAAATTATTGCTAAGGCTGTTGGCGTTGCAGGTATTAGCAAATACAACAAGCAAGATTTGATAGAAGAGATTATTAGTCAGGTTAATATTAATGAGAGGAATAATTCTGAAGAAGATTATGATGAATCATCTTCTAACGATGAAAAAGATTTGAAAGATCCATTAAAAGTTGAAGGGATATTGGATTTGCACGAAAATGGATATGGATTTTTGAGATCAGAAGGTTATGATTCAGGAGATGATGATATTTATGTTCCACCTGTTCAAGTTAGAAGATTTAAGCTAAAAACGGGAGATTTTGTAGAAGGATTATCTCGTGAAAAAAAAGATAAAGAAAAATTCAATGCTTTGATTTATGTGAACCGTGTAAATGGAGATACTGTTGAAAATCTAAGAAATAGGCCTGATTTTGAAAATTTGACGCCGATTTATCCAACAGAAAGATTAACGCTAGAAAGAGATTCTAACAATGTATCGATGAGAATTATGGATTTGATAAGTCCTGTTGGAAAGGGGCAAAGAGGATTGATTGTTGCCTCACCTAAAACTGGTAAGACGACTTTGCTTAAAAACATTGCAAATTCTATTAGAAAAAATTATCCAGATATTCACGTTATTGTTTTGTTGATTGACGAAAGACCGGAAGAAGTTACTGATATGAAGCGTTCTGTTTTGGGAGCAGATGTTGTAGCTTCAACTTTTGATGAGATGCCTCAAAATCATATTAGGGTTGCTGAAATCGTGATTGAGAGAGCCAAGAGACTTGTAGAACATAAAAAAGATGTTGTAATATTGGTCGATTCAATTACTAGATTATCTCGTGCATATAATGTTACTAGCCCTTATTCAGGTAAGACTTTGTCTGGTGGACTTGATCCTCTAGCATTGAATGGTCCTAAAAGATTTTTCGGTGCTGCGAGAAATATAGAAGAAGGCGGTTCTCTGACTATATTGGCGACGGCTTTGATAGAAACAGGATCTAGAATGGATGATGTTATATTCGAAGAATTCAAGGGAACTGGAAATATGGAAATCAAATTGGACAGGAATTTGTCAGAACAAAGAGTTTTCCCTGCAATTGATTTGAATAAATCTGGAACTAGAAAAGATGAATTGCTTCTTACTAAAGAAGAATTATCTGCAATTAATAAAATCAGAAAACAATTGAATTCACAAGAAAATAAAGATATTGCAGATCAAATTATAAAAATGATTAAAAACACAAAAACAAACAAAGAATTTGTAAAATCAATAAATGATTTGCAAAGTTTGTAAATAAAATTATAATGAAATATTCAAATTTGGTAGACAAGTTAATACTCATGTGTTATAATAGGTAAGTCGAAAATAATTTTGAGAAAAACGAGGTGATAATATGAAAAAAGATTTACATCCAGAATACCACGAAGCTACAGTAACTTGCGCTTCTTGTGGCAATACTTTTAAAGTAGGATCTACTAAAGAAAACATAAACGTCGAAGTTTGTAGTCAATGTCACCCATTTTATACAGGACGTCAAAGATTTGTAGAACATGGTGGTAGAGTAGAAAAATTCAAGAAAAAATACAACATGGATTAGCATTTTGCCAGTGCCTTTTTGGTGCTGGTATTTTTGTGTTAAAAAATAGATAATGAACAATGAAAAGGTAAATTGAAATGAAGAAAACTACAATTGGGGGACAAGCCTTAATCGAAGGAATTTTGATGAGAGGTCCTTCAAAGTATTCCATAGCCGTAAGAAAACCAGATCAAGACATTGATTTGGTTGTAAAAGACTTAGAAAACAATAAAATAAATTTGATGAAGATTCCTTTTATTAGAGGAGTTGTTAGCTTGTTTGATTCTATGAAATTAGGAATGGATGCATTGATGTATTCGGCAAGCTTCTACGAAGATGATAGCGAAAATTTTTTCGATAAACATTTTAAAAACAATGCCAGAAAGATAGAAAATGTGTTTTCTATAATAGTATCAGTTTCATTGGCGTTATTGTTTTTCTTCTTTATTCCAACTTTTCTTACATCATTTGTTAAGCTAAACCATTCATCTTTTAGCTTCAATTTAATAGAAGGACTGATACGAATTATAATATTTTTTACATATCTTTTTATAGTTTCTCATTCAAAAGATATGAAAAGAGTATTTGAATATCATGGAGCTGAACACAAAAGTATTTATTGCTATGAAAAAGGACTTGATTTGACAGTTGAAAATGTTAGAAAACAAAGTAGACTTCATCCAAGATGTGGTACTAGCTTTTTGTTTACTGTTATGATAATTTCTATTTTGGTTCTGGGCTTAGTTGGATGGCCAAATCCACTGATGAGAATGTTGTATCGTATAATATTACTTCCGGTGATTGTGTCGATTTCTTATGAGATTAATAGATTAATCGGAAAATACGATAATAAAATTACTGCAATGCTTGTTAAGCCAGGATTATGGGTTCAAAAATTTTTCACAGTAAGAGAACCTGATGACAAGATGATTGAAGTAGCTATCTTGGCGCTAAAAAATGTAATTCCAGAAAAAGAAGATGAAGATTTATGGTAATAAAGGATATTTATAATTTGTTCGATAAATCCGATTGTCTGATGATTTTGGAAAAATTGTATAACTATAATTTCTCTGACTCTATTATCCATTCAAATGACAAGATAAATGAGAATGATGAGAAAATAATATTAGAATACAAAAAACTTTATGATGAGGATATTCCAATCGAATATATACTTGGGTTTAAATACTTTTACAACAGAAAGTTTTACACAGATTCTAGTGTGTTGATTCCAAGATTTGATACTGAAATTTTGGTGGATGAAATAATAAATATAAATCGTAAGTTTGAAAACATATTGGAAATCGGGATTGGATCGGGGATAATATCAATCACTTTGAATTTGGAATTGAATTCAAAAGTTTTGGGAGTAGATATAAACGAAAAAGCCATTGAACTTTCCAAGAAAAATGCAGAGAGTTTGAATGCGACTAACGTTGAATTTATTTATTCTGATTTGTATGAGAATGTGAATTATAAGTTTGATTTGATAGTTTCCAATCCGCCTTATATAGACAAAAAAGATTTCAATTCACTTGAAACAAAAATTTTAAAAGAACCACGATCTGCACTTTTCGGTGGAGATGATGGACTGTATTTTTATAGAAAGATAATAAATCAAGCTAGTGATTATTTAAATGAAGATGGTATGCTCGCTTTTGAAATAGGTTATAATCAAAGAGAGAGCATATTTGAGATTTTAGATGAAAACGGATTTGAAAATCACTATTGCATAAAAGATTTTAACGGTTTTGATAGAGTAATAATTGCGAGGAGGTAATTATGTTTGAAAATTTAGATAGCGTTGTTGATAAATTCAAAGACTTAGAAGTAAAAGTCGCAGATCCTGAAGTTATCGCTGACATGGAAAATTGGACGAAATTAATGAAAGAACACGCTGATTTAGAACCAGTTGTTAATAAATATTTGTCATACAAAGATAATTTGAAAAATTTAGAAGAAGATAAGGAGTTGTTGGGTACTACTGGAGATAGTGAAATGGAAGAACTATTGAAAGATGAAATCTCAACATTGGAAGAACAAATCGAAAAAGACCAAGAAGAATTGAAGATTTTGTTGTTGCCAAAAGATCCTAACGATGAAAAGAACGTATTTATCGAAATAAGAGCAGGCGCCGGTGGAGATGAAGCGGGATTATTTGCTGGTGAACTTTTGAGAATGTATCAAATGTATTCCGACAAAAAACACTGGACAACTGAAATAATGGATATTCAACAACAAGGTGTTGGTGGAATCAAAGAAGTTGTAATGATGGTAAAAGGAAAAGGCGCTTATTCTAGATTAAAATACGAATCTGGAGTTCACAGAGTTCAAAGAGTTCCTCAAACTGAAAGTTCGGGAAGAATTCACACTTCTACTGCAACTGTTGCGGTATTGCCAGAAGCGGAAGATGTCGATGTAAAAATCGAACAAAAAGATTTGAGAATAGACGTGTTCAGAGCGAGTGGTAACGGTGGACAATGCGTAAACACTACTGACTCTGCTGTCAGAATTACACACATCCCAACAGGTCTTGTAGTAACATGCCAAGACGAAAAATCACAAATTAAGAACAAAGACAAAGCTATGAAAGTTTTGAAATCTAGATTGTATGATTTGATGGAAGAAGAAAAGAATAAAGATAGAGCAGATGCTCGTAAATCTCAAGTTGGTACTGGAGACCGTTCTGAAAGAATTAGAACTTACAACTTTCCACAAGGAAGAATTACTGACCACAGAATCAACAAAACAATATTCCAATTACAAAATTTCTTAGATGGAGATATCGAAGAAATGATTGATGATTTGACAAGCTACGATCAAGCTGAAAAATTAAAAATGATGAATTAAAAATTAACTCGAGTTTAATCGCTCGAGTTTTTTATATTATAGTAAGTAATGATATAATTAGATATATATTTAGATTTAGGAGATAAAAATGAATAGCGAATTAATTTATGAATATTTAGATAAAATCGGAAGAGATGGTTACAAGTTGGGACTTGATAGAATGCAAAAAACTTTGAAGATTCTAGGCAATCCCGAAAAAAGTTTTAAAATAATCCATGTTGCTGGAACGAACGGGAAAGGTTCCACATCAACTTTTATATACCAAACACTTAAAGAACATGGATATAAAACTGGACTTTTCACATCACCTCACATAATTAATTTCTACGATAGAATAAAAATCGACAAGGAAATTTCAGAAGAAGATTTCATGAGGATTTTCGAAATTATCAAGGATACTATTGAAGAAAATGATATAAAAGTGTCTACATTCGAATTTATAACTTTGTGTGCGATTTATTATTTTGCAGAACAAAAATGCGAATATGTTGTCCTTGAAGTTGGAATGGGTGGAAGATTGGATGCAACAAATGCTACAGATGAAACATTGTTATCAGTAATTACAAAAATTGGATTGGATCATCAAGAATATTTGGGAAATACATTGGAAGAAATCGCCTACGAAAAAGCTTGCATCATGAAGCAAAACGGAAGATGTGTCGTTTACGATCAACAAGAAAGTGTATTGGACGTTTTCAGAGAGGTCGCAGAAGAAAGAAACAACAAACTATATATTTGTGATTTTGATGAAGCTAAAAACATCGAAATCAACGCAACACACAATTCTTTTGATTGGAAAAATTTGCACATTGAAACTAGATTAGTTGGTAGATATCAATTATTCAACGCACAGTTAGCATTGACTGCGATTGACATATTAAGAGACGAACTTGATTTGTCTGATGAAGATATTATAAATGGTTTCAAAAACGCATACATTCCTGCAAGATTTGATGTAATTAGACACAATCCTACTGTGATTTACGATGGTGGGCACAATGCTGACGGCGTAAAAGCATTAAAATCATCAATAGAATCTGTGTTTGGCGATAAAAAAATTGTATTTGTTTACGGAGTATTGAAAGACAAAGACTACAACGACGAAATCAAACTAATTTATGAAAATGCCAAAGCATTTGTTACATTTACTCCAGATTCTCCAAGAGCATTAAAAGCAGAAGATTTGAAAAAACAAATTGAAGTTTATAGTGATAAAGTTGTTGCAAAATCAAATGTAAATGACGCCGTGGATTATGCTATTGAACATTTCAAGGATGATGTAATTATAATTTTTGGAACATTGTACAGTGCGGAGCAAGCTTATGAACATTTATAAACAAGTTTTTGATGGAAAAAACATCGGGGAAATCTTGTACGATGAACCGATGAAAAATCACACTACTTTCAAAATTGGAGGTAATTGTGATGTTATGATATTTCCACAAAATGAAGAACAAATAATAAATTCTCTCCAATTAATTAAACAAAACGACTTTGCATACAGAATTATAGGCAACGGATCGAATTTGTTAGTTAGCGATGATGGGCTAAGAGAAGTTGTAATTAAATTACACGATAATTTCAATGAAATAAGAATTGATGGTGATCTTTTAATAGCACAATCAGGCGCGTTATTGAGCTCTGTTAGTAAATTAGCTATTAACAACTCATATGCTGGTTTTGAAGCTGTTAGCGGCATACCTGGAGACATTGGAGGAGCTATTACAATGAATGCAGGTGCCTATGGAACAGAAATGAAAGATATTGTTCACAGAGTCAAAGTGATTGATACAGATTTGAAAGTAAAATATCTTAACTGTGACGAGATGGATTTTTCATACAGACACTCAAGAGTTCAAGATGAAAAATTAGTCGTTTTGGAAGTTGAATTTATATTAAAAAAAGGCGACCAAAAAGAAATTCTCGATAATTTTCATGACTACACAGAAAGAAGAACATCAAAGCAACCTTTAGAGCTTCCTTCATGCGGCTCAGTGTTCAAAAGACCAGAAGGACACTTCGCTGGACAATTGATTGATGAAGCAGGCCTCAGAGGCTATAGGTACAATGATGCGATGGTTAGTGAAAAGCATTGCGGTTTTATAGTTAATGTTGGAGATGCAAAATGCTCTGATGTTGTAGCTGTTATAGAACATGTGCAAAAAGTTGTGTTTGAAAAGTTCAATGTGAAATTAGAACCAGAAGTGAGAATTATCGGTGGAAAATAAAATAAAATTAACTAGAGAATATCACGTGCATTCAGTTTACAGTCGTAACAATCACGGGAAAAGTACAATCGAAGAAATTGTACAAGAAGCTAGAGCAAAAAAGTTAAAGACTATAAGCATAACTGATCACGGTCCAGGACATATGATGTATGGAATAAAAAGAAAATTAATTCCAGTACAACGTCAAGAAATCGACAGACTCAAAGAAAAATACGACGACATTGAAATTTTGATGGGAGTTGAAGCCAACGTAATTGGCTACGATGGAGAGATAGATATTAGAGAAGAAGAGAAGAAGTATTTTGATTTTATTAATGTCGGATTTCACAATGGAGTTAGATTTGTAGATAAGAAATCTTTTTATAATTATCATGTTTTAAAAAGATTGAGTTGGATGGGGCCATCAGTCAGGAAAAAAATGATTGATTTGAACACAAATGCAATGGTAAAAGCGTTGGAGAACAACGATATTTTTATAATAACTCATCCAGGAGATAAAATAGATGTGGACATCGAAAAAATCGCACAAACATGCGAAAAAACAAATACAGTAATGGAAATTAACAACCACCATCCACATTTATCAGTAGAAGAAATCAAAATTTCTTCACATTATAATGTTAAATTTAGTCTAGGAAGTGATGCTCATCACAAGAAAAATATTGCTAATGTGAATGACAGCATCAGAAGAGTAATTGAATCAGGTTTGGATATTAGTAGAATTATAAACATCGATTAGGAGAATTCATGGAAGTTGTAATTGTTACAGGAATGAGTGGAGCTGGCAAGAGTGCTAGCAGCCATATTTTAGAAGATTTGGGATATTATACATTAGATAATATGCCTCCATCTCTTTTATTAAGTTTTATAGATTTGACTACAAAAAGCAAGAAAAAAATCAATAAAATAGCGTGCGTAGTTGACATTAGAGGTGGAGAATTCTTCGCTGATTTGATGAAGTCAATAACACTTTTGAAAAATCAAAGCATTGATGTAAAAATATTGTATTTGGATGCATCGGATGAAATTCTAATCAGAAGATACAAAGAACACAGAAGACCACATCCTTTGGCTATCAATGGAAATATTTCACAAGGAATTTCTAATGAAAGAGAACTTTTGAGTGAAGTTAGAAATTCAGCAGATTCAATTATCAACACATCAAATCTTACACTAGGAGAATTGAGAAGAAAAATTTTATATGTATTTTCTCTTAAAGATGTAGACACCAAACTTGCAATATCCGTTGTATCATTTGGATTTAAGCATGGGATTTTGTTGGATGCAGATTTGGTATTTGATGTAAGATTTCTCCCAAATCCTTACTACATTGAAGAATTAAAAAAATCTTCGGGATTAAATACAGATATCAAAGATTATGTATTCGGATTTGATGAAGCAAATGAATTCTTAGATAAATTAGTAGATATGGTGGAATTTTTGATTCCCAAATATTCAAAAGAAGGAAAAACAAACTTGGTTATAGGAATAGGATGCACCGGTGGAAAGCACAGGTCCGTTGCAATAGCACAAGCTTTGACAGCAAGGCTTGAAGGAAATGGAGAAAAAGTTTATGTATCCCACAGAGACCAAAAATTTTGGTAAAAAAATAGTAACTATCGGTGGAGGAACAGGAAATTCTATATTATTAAGAGGAGTAAAGAATTTCACATCAAACATAACCACAATTGTGACTGTGGCTGATGATGGTGGTGGAAGTGGAGTTCTTAGAGAAGATTTGGGAATGCTACCTCCTGGTGATATTAGAAACTGTCTTGTGGCGCTAGCTAATACTGAACCGATAATGGAAAAATTAATTAATTATAGATTTTCAAATGGCCAATTAAAAGGACAGAGCCTAGGTAATTTATTGATAGCAGCGATGAATGATATATGCGGAGATTTCAATGAAGCGATAAAAGAAATAAGCAATGTCCTTGCGATTACAGGAAAAGTGTTGCCAATGACTTTAGATAATGTCAAATTATTCGCTGAATTGGAAGATGGATCTACAATTGAAGGTGAATCTAACATCACGTTTTTGAACAGAAAAAACGGAGGTAAAATCAAAAGGGTATACACATCACCAAAACTTATTTTGCCATTGAAAGAATCCATAGATAGTATAATGGATGCAGATATTGTTCTATTAGGGCCAGGATCATTATACACATCTATAATTCCTAATCTTCTAGTAACAGATATATCACAAGCACTAAAAGAAACAAAGGCAGAAGTTGTGTACATATTGAATATAATGACACAACCTGGAGAAACTAATGGCTACAGCGTTACAGATCATGTAGCTGCCATTATCGATCACGCAAATTCAAATATTATCGATAAAATAGTCGTTAATTCCAAAGAAGTAGACAAATATGCCAAGTACAGATACAAATCAATCGAAAATTCTACTCCTATATATCTTACTGATGAAGATCGTGAAGATATGAAAGAATTAGGAATAGAAATTATCGAAGCAGATATATGTGATATAAGCTATGACTACATTGTACACGATCCTAATAAACTAATGAAAGCTATATTAGAAAGATATTAATATGAATACAATTATAGAAAATTTAGATGAAAAAAATAAAATACAAGCACTTGAAAAAGCTGCAGAGTTGATAAAAAATGGAAGTGTAGTAGCATTTCCTACAGAAACTGTTTACGGATTAGGTGCAAATGGATTGGACGAAGAAGCTTGCAAGAAAATATTTGATGTCAAGAGAAGAAAAAGAGATAATCCATTAATTTTACACGTAACTAACGAAGATATGGTGAAGAATTTATCATCAGAAATAACTGAAGATCAGAAAAAATTGATGGATAATTTGTGGCCAGGCCCATTGACTATAATTTTTAAAAAAAGTGATAAAGTTAATGATGTGGTAAGTTGTGGTGGAGATACAGTTGCAATTAGAAATCCTTCTGATGAAATTGCAAGATTTTTGATAGACAAATCAGGATGTCCAATAGCAGCTCCTTCTGCAAACAAATCAGGAAGACCATCTCCAACTAACGCTCAAGATGTATACAGCGATATGCAAGGCGAGATTGAAATGATTTTGGATGGAGGAAGCTGTAACATTGGAATTGAATCAACAGTTGTTGATTTGACAGAAAAACCTTACACAATACTTCGACCAGGTTTTTACACAAAAGAAGATTTGGAAGAGTATTTGGATGAGGTTGTTTACGATAAATCATTAATTGATTCTAACACTATTCCAAAATCGCCAGGACAAAAATACAAACACTACGCACCCAAAACAAAACTTATAGTAATCAAAGGAAACATGGATAACATACAAAATTATGTTGATAGCTTGGGAATAAATACCGATGAAGTTGGATTTATACTCACAGAAGAAACTGCAGAAAATGTAAATTTTGAAAATGTAAAAATAATTTCGAAAAGAAATGATTATTTAAATTTTGCGCATAACATATTCACATACCTCAGAGAATTAGACAAATTCAACTACAAATTATTAATTTGTGAAGGGGTAAATGAACAAAAAATGGGTATAAGTATAATGAACAGACTTAAAAAATCTTGTGCTAATAACATAAAAGTAATTTAGTGTGTTATAATAAAGAGTATAAAGTTTATTTTATAGGAGGAATTATGAGTAAAGTAACTGTATTTGATCATCCGTTGATTAAACACAAATTAACAATTTTACGTGATAAAAACACAGGAAGTAATCAATTTAGACAGTTAGTTTCAGAAATAGCAACTTTAATGTGCTATGAAGTTACTAGAGACTTTAAATTAGAAGATTGTGAAGTAGAAACTCCGATAGGAAAAACTACCGGCCAAACATTGAGTGGTAAAAAGCTGGGAGTAGTTCCAATTTTAAGAGCAGGTTTGGGAATGGTTGAAGGATTTTTAAGTGTATTACCAGCAGCAAAAGTTGGACACATTGGATTATACAGAGATCCAAAAACATTGAAACCTGTTGAATATTATTGTAAATTGCCAAAAGATGTTGAAGAAAGAGATATTATCGTTGTAGATCCAATGCTTGCAACAGGTGGATCTGCAGAAGCAGCAATTACGTTCTTAAAAGAACATGGATGTAAGAACATCAAATTGGTGAATATAATAGCAGCTCCAGAAGGAATCAAAATGGTTCAAGAAAAGCATCCTGATGTTGATATATACGTGGCAGGTCTAGATGAAAAATTAAACGATCACGGATATATCGTACCTGGTTTAGGCGATGCAGGAGACAGATTATTTGGTACTAAATAGCTTTAAGCTTTTAGTTATATACTTATGGTTTTAGAATAATTTTCAAATATTCTAAAACCATCTCTAAATTAGGAGGTGAAACAATGTCAGATACTGCTATATCAAAAATTAAAGAAGCTGAAGAGAAGGCTAGGCTTATTGTCGATGAAGCTAATGAAAAAAGAAAAAGCATTGTAGAAGATGCAAAATCAGAAGCTAAACAAAAATACGACGAAATTATCAACGAAGCTCAAAAAGTTCGAAATGAAAAACTTGAATCTTCAAAGAATAAAGCTATTGAAGAATCAAAAGATTTAGAACAAAAAGCTAAGATGAATAACGAAAGTATTAAAAACATCGACTTAGATACAGTTGAAGGACTTGTAGACAAAATCGTTGAAAGGATAGTGAGTTAATGGCTATTGTAAAAATGAGCAAATTTGATTTGTATTCATTTGATTATGATAGGGAAAAATTACTCGAAGATCTTCAAAAGTTTAATTATGTTCATATTGATGAAAAGAAAGTAGAAGACGAAAATCAAGGTGTAAGGAATTTAGATAATTCTGAACAAATTGTTAGCATTAGTGAAAAGCTTACCAAAGTAAAATGGGCTATAGATTTGCTTGAAAAGTATTCAGAAAAGCACAATAAAATAGACGAATTAAAACAAGGTAAGAAAACATTTAAGCTAGATGAGCTTACTAAAAAAGCACTTGATTTTGACTTTGATGAAAACTACAAAGAACTTTCATCTTTAGATAAACAACTGATAGAGCTCGATCAAAACAATCAAACTTTGAATCAAAAGAAGTCCGAATTAACTCCTTGGGAGAATTTGGATTTGGATATTTCAAAAATCGATGATTTTAAAAGAGTTAAGGTAGTTACTGGAACTGTGAGTGATAAATTCATCGATCAGTTGAAATTAAACACAAAAGATATTGAAGATATTTATATCGAAGAAATTTCTCGAAATTCAGGCTTTGTATACTTGCTTGTTATCGCTAAGGATTATGAAAAAGCTCAAGATATCCTTAGAGACAATGGATTTGTCAATATTAACATTAAGTCTAACGGACTTGTAAAAGATGAAATTAAAAATATTGACGAACAAATCATTGCAAATAAAAAGCAATACAAAGAAATAGAAGATCAAATTAAATCAAAAACAGATTTGACTGAACAATTTAAGATTTATCATGATTATCTTGAAAACAACAGCTTAAAAGAAGAAGCTACAAGTAAAATTAAGAGGACAGATAAGATTGATATAATCGAAGGATACATTCCTTCTGACAAGGAAAAAGACTTTGAAAATCTATTACAAAACTCATTAAATAATAAGTATTATTTGGAAATGAATCCAGCAGATAAAAACGATCCAAATGTACCAATTATTTTGAAAAACAGAGGATTTGCAAAAGCTTTTGAAAGTATAACAGGAATGTATTCATTGCCAAAATACAACGAAGTTGATCCAACACCATTATTGGCACCTTTCTATTGTTTCTTCTCAGGAATGATGATTGGTGATTTAGGATATGGATTGATTGTATTTTTAGCAATATTAGTAGCTCTCAAGATTTTTAATCTTGATGAAAAGAAAAAGCAATTCTTGAAATTCTTTATGTTCATATCAATTGCATCGATGTTCTGGGGATACATTTATGGATCATTCTTTGGTGGAATTATACCAATGACTCCAATCATCGACACAAGTAAAAATGCTATGACTTTAATAATTTTATGCTTAATATTTGGTTTTATACATTTATTCTTTGCATTGGGAATCAAGGCATACATGTTGGTGAGAGATCACAAGCCTTTGGATGCATTTTATGATGTAGGACTATGGTATTTAATTATTGTTAGTATATTAGTTTTACTAATTGGTAAGTCTTTAGCATTGCCGGCTATTGCATTGACAATTGCAAAATGGATTGCTATTGCATCAGCTGTTGGAATTATTCTTACAGCAGGAAGGGATGCAAAAAGCATCGGTGGTAGACTTGGCTCAGGTTTGTATTCATTGTACGGAATATCAGGCTGGATAGGAGATTTCGTATCTTATATGAGACTTATGGCTTTAGGTTTATCAGGAGCATATATTGCAGTAGCAATTAATATGATTGTAAAAATGATGGCTGGATCAAGCATTATAGGATTTATATTTGGACTTATCATATTCGTGGTTTTCCAAGCGTTCAACGCATTCTTATCATACTTGTCAGCATACGTTCACTCTGCAAGATTGATTTTCGTAGAAATGTTTAATAAATTCTACGAAGGTGGTGGAGTGCCATTCAAGAAACTTATAACAGAATCAGATTATTTTAACATAACAAACAAATAGGAGGATATTATGGAAAAATTCTTTTTAGAAAATGGTGGATTAGTTTTAGGAGTATTATCAGTAGTAATAGCAGTTTTATTTTCAGGTATGGGATCTGCTAAAGGTGTAGGTATGGCAGGGGAAGCTGCAGCTGGAGTAGTTATTGAAGAACCAGAAAAGTTTGGTAAATCATTAGTACTTCAATTATTACCAGGTACACAAGGTTTATACGGATTCGTAATTGGTATCTTAATTCTATTTAAACTTGTAGGTGGAAATATTTCTTTGGCACAAGGTTATGTTTACATCGCAGCAGCATTGCCAGTAGGTGTTGTAGGATATTTCTCAGCAATTGCTCAAAGTAAAGTAGCAGTTAGTGGTATCAACATCTTAGCAAAGAATGAACCTCAACAAGCAAAAGGTATTATCTATGCCGTAATGGTTGAGTTATATGCCATCTTAGCATTCGCTATTTCATTCTTATTAATGAACCAAATCCAAGCTTAGTGGTGATTTAGATGTCTAATTTAGATAATATAATTAATGAAATTCTTGAAGATGCAAAAAAAGAATCAGAACACATTCTAAATGATGCAAATCAAGAAAAAGAAAAAATCATTGAAACTAAAATAGACCAGGCTAATCAAGAAAAAGATACAATATTAAAAAAAGCAGAATCTGAAGCAAAAGGTGTATACGACAGACATTTATCTCAAGTTGTTTTAAAATCAAGAGATAATGCGCTTTTTGCAAAACAAGAAGTAATTGATAGTGTTTTACAAAAAATTAAAGATAAATTAAAAAACATGTCTCTTGAAGATTATAAAAAATATTTAACAAATAGTTTATCCAAAATGGATTTGAATAGCGATGATTTGTTAGTATTGCAATCAGATAAGTACGACAGTTTGAAGAATGAAAACTTTAATGTAAAATTATCAGATGAAACAGTTGACAGCGGATTTTGTATTAAAAGAGGTAATGTATTAATTAATAATAATTTTTCTTCACTGGTAGATTCAATGAAAGATGAATTGGAAGTAGAAATTGCAAAAACTCTTTTTAAGAAGTAGGTGATAATATGAAAAAAGAAAATTTCATACATCAATCTGCTATAACTCGTGTCAAAGAAAAAGAATTATTGAGCAAGAATGATTATGAAAGACTGATAGATGCAAGTAACTTAGAAGAAACTGTAAGATTACTTTCGGATTCAGTATATCAATCAGAATTTGCAAAGCTTGATAATTATAAGAATTACGATGTTGCTTTGAAAAATGAGTTAAAAAAGACTTATAAATATATGTATGATATGAGTAGTTTCCAATATCCTGTTGATTTAATTGCATTAAAATACGATTATCATAATTTAAAAGTGTTAATTAAAGAATATCTAAAAGATGAAGATTTTTCTTCTATGTTAAGTGATATAACTAGAATGGAATTCAAAACTATGAGGGATTCTATTAAAGAAAATACCGAAAGTGAAATGGAACATTTCGATAAAGTTATAAGAGAATCAATCGCTGATTACGAAGAAAACCAAGATCCTCAAATGGTAGATATTTATGCTGACAGAGAATATTTTGTGGAAACATCAGAAATTGCAAAACAAATTGATTCAGTTTTGATAAATGAATATGTTGAAGATTTGATAGACTTTACGAATATTAAAACTTTACTTAGAGTTCAAAATCAAAAGAAAAGCCTAGAATTTTTGAAAAAAGTTATTATTCCAAATGGAAGTATTGAATCTGAAAAATTTGAAGCTGAATTGCATTCTGAAATTACTGAGGATAGTCCATTATTCAAACAAGCTAGAATTTACTACTATGTGAAGGAAGCTATCAGCGAATATAAGAAATCAAATAGTTTGTCTGTTTTTGAAAAAGCAATGGATGATTATTTGATGGAAAAAATCAAAGAAATCAAAAAGGTTACTTACGGACCTGAGGTTTTGTTTGGATATTTATTTGCGAAAGAAACTGAAATTAAGAATTTGAGGATTATTTTTGTAGGAAAGATTAACTCATTGAAACCTGATTACATCAGGAGTAAGTTGAGGTTAAGTTATGCGTAAAAAAGTAGCTGTAGTAGGTGATAGAGATTCTGTATTAGTCTTTAAGGCTTTGGGAGTAGATGTATTTGAATCTATTGAAAGCACAGATGCTAGAAAAACTGTAGACAGGCTAGCAAAAGAAGATTACGGCGTGATTTTTATTACTGAACAAATAGCAGAAAAAATCAAAGAAACAATAGACAGATATAATGATAAAGTTTCACCAGCTATTATCTTGATACCTTCTAATCAAGGTAGCTTGAACATTGGAATGAACAGAATAAATACTAATGTTGAAAAAGCTGTTGGAGCAAACATTTTGTAAAGGAGAGCTTATATTGAAAGAAGGTAAAGTATTAAAAGTATCCGGACCTTTAGTAGTTGCTGAAGGAATGGAAAACGCAAGCGTATATGACGTGGTTGAGGTTTCAGACGATAAGCTCATTGGAGAGATTATTGAAATGAGAGGCGATAAAGCCTCAATTCAAGTATATGAAGAAACAACAGGAATAGGCCCTGGAGATAAAGTTGTATCTACAGGACATCCACTTTCAATCGAATTGGGACCTGGTATATTAGAGCAAATGTTTGATGGTATTCAAAGACCATTAAAATCTTTGCAAGAAAAAGCTGGAGACTTCTTGTTAAGAGGAGTTAGCGCTCCATCATTAAACAGAGAAAAGAAATGGGAATTCAAACCTGTTAAATCTGTTGGAGATGAAGTTGAACCAGGAGATATTATAGGTGAAGTTCAAGAAACCGAAGTTATTGTTCACAAAATAATGGTTCCAGCAAATGTATCTGGTAAAATCAAATCAATTGAATCTGGAGAATTTACTGTTGAACAAACAGTTTGCGTTGTTGAAGATGAATCAAAAGATATTGAAATAAACATGATTCAAAGATGGCCTGTAAGAGATGGTAGACCATATAAGGAAAAAGAAGATCCAATTAAACCATTGATTACTGGTCAAAGAGTTATTGATACATTCTTCCCAGTTGCAAAAGGTGGTACCGCAGCAATTCCGGGACCTTTCGGTAGCGGTAAAACAGTAGTTCAACACCAATTAGCTAAATGGGCAGACGCTGAAATAGTTGTGTATGTAGGTTGTGGAGAACGTGGTAACGAAATGACAGACGTACTTAACGAATTCCCTGAGTTGATTGACCCTAAGACAGGACAATCATTGATGAAGAGAACAGTTCTGATAGCTAACACTTCCAACATGCCAGTAGCAGCCAGAGAAGCAAGTATCTACACTGGAATTACAATTGCTGAATACTACAGAGATATGGGTTATTCAGTAGCAATGATGGCAGACTCAACATCAAGATGGGCAGAAGCTCTTCGTGAAATGAGTGGTAGACTTGAAGAAATGCCTGGTGATGAAGGTTACCCTGCATACTTGGCATCAAGAATTGCTGATTTCTACGAACGTGCTGGTAAAGTAAAATGTTTAGGTAGTGACGGAAGAGATGGATCATTAACAGTTATTGGTGCGGTATCTCCTCCAGGTGGAGATATTTCAGAACCAGTTACACAATCTACACTTAGAATTGTAAAAGTATTCTGGGGATTGGATTACGCATTAAGTTACATGAGACACTTCCCAGCTATTAACTGGATTAACTCTTATTCATTGTATCAAGATAAGATTGACGAATATTTGGATGCAAATGTAGATTCTAAATTCTCAGATTATAGAAAACAAGCTATGAAGTTATTACAAGAAGAATCATCTTTACTAGAAATAGTAAGATTGGTTGGACGTGATTCATTAAGTGATGAAGATCAAATCAAACTTGAAACTTCAAAATCTTTGAGAGAAGATTTCTTGCAACAAAACGCATTCCACGAAACAGATACATTCTGTTCATTGGACAAACAAGCAAAAATGTTGGATTTAATATTAACATTCCACAAGGAATCCTTGGAAGCTTTGCAAGAAGGAGCTTATGTTTCAGAAATTTCAAAACTTCCTGTAAGAGAAAAAATCACACGTGCAAAAAATATTCCAGAAGACGAATTACAAAGATTTGACGAAATTAAACAAGAAATTAAATCACAAATTACCGATTTAGTTAATGGAGGTGAACGTTAATGATTA
Source organism: Finegoldia sp. P1-F-LS (assembly GCF_052932205.1). Classification (NCBI taxonomy): domain Bacteria; kingdom Bacillati; phylum Bacillota; class Tissierellia; order Tissierellales; family Peptoniphilaceae; genus Finegoldia; species Finegoldia sp. P1-F-LS. The sequence goes on along the minus strand of NZ_JBRFJH010000006.1, from coordinate 92,643 downwards.
AAGATTATAATTCAGTAACAGAAGTAGTCGGACCATTAATGGCGGTAGAAGGTGTAGAAGGCGTAAAATACGACGAACTTGTTGAAATAGAATTACAAAATGGTGAAAAAAGACGTGGTCGTGTTGTAGAAATTGACCACGATATAGCAATGGTTCAAGTATTCGAAGGTACAAAAGGAATCAACTTACAAGAAACTACAGTAAGATTTTTGGGTAGACCTTTGGAACTTGGAGTATCTGAAGATATGATTGGTAGAGTATTCGATGGTTTAGGTAGACCAATAGATAATGGCCCTAAAATTATTCCAGAAGATAAAGTGGACATCAATGGTTCATCTATCAACCCGGTATCTAGAGATTATCCATCAGAATTTATTGAAACAGGTGTTTCTACAATAGATGGTTTGAATACTCTTGTTAGAGGACAAAAACTTCCTATATTCTCAGGGTCAGGTCTTCCTCATAACAAACTGGCAGCCCAAATAGCAAGACAAGCAAAAGTATTAGGTAAAGACGATAAATTCGCCGTAGTATTTGCTGCGATGGGAATAACATTTGAAGAAGCTCAATATTTCATCGGAGACTTCAATAAAACTGGAGCCATCGACAGGGCAGTATTGTTCATGAACTTAGCGGATGACCCAGCAATTGAAAGACTTTCAACTCCAAAAATGGCACTTACTTGTGCAGAATTCTTGGCTTTTGAAAAGGGCATGCACGTTTTAGTAATCATGACAGACATGACAAACTACGCAGAAGCACTACGTGAAGTATCAGCAGCCAGAAAAGAAGTTCCAGGACGTAGAGGATATCCAGGATATTTGTATACTGACCTTGCAACTTTATACGAAAGAGCTGGTAAGATTGTTGGAAGAGAAGGATCTATTACACAAATTCCTATCTTGACAATGCCAGAAGATGATATTACTCACCCAATACCAGACTTGACAGGATACATTACAGAAGGTCAAATCATACTTTCACGTGAATTATACAAGAAAGGATATGAACCTCCTATCAATGCTATTCCATCATTATCAAGACTTAAGGATAAAGGTATTGGTAAAGGCAAAACAAGAGAAGACCACGCAGATACAATGAACCAAATTTACGCAGGATATGCATCAGGACTTGATGCAAAACAATTATCCGCAATCCTTGGAGAATCTGCGTTAAGTGATGCTGATAAAGCATTTGCTAAATTTGCTGAAAGATTCGAAAGAGAATATGTAGATCAAGGTTATTATACTGATAGATCAATCGAAGAAACTCTTAATATAGGTTGGGATTTATTAAAAGAAATACCACGTACAGAATTGAAGAGAATCAAAGATGAATTAATAGATAAATATCTTGGAAATGGTGAAGGGACTGATGAGTAATGGCAAGACTCAATGTCAATCCTACAAGAATGGCTCTTTCGGAGCTGAAAGCTAGGCTCAAAACATCTTCTAGAGGTCACAAGTTATTAAAAGACAAACAAGATGAACTTATGAGACAATTCATCGAAATGATCAAAGAGAACAAAGCTCTAAGAGAAAAAGTTGAAGCGAAACTTCAAAACTCTTTTAGTGATTTTCTAATGGCGAGTGCAATAATGAGCCCAGAGTTTTTAGATGAAGCGGTATCTTTTCCAAAAACAAAGGTAAATGTTGATATCGAAACTAAAAACGTAATGAGTGTTATTATTCCACAAATGAAATTTACTCGTGAAGGCGAAGCTGATTCTAGTGAGATATATCCTTATGGGTATGCACAAACATCACAAGATTTGGACTTGGCAATTGATTCATTGAATTCAGTAATGGATGAAATGTTAGAATTGGCACAAATCGAAAAAGCCACACAATTAATGGCGGATGAAATTGAACAAACTAGAAGAAGAGTAAACGCTTTGGAATATAGAACAATTCCAGACTTAGAAGAAACAATTAAATATATCAGAGCTAAGCTTGATGAAAATGAACGTGCTAATATTACAAGACTTATGAAAGTTAAAGATATTATAGCAAAACAAGAAAGCTAATAAATTAAAATTAGACTGTATTTGATAAATAAAATTATTAAATGCAGTCTTTTTTTATTTTTTTGGATAAATTTTTTTAAAAATTTCGCATAAAATTATGATTAGTTATGTTGATAATATTTATTAGCTATGCTATTATTTTAGTAGTATTAATCTAAGTTTGAAGGATAAATGAAAAAAATTTTTATCAGATTTAGTTATTTAATTTTTTGAACTATTTTAAAATATTGTTTTTTATTAAAAATCGCTTTTAATTAGAATTTTTTAAATAAAAAACTTTATACTTGGAAAGGGACTGCTCAATGAAAATTACGATAGATTATAAGAAACAATTATTGGATATTATGTTTGATATTTACATAAAAGACCATAAAAGTGAAAAAGATTCGATGGAAAGCCTAAGGCTGTATTCTCACAATAGATTGGAAAATTGTCAGAATAAAGATAAAAGAAATTTTTGTTCATCATGTTCAATTAGATGTTTCAGCAAAAACAGAAGAGAAGATATCAAGAGAGTTATGAAATATTCAGGGCCGAGGTTGATTTTTTACAGACCATTAGCGCTTCTCAGACATACATTTAATCACTTTTGGAGGAATTTAAATGATAAATAAAAGACTTATTGCTATGATGAAGGATTCAACAAAATATGTTTTGTACACTGTTTTATTAAACTGGATTGGGCTTGTTTTTAATATTATTTTTGTAATAACGATTTCAGGCGTTATTCAAAATATTTATGAAAAAAAAGAAATTGGAGACTCATTTTACATTTCTTTGGTTATTATGATTTTGACAATAATTGTAAGGTATTTTACAAGTTATAATAGTCATATTCTATCGCAGAAAGCATCTGTTATAGTGAAAAAAGAGTTGAGACATAAATTATACGAAAAATTACTTAGCTTTGGTACATCATATAATAAATTCGTAAACACGTCAGAATTATTGCAACTTGCAGTCGATGGAATAGAACAACTTGAAATGTATTTCGGTGGATTTTTACCTCAGTTTGGATATAGCATTCTTGCACCAGTTACTCTATTTGCGGTACTTATGTTTTTTTCTCCAAAAGCAGCTTTGGTGATGATAATAGCAGTTCCGTTGATTCCATTATCCATAGTAGCAATTATGAAATTTGCAAAAAAACTTTTGGGAAAATATTGGGGAAATTACGCAAATTTAGGACAGACATTTCTTGACAATGTAGCTGGTCTTACTACATTGAAGATATATCAAAGAGATTACGACTACGAGAAAAAAATGGACAGGGAAGCTGAAGATTTCAGAAGGATAACGATGAAAGTTTTGAGTATGCAGTTAAATTCCATTACCGTGATGGATGTAATCGCATTTGGGGGAGCTGCGATTGGTTCTATCATATCAATAGTTCAACTTGTAAATGGTCAAATTTCACTAAAATCTGCGATTATTGTGATATTACTTGCAGCGGATTTCTTCATTCCACTAAGGCAACTCGGTTCGTTTTTTCACGTATCAATGAATGGTATGGCAGCGAGCGATAAAATATTTAAAATACTTGATTCTCATATTGAAGAAAGAGGAGATAGAGAATTTCCGAGAGAACTATCTTCTATTAAATTTGAAAATGTGGATTTTTCATACGACGGAATTAGAAACATAATAAACAATTTGTCTTTTTGTATAAGTTCCAATTCTATTACTTCTTTTGTTGGAGAATCCGGTTCGGGAAAATCAACTGTTGCATCTCTTCTTCTCGGTATAAACAAAAGAGCTTCCGGAAAGATAATGTATGAAGATACCGAGCTTTTCGACATTAAAGAATCTGATTTGATGAAAAATGTGACGATAGTTTCGGCTAACAGTTATATTTTCAAAGGCAGTCTGAGAGATAATCTTTCTATGGGAGATGTAGATGTATCAGATGATGATATGTATACTATACTGAAAAAAGTAAATCTCTATGATTTTTTCGAATCTGAAAACTCATTGGACACAAAAATTAACGAAGCGGGCTCAAATCTATCAGGTGGACAAAGACAGAGATTGGCAATTGCGAGAGCCATACTAAAAGATAGCAAAGTATATATTTTTGATGAGGCGACATCTAACATAGATTTGGAAAGCGAAGAAATAATAATGAATCTGATAAATGAAATTGCAAAAGACAAAATTGTTGTGTTGATTTCTCACAGACTTGCAAATGTTACTTCATCAGAAAAAATTTACGTTTTGAAAAACGGAAATATTATAGAACAAGGTTGCCATAAGCAATTAATCTCGAATGATGGTTTGTATAAAAAGATGTTCACAGAGCAATATAAATTAGAAAATCTAGGAGAAATATAATATGAGGAGAAGTGGATTTAATATTATGATGAAATTGATAACTCTTGTAAAACCTCTTATAGGGTTTATGTTTCTGGCAATAATAGCAGGAGTTATTGGGAATTTGGCAGCAATTTTTATCCCTGCATATTCTTCTTATGTAATTGCGAATATTGTATCAAGAGCAGATCAAATTAATTTGAATATGAGCTTCATATTGTTGATAGTGCTGGCGATTTCACGAGGATTTTTGAGATATGTAGAGCAGTTGTGCAACCACTTTATCGCGTTTAAGCTACTAGCTATAATAAGAAATAAAGTTTTTAGAGCGCTTAGGAGACTTGCACCAGCAAAGCTAGAAGGAAAAGAAAAGGGAAATCTTATTTCTCTTATTACAAGCGATATAGAACTTCTTGAAGTTTTTTATGCACACACTATATCGCCAATTTTTATAGCTTTTATCACAAGCGTTATTGTTGTTTCGATTTTATTCGCATACAGTGTTAAAGCTGCGATTTTTGCGATGATTTCATATTTAATTGTTGGGCTATTTCTACCTATCTTTTCTTCAAAAAGTGGCAAGAAGGAAGGGTTGGAATTGAGAAATGAATTTGCAGATTTAAATTCATATCTTTTGGATTCTTTGAGAGGAATGAAGGAAGTAATACAATACTCTTATGGAGAAAAAAGACTCGACTACATTGATGAAACTACTGTGAAACTCAATAGAAAACAAGAACGCATAAAAGTTTTTGAAGCACAAAATAGGGGTTTTACAACATCGATTGTTGCACTTCTTGGTCTTATTATGTTTGTAATTATGAAAAACGAAATGGTAGCTATCTTCGATATAAATAAATTAATTGTAGTCACAGTTCTTTTTATGTCGAGTTTTGGGCCGGTGATAGCTCTTTCAAGTTTGTCGGCAAATCTTAGAAGCACTTTTGCCAGTGGAGATAGAGTGCTAAACATACTTGAAGAAAAACCTCAAGTTCTCGAAGTTTACGACCAAAATAAAACGTATTTTAGTGATTTGAAAATTGAGGACATAACTTTTAGCTATAATGATGAGATTATTTTGAATGATTTCAACCTCAGTTTAGAAAATGGCGAAAAATTAGCGATTTTTGGAAAAAGCGGCTCTGGAAAATCGACTCTTTTGAAACTTATAATGAGGTTTTGGGATGTCGACAAAGGCGAGATTAAAATATCGGACAGAAACATCAAACAAGTCAACACAAAAGATTTGCGCGACATAGAAAATTATATGACCCAAGAGACGTATCTTTTTCAAGGTAGCATACTAGAAAATATTAAGATAGCAAAAAAAGATGCGAGCTTGAATGAGGTGATAGAGGCTTGCAAGAAAGCATCGATTCATGATTTTATTTGCTCGCTTAAAGATGGATATGAGACAAATGTCGGAGAACTCGGAGAAAAATTGTCCAGTGGTGAAAAGCAGAGAATTGGTCTAGCAAGGGTTTTTCTACACGATGCGCCATTATATATCTTAGATGAGCCAACTAGTAATTTAGATGCGTTGAATGAGGGCATTATTTTAAATGCGATTTCGAAAGAAGAAAACAAATCTATGTTAATAGTGTCCCACAGGAAATCTGCGTTGAATATCGCTGATAAGACTATTGAGATAAAGACAAAAAGAAATTCGTAAAGATTTGATTGAGTAGATGAAAATTTCTTACGAGCGATTTTATCACGAGTGATTTGAAAAAATGAACAGGAACGGATAATGAAAATTATAATTTCACCAGCGAAAACATTTAAGATTAGAAAATTAAAAAAAGAGAATATTGATTGTTTATTTGAAAATAAGAAAAATGCGCTAGTTTCAATAATGAAAGAAAAATCCATTGAAGAACTAAAATCAATGTGGAAATGTTCTGACAAAATAGCTGAGGAAAGTTACAAGCTATATAAAAACTTTGATGTATCACCAAAAGGTTGTGCTATAAGAAGCTTTGACGGGATTCAATATCAGTACATGGATGTTGACTCATTAGATGAAGATAAACTCGAATATTTAGAAGAACATCTCAGAATTTTATCGGGACTTTATGGAATACTTAGGCCATTCGATCAAATATTAAGATACAGATTGGATTTCGAAGATAAGTTTATTAATCTGTATGAATTCTGGGAAGATGAAATAAGAAATCACTTTGAAGGTGAAGAAATAATCGACTTGGCTTCAAAAGAGTATGGGCAAAATATTTACAAGTACCTAGATAAAACACCAGTTAAAATTGAGTTCAAAGAAGAAGTATTGATCGACGGAGATATTAAATTGAAGACAAAAGCAACTCCATCGAAAATTCTTAGAGGTAGAATGGTAAATTATATGGCAAGAAATCATATTGAAAATATTGAACAACTGAAGAAATTTTCTTGTGATGGATATAGTTATTCTGAAAAAAACAGCGATAAGAAAAAGCTGGTGTTTGTGAAATCATTAGTGTCTGAATAAGTAAAAAAAGACTTTGTTTGTAACATTGATATGTTAAACAAAGTCTATTTTTTTATTTTTTTGATTTTTGTTTTGTATTTGTTTCTATAATCGTTAGGAGTGACTTTTACAACTCTACGAAACGCTTGATCAAAATAAGATTGTGAATTGAATCCGCAGAGTTTAGCTATATCGTTAATAGGCTTATTTGATGTTTTTAATAACAACATTGCTGATTCCATTCTTCTGTTGAGCAAAAACTGCATTGGAGTTTTTCCGTAATTATTTTTAAATTCATGAATTAAATGTGATTTAGAGATCATGAATTTTTCTGATATGGAGTCAAGTGTTATTTCTTGGTTGAAATTTTCATAGATGAAATCATGGACATGTTTAGTAAATGAATCTTGTGCGGGATCATCCATTGTAAACTTTAGGTCTCCACGTCTTTGAATTTCTGTAATCAAAATACTTATCAAACAAGAGCATACTCTTTGATATCTAAATCTTTTGTACTTAGCTTCTTCAAGAATTTTGTTAATATAGTACAAAATAACCATATCTCGGTCATTGATGTGGTTGTGTTTGATGCTTAGTACGGCTTTATCTTTTTGTTCTGTATCAAATGAAACTTCTGAAACAGCTAATGTATAAAACTCAAAACTTTCTGATTTTGAAATTTCTGTTATTTTGGATCCTTGATTGACGATTAATACATCAAAAGGTAGTATTTCTATTTTTTTGTCGTTTACAATAAAAGTTCCATTTCCTTTTAGACAATAGTACATTTGGTGAAAAGGAAGAATTCCTCGTTTTATTTCTTCATTGATTTTAAGTTCTGTTTTTGAAATAAACAATAACTTAATGTACAAATCATCTCTAGGTTCAATCTTGTAAAACTCACTATTCATTTTCTTTATCCAAACAGTCCTTACATATTCCATTAATCAAAATATTTGTAGAATTGATTTTGAATCCTTTTAAATCAGAACTTTCAACTGTATTTTCCGTATTAAAATTGTAAATCTTACCACATTTTTCGCATTTAAAGTGACCATGAGTTTCTGTTTTAATGTCGTATCTAAGTTCAGAATTATCGATATTAAGCTCGGACACAATTCCTGCTTTGAGAAAAACCTTAACTGTATTATAGATAGTTGTTCTGGATAATGTAGTTAATTTTGGAGCTAAATAATTGTAAATATCATCAACAGTAGGATGAATAAGATTATTTTCCAAATAATCTAAAATTACAATTCGTTGATATGTAGGTTTGATACCATTGTCTAGTAATTTTGTTCTCAAATAATTTCCATTGTTTTCCATAATAAATTCCTTTCAAATAACGACTTTTATTATATCAGCTAGAAGATATACAAGTCAAACTACTTGAAATATATTTGACTTCAATGTAGAATATAAAAGATAAAAAATCAAGGAGGATTTATGAAAAGAATTATTGGAGTAGACGAAAAAGTATCTCCAAAGATGCTAATACCTCTAAGTATTCAACATACTTTTGCAATGTTCGGTGCAAGTGTATTAGTACCTATAGTTTTGGGGATCAATCCTAGTATTGTTTTACTAATGAACGGTATCGGGACACTGTTATTTATTTTGATTACAAAAAGAAAAGCACCTGCTTATTTGGGAAGTAGTTTCGCTTTCTTGGGACCCGCAACCATAATTATTGGGCAATCGGGATTTCGTTATGCACAAGGAGCTTTCGTTGCAATAGGACTTATTGGGTGTATTCTGGCATACATAATTTATAAATTCGGAACGGATTGGATTGATGTTGTTTTGCCACCTGCAGCTATGGGAAGTGTTGTAAGTTTGATAGGATTTGAACTCGCGCAAGCTACTGTTTCTGGCGGTAAGATCGGTGCAAATATTATGACAGATACAAGAACTACAAATGACCTTATAGTTTTCTTGGTTACATTGTCAGTAGCAATTTTAGGTTCAGTTTTGTTTAAAAAATTCTTAGCTACAATACCAATTTTAATCGCAATTATAACAGGATATATTGTAAGTGTTGCTTTAAAGATGGTTGATTTTACACCGGTTATGCAAGCATCACTATTTACATTACCTAAATTTCAACTTCCAATATTTGACCTAAAATCAATAATCACAATGTTGCCTGTAATTTTGGTAATAACTAGTGAACACATTTCACACCAAGTAGTTACAAGTAATATAATAGGAAGAGATTTATTAAAAGAACCTGGTCTTCATAGATCGATTTTTGCAGATAACTTTTCAACTGCATTATCTGGTTTTATTGGAGGAGTTCCAACTACAACTTACGGTGAAAATATCGGCGTAATGGCAATTACTAAAGTTTATTCGGTATATGTAATTGCAGGAGCAGCTTGTATATCAATTTTAATGGCATTCATTGGACCATTATCAGCATTAATATCATCGATACCAGGTAATGTAATTGGTGGAGTAACATTCTTACTTTACGGCATGATAGGAACAAGTGGTATCAGATTATTAGTAGACCAAAAAGTAGATTACTCACAATCCAAAAACTTAATATTAACTTCTGTAATATTTGTAACTGGACTTTCAGGATTGAAGATAAACTTCTTGGGAGTATCATTATCAGGAATGGTTCTCGCATCAGTTGTTGCAGTAGTTTTAAGCTTATTATTCTATGTATTTGATAGAATGGGAATAATGAACGATTAGTAAATATAATTAGTGAACTTTTATTAGTTCACTAATTTTTTTATTGCGACAATAGCATAAGTATCATTTTCACTTTAGTTTATGTATAATTTTAGTATGAAGGTTTTAATTATTGAAGACGATAAAATAATTTTAAATTCGCTTAAAGAATATTTAGAAAATTGGGAATACGAGGTGTTCACAAATTCTGGAATAGATATTATGGAGGATGTCAAAAACATAAAGCCAGATATAATTTTGATGGACATTATTCTTCCTAGCTTTAATGGATATTTTTGGTGCGAAAAAATACGAAATACAACTGACATTCCAATAATTTTTATATCCTCAAAATCAGAAGATTTGGATATCATAATGGGAATGCAGATGGGAGCAGATGATTATATCACCAAACCATTTAATTTTGATGTACTAATGGTGAAAATTAATGCCATAATGAAGAGATATTACGGAAATAATACAATCAAAAGTGCCTTAGATTTTAATGATGCTGTGCTCTTTATTAACGAATTTAGGCTGGAATATAAAGACAAGGATACTAATCTTACCAAGACAGAAATGCTAATTTTAAAATCGTTATTCGAAGCTAAAGGTGAAATAGTAACAAGAGAAAAATTGATGGATCAGTGTTGGCAAAATGATTTTTTCATTGATGATAATACATTAGCCGTGAATATAAACAGAATCAGAAAAAAATTAAATAAACTTGGCTTGGATAATTTTTTGTTGACTAAGAAATATTCGGGATACTATTTAAATGACGGAAGTAATCAAAATGAATAAATTATTATACTTTTTGAAGAAAAATTTCAATTCGATTTTGTTTTTCATATCAATAAATGTTATTTATTTTATAGTCTGTTATTTGAACAATGTGGATATAAGAGTGTTTATCCAAGGATTTGAAATATGTTTGATTGTATTTTTTATTTATTTGGTAATTAAATACTTTGATTTTCAAAAGGAATTGTCAAACGATGAGAAAATTGAAGAATTAGAAAAGCAAATTGAAAGTATGAGAAATGACTACATTTCATGGCAAAAAGATATCCAAGAATATTTTTCTATGTGGGTACATCAGATCAAAACACCAATAACTTGCTTGGAAATTCTGACAGAAGATAATAAAGAAATGAAAATGCAACTTAAATCAATCGACAACTACACGAATATGGCTATAAATTATTTGAAGCTTAATTTGCACGAAAAAGACATGGATATAAGTGTTGTAGATGTTGATAATCTACTCAATATGTTGATAAAAAAATACTCACTTCTGTTTATTAACTCACATATACGATTGGATTTTAGAAAAAACGGATTAAAATGCATTACAGATAGCAAATGGCTAAGTGTTTTGTTGGAACAAATTCTCTCCAATGCGATTAAATACTCCGAAAATTCACAGATCATTGTAGATTCTTTTAAGAAAGACAATTCTATAGTGATTTTAATAGAAGATTACGGAATAGGGATTCCAGAGGAAGATATCAATAGGATTTTTGATAAAGGATATTCGGGATTTAATGGAAGATTAAAACAAAAATCGAGTGGGTTGGGTTTGTATTTGGCAAAATCTATCGCAGATAAACTGGAAATAACTTTGAAAGTCGATTCTACTGTAGGTCAAGGTAGTAAATTTTATATAATTGTGAATAACTAATCTTACGATTTTGTAAGATTGAATGATTTTTGTTAGTTTAGATAAATGCTACTTTTTCTAAATTCATTTAACATATAGTTATGGAGGGTGTTATGAATATTTTAGAATTAAAAAACATAAGAAAAGTATACAAAACAAAAAATGTAGAAACAGTAGCATTAAAAGATGTGAATTTTTCTGTAGAAAAGAATGAATTTATAGCAATAATGGGAGAATCAGGTTCAGGTAAAACAACTTTACTGAATGTAATATCAACATTAGATAAGCAAACTAACGGCAAGGTCGTATTAAATGGCAAAGATATTTCCGCTTTAAAAGAATCGGAAGTTGCAAAATTTAGAAGAGAAAAACTTGGATTTGTATTTCAAGATTTTAATTTATTGGATATTTTCTCAAACAAAGACAATATATTTTTGCCAATGGTACTTTCAGATTATAAGCCAAAAGAAATGGAGAAAAGATTATCTGAAATTCAAGATTTGTTAGGTATTGAATCGTTTGTTAACAAATATCCTTATGAGGTTAGTGGTGGACAAAGACAAAGAATTGCGATAGCAAGAGCTTTGATTACAAAACCAGATTTGATATTGGCAGATGAGCCGACAGGTGCATTGGATTCAAAATCATCAGATATGATACTTGATTTATTTACAAAAATTAATAAATTAGGACAAACTATATTAATGGTAACTCACTCTGTGAAGGCAGCTTCATTTTCTAACAGAGTAATATTTATAAAAGACGGCGTTGTGTTCCATGAAATTTATAAGGGAAACAGCGACAACAAGGAATTTATGGAGAGAATTAATGAATCATTGACTGTTATAAACAATCGAGGTGTAGATAATGAATTCTAAATTATCTACGAAGTTCGCTCTCAAAAACTTAAAAGCCAACAAAATCGTAAATATTCCATATATTTTGTCAACGAGTATTATGGTGGCGATTTTGTTTATTATGATATCTCTATTAGATAACAAATACGTTATGCAAAAAGACCAATTTGGAGCGATAATAGTTTTCGGATCAATTATCATATCGATATTTACATTTGCTATTATTATGTATGCAAATAGATTTTTGATAAAACGAAGATTCAAAGAATTCGGATTGTATCGTGTTTTCGGATTGGAGAACAAGCATATCAATAGAATTTTGTTAAAAGAAAAGTCGATATTTTTTGTTCTTATTTCAACATTAACAATTGTATTCGGTATTACATTGGGGAAAGTATTGTTCTTAGCCGTTGGAAAATTGATGCAAGAAAATTTCAGCATAATGCAGTTTGGAATTTCAAGAAAAGCAATAATACTGACATTAGCATTTAATTTTGTAATCAGCTTTTTAACATTCATTTTCGATATATTGAATATAAAATCTGCTACAACTAGAGATTTATTTGCAAAAGGACAAAAATCGGAATCTGAACCAAAAGTTAAAGTAATATTTCTCATTCTAGCAATAGTTCTAACAACAATTGGTTACTACATCGCGTTGACAATAGAAGGAAGCTTGGAAAGTTTGTTGATGTTTTTCGTGGCAAGTTTACTTGTATTGTTTGGAACATATTGTGGATTTGTTGCAGTAACTATTTTTGTACTAAAAATGATGAAGAAAAACAAGAATTTCTTCTACAAATCGAAAAACTTCATCACTGTGTCGGGTATGCTTTACAGAATGAAATCTAATGCTGTAGGGTTAGCCAGTATCGCAATTTTATGTACAGGAGTTGTAGTATCACTATCGACTACAATGGCTATCTACAACAGTGCAGAAAAAGTTGTAGATTCAACTGTAAACAGAGATTACAAATTGATAGGAACAATTACACCGGATAAAGATTTTTCCCAAAAAATCGAAAAAGAGAAGGCTAGATTAAAAAATTTAGTCACAGAAAAAACAAATCCTAAAAATGATTATTATCAAGTTAGTACGATGATGTTTGCAAACCTTGATGGTAATAAATTTTCTAAAATGGGAATGAATAATACGCATCCAATCTATATTATGATTCAAACTTTGGATTCATTTAACAATAAGTTTTCCAAGAATTATTCATTGAACGATGGAGAAATTTTATTGAATTCAAATTACATGAAATATTTGACATCAGATAAGATAACATTGGGAAGTGCTGATTACAAATTCAAAAAAATTGACGAGATAGAAGGAAGAAATATTGCTGTGGATATGTTCTACGTAGTTGTAAAAAACGATGAGGATTTGGTAAGATTTTGCAATGATTTCAGAATGCCTACGGATAATGAAGTAGCAAGTAAACCTTTGGAAGTTGAGGTATCATACTTTTTAGATTCTGACAAAAAACTAGATGGAAAAGAATTTATCTCCAAAGACAGTTCTCTTCAATTTGTATCTAGACAAGAAACAAAAACTGGAGTGTACAGTATGTTTGGAGCGTTCTTATATATTGGTTTCATCATAAGTTTTGTTTTATTAATTGGAACTTCGATAATAGCTTATTACAAGCACTTGTCAGAAGGAATTGAAGATAGGAAAAACATTCAAACAATGAAAAAAGTCGGACTCTCAAACAAAATGATCAAAAAGACATCATCGCAACAAATTTATTGGATGTTCTTCTTACCACTTTTTGTGGCAGTAATTCACTCAGCAATTGCATCTAAAATGTTGTATCAATTGTGCGGGATTTTTGGAATAAGAAATATATCTGAATTTGCTATTCCATTTGCGATATCAGTTGCCATAATAATTACAGTGTATTTAATAATATTTAAAATAACGAGCAATGTCTACTATAATTTAGTAAGCGAATAAATAAAACTGGAGGAAACTCCAGTTTTTTTCGTTGTGTGTTTTAAAAAATAATGATTTCGTGATAAAATAGGAATATCAATTAAGAGGGGTTTTTAAATGAAAGTAGTTAGAACTGAAGATGCGGTAGGTCACATTTTACCGCATGATATGACTAGAATTGTAAAAGACGTGGTTAAGGAAAGAGCTTTTAAAAAAGGTCACGTTATTACAGAAGAAGATATTCCTGTTTTATTGAGCATGGGCAAGGAACATATTTACGTTATGGAATTAGAAGATGATGATTTGCACGAAAATGATTGTGCAATTATATTGAAAGATATCTGCATCAATGAACACATGCATTCATCTGATATAAAAGAAGGTAAGATTGAAATAATTTCCGATGTGGATGGATTTTTGAAAGTGGACAGAGATAGGTTATTCAAGTTAAATTCAATTGATGACATATCAATTGCAACTGTTCTGGGTAATCAACCAGTAAGAAAAGGACAAAAAATTGCTGGAATGAGAATTATCCCGCTTTTCACAAAAGAAAAAGTAATGGATGAAGCGAAGAAAATAATGAATGGAGTTCCTATTTTGGAAATCATTCCATTTGATACAACAAAAAAATGTTCCATCATTACAACGGGATCTGAAGTGTACAAAGGTCTTATTAAAGATCAATTTGGACCTGTGTTAAAAGAAAAAATGAGAAATTACAATTGTGAAGTAATAAATCATGTAATTGTCGATGATAATAGCGAAAATATTACACGAGAAATCAATAAGGCACTAGAAAACAAATCAGATATCATTTTGGTTTCTGGTGGAATGAGTGTAGATCCAGATGATATGACACCAAAAGCGATAAAAGATTCGAAGGCAGAGGTTGTAACTTACGGTTCTCCTGTACTACCAGGAGCGATGTTTATGTTGGCTTATAAAAACGACACTGCAATTATGGGACTTCCAGGATGTGTCATGTTCAACAAATCTACAGTTTTCGACATTATTTTGCCTTATATTTTTGCAAATATTAAAGTTACGAAAGATATGATTAATAGTTTGGGTTATGGTGGATTTTGCATGCAATGTTCAGACTGTCACTTCCCAAATTGTGAGTATGGTAAAGGGTTATGATAGGAAAGGTAATAAATAAGAAAAAAATATATTTGTCAGCGGTAATACTTGTAGCTTCATTAATTTTTGGAATGGTAATTCGAAAACAATCAGGTCTATCTTTTGAACCGAAAATAATGAATTTTGTACAAAATCTTACGAGTAATTTCACTTTTTATATTTTCAAAGCATTCACAATACTTGGCAATTTCAGTACGTATTTTTTAATATTGGCGATTAGCTTATATTATTCAAAACGTATTGGCAAGAATTCTTTTTTTACTATTACACTTATATCTTGTTTGATTGGGCTTGTGGCTATGAATGTGTACAAATATAGCTTTCTCAGAGTAAGACCTCTAGATTTCTTCAAAATAGAACAAGGCGGTTACAGTTATGTCAGTGGACATAGTTTGGTGAGTACAAGCTTTTATTTCACTTTGAGTTATTTGTTATGCAGCTTAAAAAATTACAAATTCATCTATCTGAGAATAATTCCATTTGTAATTGCTTTTAGTAGGCTTGTTGTAGGAGTGCATTGGCCAACAGATGTTTTTTTTGGAATGTTAGTTGGATATGTAAGTTATTTGGCTACGGTATTTGTGGCGGAAAAATATATAATAAAATCAAATAAAAATCTTGATGAACTATAAATTTATTTTTATGGTTCATTTTTTATTGGAAGTTTTCCTACTATACATTTGAACTTGGTTGGTATAAAATTTAAGATGAAGTATAAAAGGAAGGATTAAAAATGAATAAATACGATTGGTTTGTAATAATTTGTAGTATTGTTCTATTATTGATTACTTTTTTTCTAGGGTTTGTTGTATTAAAAGATACTGAAACAAACTTGGATAGAAGATTAAAGGATCATTTTACAAAAATGGGACAAAATTCTCTTATTGCGATGATGGCAAAAATCACAAAATTTGGTAACGTTGAAACACTTATGATTATAAGTATACCTATTGTGTTTTTTACTGTGAGTCAGCACAATTATGTATCAGCATCATCAATAATCATGAGCGTTATGCTTAGTGTTATTGCAGTTCACACATTAAAATTTGTGTTTAGAAGAAAAAGACCGAAAGTAAATAAAGGAATAAATTATTTTGGATATTCTTTTCCTAGCGGTCATTCATGTGTTAGTATGAGCTTTTATTTGACGATTGCGTATGTACTAAGCTACGGATATAAGTTTTTCTTCGTGACGATGCTTATAGCGATTGTGTTCGCATTTATGATTGCAGTTTCCAGAATTATTCTTGGGGTGCATTGGTTTACGGATGTCGTGATAGGAAGTTTGATGGGGCTAATATGTGCATATTGGTCTATATATATGTTTAGAATGAATTATTATTTTACATTTATTTTTGGTTAGGAGTGAAATTATGAGTACAATTGAAAAATTAAGAAAAGATAAAATGTTGGCAATGAAGAACAAGGACAAGTTAAAATCTGGAGTTATTTCTTTGATGATGAGCAATATTTTATTGGAACAAAAAGAAAAGAAAAGAGATTTAACAGATGATGAACAAATAGCATTTGTTAAGAAAGAGCTTAAAGAAACTGTGGATGCTTTGGAACAAACACCAAAAGACAGAGTAGAAACTATAGAAGAAACAAAACAAAAGATTGAAATTATCAAATCTTATCTACCAGAACAAATTTCTGAAGAAAAACTAAAAGAAATCATAGAAAAATTCATGGAAGAAAATTCCCTTGAAAAATCTAACAAGTCAATTGGTCAAATCATGAAGTACATGATGGCAGAATACGGCAAATACACTGATGGTAAGACTGTTAACAAAATAGTTCAAGAAATTATAGGTGCGTAGTGGATAAGAATACTGTATTAGATTATTTTAGGGATTTTTCTAAAATAAATAGATGTTCAAAGCATGAAGAAAAAATAGCAGATTATTTGGAAAAATTTGCTCACGATAATGATTTAGAGTGCAATAGGGATAAATCAAATAATATTTACATTAAAAGAAAAGCTGACAAAAGTTTGGAAGAAAGCCATGGAATAATACTTCAAGCACACATGGATATGGTGTGCGTTTCCGATGAAGAATATGATTTTGACAATGGAATCAAAATCATAGAAGAAGATGGATTCATGTTTGCTGACAAGACAAGTCTTGGGGCAGACAATGGAATTGGTCTTGCAATTGCTATGGCTACTTTGACATCTAATCAAAAACTTCCTCAAATAGAAGCTGTGGTGACTACAAGTGAAGAAGTAGATATGAGCGGTGCGATGAATTTTGATTTTGATTTGTCTGGGAAATATTTCATTAACATAGATTCAGAAGATGAAAATGAATTGATTGTAGGTAGCAGTGGTGGGGAAAATGTCAATGTTGAAATAAACAAAAATTACGGTTCAGAAAGCTTGTCCAATTTTTACAAAATTTCTGTAAAAGGACTTAAAGGTGGACACTCTGGAATGGAAATTGATAAGAACCACCAAAATGCAATCAAGGTTGTTTTTGAATTCTTAAAAACACTGGATGATTATTATATCTGCGATTTTTACGGTGGTACAAAAGACAATGCCATTCCAACAAATGCAGAAATAGTTATATCTACTGATGAATCCATTGACTCACTTAACAAGAAATCAGAAGAATTTATATCTAAGATTGATTTGGAAGATTTTGATAAGGATTTGAAACTTGTATTTGAACAAGTAGATGAACAAAAATGTCTGGATAAAAAAACAACAGAAAATCTTACGGATTTAATTATAGAATTAAATTCTGGTGCTATTTCTTACATCGAAGGTCTTGATGAAACTGTAGAAACATCATGTAACTTGGCGATTGTAAATTCACTGGATGATAAATTTGAAATCATAATATCTAGTAGATCTTCAAACCATGACAAATTATTAGAGCTAAGAGAAGATATAATTTTAAAAGCAAAAAAACACGATGCAACTGCATTCGACTACAATTATTATCCGACTTGGGAATTCAATGAAAAATCCGAATTGATGGAAGTAGCAAAGAAAGCTTTCCAAAAAATAAATGATAGAGAAATTTATGTAAAAGTTATCCACGCTGGACTTGAATGTGGCGTATTTGCAGAAAAATATAAAAACATTGATTGCATATCAATAGGACCTACAATGTACGATGTACACACAACAAAAGAAAGATTGGATATTGAATCTTTGGATAGATTTATAAAATTCTACAACGAAATTATGAATATGTTGACTAATTAGTGCCGCTGTATTATAATAGTATTACAGAGATACAATTAGGAGGTCGTATGAAAAATAATAAAAGATTTGCAATTATTTTAGCTATAATTGCCTTAGCCTGCGTTGGAGGATTGATTTTCAAATTAGTAAAAGCTAATCAGAATAATGAAACTAAGTACAAATTGTATACAGTATCACAAGAAAGTGATTTGGTCTTTAGTGCTATATCAAAAACTGGAGATGTACAACAAGTTTACAACAATCAAGCTTATGGTGAGGTTGAAAAAGTTCATGTGAAAAATGGTCAATCTGTGAAAAAAGGAGATGTACTGATTACTTTTGTAAACAAGGAAGTTGAAAAACAAATTGATCAAATGCAAATGCAATTGGATCAAGCTAAAAGTCAAGCAGGTTATGCACTAGAAGATAGAAATAATGCATACAAATCCTACAATAAATTGGTAGAAAAATATAACAAAACTTTTTCTCCTGAATTGGAAATGCAAATTGATCAAATGGAGCCTTCACTTAATCAATCAAATAGAGCTTACAAGCAAGCTCTTGATCAAGTAGAATTACAAAAGAAACAACTTAATGATTTAAAAGAAAGCTCGTCAAAAACAATCAAGGCTACAATTGATGGAACATGTAAAGTTAATGACAAAAATATCGACAATCCGATGAGTCAAGGAGCTTTGATTGAAGTCACTAGTGATGAAAATATTATTGAGGGAAATATTTCAGAGTACGACTACAACAAATTAAAAGAAAATGACAATGTGGAAGTAATTCCTATTAATGGAGATGAAAAAACGAAAGGAACAGTAGTAGAGATTTCTAATACTCCAGAAAGTCAAGCTGGATCATTTGGATCCAATCAAATGCAAAACATGACGGAACAATCTGGAAGTAATTCTTCGAATTTCGTATTCAAAATAAAAACACAAAAGCCTATTCATGTTGGATTTAATGTTCAAGTTAGAAAAAAATCCGATAAAATTGAAATTGCAAAAGAAATGGTAAAAGAAGAAGACTCCAAGTACTATGTATTTGAATACAAAGATTCAAAAGCTGTAAAAAAACAAGTTCAACTAGAAAAAAATGCAAATTCATATACAGTGATTTCTGGATTAAAATCTGGTGACAAAATTATTTCTAATGTAAAAGATTTGAAAGATAATCAAGAAATAAAGGTTGAAGATTAGTCATGATAGATTTAATAAAAATTAACAAGTTTTATAATTCAGGAGAGAACAAACTTCATGTTCTTAAAAATGTTAGTTTGGATATTAATAGCGGGGATTTTGTTGCAATAATGGGAGAGTCTGGATCTGGGAAGTCCACATTAATTAATATTCTTGGGTTTTTGGATAAGAATTTTACAGGAATATATAGGTTTGAAAATGTGGAGATTAGCAAATTTTCAGATAATAAATTGTCCGATCTTCGCAATAAATCTGTGGGATTTATTTTCCAACAATTTCAACTTATTCAAACCTACACAATAGCTGAAAATGTAGAATTACCTCTTTTGTATCAAGGGAAATCTTACAAATACGCCAGAGAAAAAGCATTGAAAGCTTTGGATTTGGTCGGGATTAAAAATCAAGCAGACAAAAAGCCGAAACAACTTTCAGGAGGTCAGCAACAAAGGGCTGCGATTGCTCGTGCTATTGTTCACAATCCAAAATTTATCATAGCTGACGAGCCGACAGGTGCGCTTGATTCAGAAACTAGCAAGGAAATAATGACGCTATTCGATGAACTGAATAAAAAACTGAAAATCACAATAATAATGGTTACGCACGATAAAAATATTACACATAATTGCAACAGAAAATATTTTATGTTAGATGGTGTTTTACAAGAGAGGGATAGTTATGAAGTTTAATGTTTTATTTAATACTGCCTTCAAAGATATCATCAAAAACAAAAAACGTTCATTGTTGACTATGCTGGGAATTATTATTGGGATTGCAGCAGTAATAACTATTATTGCAATCGGTAGAGGTTTCCAAGACTACGTTGTTGATAGCTTAATGGGTGGAGAAGATAAGGAACTTAGCGTTGCCTTTTATTTCCAACCTGATAATCCAACAAATTCTGTTGGAAGCAATACATCAGTATTCACCGAGAAAAATATTAGAGATATTTCACAAATTACAGATGTCGTAAAAGTTGAATCCGATCCAGATCAATTTCAAAATGATTTGCTAAATGTTTCTATACGAAAAAATGATGGCAAAATGGAAAGCGCGTTCGCAAAACCTGTCGAAGAAACTGAAAGCAAAATTGTAAATGGAAGAGCTATTACGAAATTAGACGGAGAAAATAACCAAAAAGTTGCAGTCATTTCTCAAAAAATAGCCGACGAAATATTCGAAAATGAAGATCCAATCAACAAGACAATTCTTGTAAAAAATGATTATTTTGTTATTGTTGGAGTAAAAGAGAATAATGCTGCGACAAGTTTATTCAGTATCGGAAATGATGTAGATTTGCCAAAAGGTACACTTCAATCACGTCAACCGAAAGACAACAATTCAATCTCAATGATTAATGTTGTTTTAAAAAATGGTACCAAAGTTCAAGATAAAGCAAAAGAAATTAAAGAATATCTCGAGAAAAATGGACCTATGAAAGCGGCAGGATCATATAGTTTCGTAGATATTGCAAAACAAATTGAAGGTATCAGCAGTGTATTGGGTTCAATCACTATTTTTATATCTTTAATAGCTGCCATTTCTCTTTTAATCGCTGGAATTGGAATGATGAATATGATGTACATTTCGGTTGCAGAAAGAATCAAAGAAATAGGGATTAGAAGGGCGATAGGCGCAAAGAAAAAAGAAATCTTGTATCAATTTATGCTAGAAGGAATTATTGTTACTGTAATTGGCGGAATAATTGGATACATCATTGGAATGATTGCTGCATTTATTGCATCAAAATTCTTGCCATTCCCAATTAAACTAGAATTAATGCCAGTTCTAATATCTTTAGGTATTTCTTTGGGAATAGGAATTGTGTTTACTTATTCTCCAGCAAATACAGCAGCAAACAAAAATGTAATAGATATTATTTAAGATTTGAAAATGAGTTTATTATATGATA
Source organism: Finegoldia sp. P1-F-LS (assembly GCF_052932205.1). Classification (NCBI taxonomy): domain Bacteria; kingdom Bacillati; phylum Bacillota; class Tissierellia; order Tissierellales; family Peptoniphilaceae; genus Finegoldia; species Finegoldia sp. P1-F-LS. The sequence goes on along the minus strand of NZ_JBRFJH010000006.1, from coordinate 71,249 downwards.
AGCTCATTTTTTTATTTGATTTTTAGCATAAAATCTTATATATTTTTATTGGGTGATTAAATGATATTAATGATAGATAATTACGATTCGTTCACATATAACATTGTTTCTTATTTGAGAATATTAAAAGAAGAAGTTATCGTGAAAAAGAATGACGAGATAAAGTTGGAAGAGATAAAACAATTAAACCCAGAAATCATAGTGATTTCACCAGGGCCAAAAACGCCAATAGAATCCAAAATTTCTCTTGAAATATTTGAAAAATTAAAAGGGAAATATCCAATTCTTGGTATTTGTTTGGGTCATCAAGCATTGGCTTATTCAATGGGACTTGAAATTATAAAAGGACCACGACCAATGCACGGTAAAATGACAGAGATTAATCATGACGGTAAGGGAATATTTTCAGATATTCCAAATCCTGTAAAGGTAATGAGATATCATTCGCTAATCGTTGATGATAGTAAATTTGAAAATGGAAAATATGGAGATATGATTATAACATCGAAAACCTTTGATGGAATAATTATGGGATTTAGAGATTCTAAAAACAAGATAGAAACTGTTCAATTTCATCCAGAAAGTGTGGGAACTGATTACGGACTAAAAATGATTGAAAACTTCTTAAAGGAGGTAAGATATGATTCGTTCTAAGAAAGTTAAATCAGATGTAACAATTCTAGATATTCTATACAACATAAAAGATAAAAACTTGCCATTTTTATTAGATAGTGCGAAGGGAAGTTATAATCAAGGCAACAAATCATACATAGGTTTCAATCCAGAAATTGTTTTGAAATCGAAGGATAACAATGTTGAAATCAGTGGACTTGTAAATAAAAATATTAGCGATAATCCACTTAATCAACTTAAATTAATAATGGATGATTATTTGCAAGAAGATGATAATCAATTTATCGGTGGAGCAGTTGGACTTTTGTCATATGATTTTACGAGTTCCAATTGTAATGTCGTTTTAAATTCTGAGAAAAATACTGATGTGTACGATGCTTATTTTGGAATTTATTTTAAAATAATTGAATTTGACAATAATACAAAAGAATACACCATTTATTACTTGAATGATACAGATATTACAGATGTTGAAGCTGTATTTGTAAAACCAAATTATGCAGAAAAACAATACAAAACATCTGAGCTTATCAAAACAATAACAAAAGAAGAATATGCGAAAAGCTTTGATGACATCAAAACTATGATTGAAAATGGTGATGTGTATGAAGTTAACTTAACTCAACAGTTTATTGTAGACACGACCAAGGATAAGTTTGACATTTATAAGAAACTTCGAGAAGTTAACAAGGCAGACTTCATGGCTTATATGGATTTTGGTGAATACTGCGTTTTATCTTCATCTCCAGAGAGATTTTTCGATTGTCAAAATGGACATGTTCAAGCGAGACCTATCAAGGGAACAATTCGAAGATCTAATGATAAAGACGAAGATGAAAAATTGAAAAATGAATTATTAAATAGTGACAAGGATATTTCAGAGTTATTGATGATAGTTGATTTGATGAGAAATGATTTGGGAATGAGTTGTGATGCAGAAACCATAAAAGCTATTAGCAATTATTCATTGGAAACTTACGAAAATGTTCATCATTTAGTGGCTACAATTGTTGGTAAATTAAGAGAAGATGAAGATGTGTTCAGTTTAATTAAAAACATTTTTCCGGGAGGATCAATCACCGGAGCTCCTAAGCTTGCTTCAATTGAAGCGATTGACAAGGTTGAAAAATTCAACAGAAACATTTACACAGGATCCATTGGTTACATTTCTTTCAACCAAAATTGTGATTTCAACATTTTAATCAGAACAATTTTAAAAATAAATAACCGCTGCTACTTCTCAGGTGGTGGAGCAATAACTTGGGATTCTGAAATGAATAGCGAATATGATGAAACAATTCAAAAATCAAGAAAAGTGTACGAGGCTTTGATATGAATGATGGAATAAAATACGGCAAGGGGCTTTTTGAAACTATAAAAGTAGTAGATTCAAATCCTGTTTATTTTGAAGATCATATTGAGAGACTTGAAAATTCTATGAAATTTCTAGGGATTAATGCAGATAATTTAAGAGAAAATATAAAAGACAAAATGCAAAACATCAATTTAGCTACTGATTGTTTGAGAATTATGGTCTTGGACGATAATGGTGATTATGATTTGTTTATTACTACAAGAAGCACCGATTATTCCGATGAAAAATACACAAAAGGATTGAAACTAAAAGTTCTCAATCAATTACGAGATAAAAACAACCCTTTAATTTATCACAAAACAAATAATTATTTGCTAAATGACTATTTGCACAAAAAATTATTGGAGGAGGGATTTGATGAGGGGATATTTCTAAATAAGGATGGAAATGTGACAGAGGGAACTTATACTAACGTGTTTTTTATCCAAAAAGAAACAATATTAACCCCACCGGTAGAAGATGGAATATTGCCAGGCATTTTTCGCAAGAAATTAATAGATTTTTTACGAGTAAAAAGGTATAATATAGTTGAAGAGTCAATTAAGTTAAACGAATTACGAGATATGGATTGTTGTTTTGTAACAAATTCTCTGATGGAAATGAGATTAGTTAAACAAATTGATGAAATATTGTTTTCAAAAAATAATCTGTTCTGTGAAATATCGAAAAAACTGAGGATAGAAAATTAATTACGATTTTCGAATGACTGGTAAAAATATTTGGAACTGGAGGATTTTATGGATCAAGATTACAAAGAATATATGAAGTTAGATAAACAACTCTGTTTTCAACTTTATGCCGCATCACGTATAGTAACAAATACATACTCAAAATTTTTGAAACCTTTAGGATTAACTTACACTCAATATATTGTGTTTTTAGTTCTTTGGGAAAAAGATGGGATTACAGTGGGGCAATTGTGCGATAAATTATACTTGGATAATGGTACTATTACTCCTATAATAAAAAAGATGCAATCCCAAGGCTACCTTGAAAGAGTGCGTAGTTCAAAAGATGATAGGATTGTAATGATTTACTTGACAGATGAAGGGAAAAAATTACAAGAAAAAGCAAAAGAAGTACCTAAGTTAGTTTCTGAGTGTGCATATATTTCTGATGATAAAAAAGTTCAAATGAATAATATATTACAAGAGTTTTTTGATAATTATAATAAAACAAAAAAATAAAAAGCAAAAAAACGATTCAGTATTGATATTAATACTGAATCGTTTTTTTTAATTAACTCTAGATAGTAATAATTTTACTATTTCACTGTTATCATCTAATTTTATTGAAGGGATAGTTCCAACTTCTTCGTTAGTAGAACCGTCTTCATTTAATCCTTGTCCTAGTGGATACTCTACGATTAATCCTGTGTTAGGAAGTGACTTGTAAGTGTGAACGATATTTAATCCATTTCCTGAAGTTGTTTCTCCGACAGTAGTTGCAAACTTAGTTCTGTTAGCTATTTGGCATACGAAATCCGCACTATTTCTTGTGTTCTTGTTCTGCAATATATAAACATCACATTGCTGTTCTTCGGTTTTTTTAATAGTTAAATTAAACTTTGTAATGTATTTTATATTTTTTTGATTATCATTTATTTTAATATTTGAAACATTCTCTATGGTTTTGAAACTTATACCATTTCTATCTAAAATATTTTTAGAAATAATAGGCTGAGTTTTATTTGCGACATTAAACTCAACATTGATATCAGATTTCAATAGAGGTTTGATTATCACATTAATAGCATAATCCAAATTATCGGAATCATTATCTCTTAAATCTATTATGATTTTATTTTTCTTTTTATTACTTTTCAAAATATTTTCAAAAATTTTAGCGTCTTGTTCAATATTCACTGAATCAAAATCTGACACCTTAACGTATAGTGCATCCTTGTAGTTATCGATAGAATATGCTCTAAAATTTTTTTCAGGAATTTCATCTGCTAGATTGGAATACCTCTTCACAGATAAATTATTTAAAATTTGATTCTTGTTTTCTTGTTGTAAAATTTGATTAAATGTGTGTTTATCGGCTATTCTTACATTTGAATCATAAAGTTTCTTTAAAATATCATTATACAAATCACACACTTCTTGTGTCGACATTTCACCCTTTTTCTTAGCAGATTCCAATTTGATTTTTGATTTGAAATTTGGTTTTAAGGATAAAAAGTCTGTATCTTTGTATTTTTTTGTCTGTGGTAGATTCATATATGAATTTTCGATTTGATTACATATTTCGTCAAAATCTTTTAGTATATATTTTTTGGAAATTACTGGACTATACTCAGCAGGCCTGGAGTTTATGTATTTATAAGTGAATAAAGCGAAAATAAGAATTAAAAATAATAAAAAAATTTTTCTAAAAATTTTTACCCTATTTTTGCTATTTGCATAGATTTTACGTGATCTTTTCATGTCTCACCTCTTTTTAATCAGTATAATATAAAAAAAAGTCCTGGTCAATTGAATAAAATAATAGAAACTGGGTATATAACAATATAGAGAGAAGAAGAGGTTAGTTATGAATAATGTTTTACTGATAAATAGAATAATTCCTACAATTGATGACGATAGAATTTGCAATGTTACTTTTGTAATTGCCGATATGCATCTACAAGAGGTGCACGACAAAATTATTAAAGTCATTGGTTCATCGGAATATATGGATTTCAATAATACAGAAATAAGCTACAATGGGTTTACCACTAAGCAGAAAGCTAAAATAATTCCAGAAATTATGAAACTTTTGGTGGAAAATAATTTGCGAGTTTATGGTGTGTATGATTTATATTCATAAATTTGATGTAAAATAATTAACTAACAGTCTATAAATTAATTTAAGGAGTATGATATAAATGAAAAGAGAAGAATTATTAAAAAAAATTGACGAACAATTAGTTTTTGAATTACAATCAGGCTATGAATACAAACAAATGGCTTCTGAATTCAATGATATGGATTGGGATGGATTTGAACACTTCATGGAAATGCAAGCCCATGAAGAATATGAACACGCTGAATACTTCAGAAAATGGTTACAAGAAGTTGGATATAAGATTGAATACAAAACAATCGAAGCTCCAAAAGCTGACTACGATAAAGATGTATTAAGCATTTTTAAAGCGGCTTTAGAACACGAAAAAGAAGTTACAAGAAGAATCAGAGAATTATTTGATGCAGCTCATGAAATCAAATTCTATGAAGTATACACTCTTCTACAAAAATTCATCGACGAACAAATCGAAGAAGAAGCTACTTTTGATAATATAATAGCAAAACTTGAAAGAACTGAAAACAGTAATGCTGGTCTTGCAATATTAGATCACGAAATGGCACAAAGACAATAATTTGTTTATAAAAAAGCGACTTTTTTAAGTCGCTTTTTTAGTGAAAATATTCTAAAGTTTTGTTATAATAAGTGGTATATTTCTTAGATATTTAGTGGAGGTGAATATGAAAATAATTAACTCTGATTTAGAGAAAATTGCTTTTTTAATAGAACAATATCCTGATGAATCTCTGCCAGAAATTGCTTTTTGCGGTAGAAGTAACGTTGGCAAATCATCTTTTATCAATTCTATTTTGGACAGAAAAAACTTAGCAAGGACTTCTTCAAAGCCAGGAAAAACTCGTACGGTAAATTTTTATAACGCTAATAATGAGTTCAGATTGGTGGATTTGCCTGGATATGGATATGCTCAGACATCAAAATCTGAAAAGAAAAAATGGGCTCAAGTTATAGAAACTTACTTAAATAATAGAAGAAATTTGTATGAGGTATTTTTAATTGTAGATATTAGACACAAACCTACTGTTCAGGACAAGGAAATGTATAATTGGATTATTCAAAGTGGTTTTTGTGGATTTGTAATTGCTACAAAATTAGACAAAATTGGTAAAACAATGATAAAAAAGAATTTGAATATCATAAAAAAAGAACTAAACATAGATGATGACAATCTCATCTACGAATACAGTTCAACGTCGAAAACAAATAAAAAAGCTGTTATGGAACAGCTCGAAATGATTTTAAAATACGGTAGTGGAATTGAAGAATAAAAGTAAGAAAACCCCATTGTTGGGGTTTTAATTTTTAAACTACTTTTATACGACAATAATATTTTTTATGTCATGTATGATTTATTATTGCCAATCATAAAAATTTATTGGATTATTCTACTTCTGAAAAGTCGTCTTTTCCAGCACCACAAATTGGGCAAACCCAATCTTCAGCTAAATCTTCGAAAGCTGTTTGTGGTTGAACACCTGCATCTGGATCTCCTTCAGCTGGATCATAGATATATCCACATACGTCACATACATATTTTTTCATGATTAATTTCCCCCTTTAAGATAATTACCTGTTATCAGGTACAAATTATATATACCCACTGTAAAAAATTTTAATCATTATTTCATTTTTATTTTTATAACAAATAATTAATGGCGAAATGTTAAAGTTTTTTAGTATTTGGGTATAATCATATTGGGTGATAATATGTATATATTTAAGAGGCAGTTTGTCAGCGACAGGACAATTGCTACTAAAAATATTCATACTATGCTCAGACTATTAAGAAAAGTTGTACCAGATGAAGAACTTCTTTATGATATAAGATTGATAATTAATGAATTGATTTTTAATGGGCTAGAACATGGTAACCAGTTTGATATAAATAAAAAAATAACTTTCAAAATAAAATTAAACGATGATTATATTCGAATATGCGTCAAGGATGAGGGTACGGGAATTGATTATTGTTCTAATAGTTATTTCAATAATGATATTTATGTCAGAGGTAGAGGATTATTTATAGTAAGTAAATTGGCTGACGAGTTAAAAATTAGAGAAAATTGTGTAGAAGCGAAGCTATTAGTGAAACCTAATTAATAAGTGATCTAATAGCTTCTTTTATTGAGTAAAATTAGTAAATGCGATTTTTACACAAATTTTTCTTTTATTTTTTTGAATTTATGATATAATGAATTGTCACAAATTAGAGGGAAGTGGAATTTTGAAAAGAGAAGATGTAAGAAATGTAGCAATAATCGCCCATGTTGACCACGGTAAGACAACTTTGGTAGATGGGTTATTGAAAACAAGTGGTATTTTTAGAGAAAATCAAGATGTTCAAGATCGTGTAATGGATAGCAATGACATCGAACGTGAAAGAGGAATTACTATTTTATCTAAAAATACGGCAATAAACTACAAAAATCATAAAATTAATATTATAGATACTCCGGGTCACGCAGACTTCGGAGGAGAAGTAGAACGTGTATTAAAAATGACAAACGGAGTTGTGTTGGTAGTAGATGCGTTTGAAGGACCTATGCCACAAACTAAATTTGTTTTGAAAAAGGCTTTTGAATTAAATTTACCTACAATTATTTGTATCAATAAGATTGATAGAAAAGAAGCTAGGGTAGATGAAGTAGTTGATGAAATTTTAGATTTATTTATTCAGTTAAATGCAGATGAATCATATTTGGACTCACCATTTGTATACGCTTCTGCAAGAGAAGGATTTGCAACTGATGATTTAAATGAAAGACCAGAAGATATGACAGCTTTGTTGGATAAAATCATCGACTACATTCCAGCTCCAGAAGGAGAAGAAGATGCTCCTTTCAAACTTTTAATTTCTACAACTGATTTTAGCGATTACGTTGGAAGAATTGGTATTGGTAAAATTGAGCAAGGTAAAGTAAAGGTTAACGATAGCTGTGTAATTGTAAATTACAATGATCCTGATAAGAAAAAGAAAATAAAAGTAACTAAAATTTATGAATTTGACGGATTAAATAGAGTTGAGGTTAACGAGTCAAAATTCGGTTCTATCGTAGCTTTAACAGGCGTTGAAGGAATAGAAATCGGGGACACTTTAGCAAACGAAGAAGACTGTGATCCTATTGAATTTGTAAGTATTTCTAATCCTACTTTGGCGATGAATTTCTCGGTTAACAACTCGCCATTTGCAGGGCGTGATGGAAAGTTCGTTACAAGTAGACAAGTTCGTTCAAGATTATATAAAGAATTAGAAACAGATGTAAGCTTGAAAGTTGAAGATACAGATTCTACAGACACTTTCAGAGTTAGCGGTAGAGGAGAGCTTCACTTGTCTGTATTAATTGAAAATATGAGACGTGAAGGATTTGAATTCCAAGTATCTAAACCAGAAGTATTATTTAAAAAAGATAAAGACGGAAAAGTCCTAGAACCAATCGAAATTGTTACAATTGATATTGAAGAAGGATTTGTTGGAACTGTAATCGAGAAATTAGGTACTAGAAAAGGTGAATTGCAAGATATATCAAATACTTCTAGCGGATACACAAGACTTATTTTTGAAATACCTTCAAGAGGCCTTATAGGATACCGCCAAGAGTTTTTAAGTGATACAAAGGGTAACGGAGTTATCAATACAGAACTTAAAGGATATGAGCCATATAAAGGGGAAATTCCAAAACGTCAATTGGGTTCATTGATTTCATATGACACAGGTACTGCAACAGCATATGGATTAAACGCGGCACAAGATAGAGGTATATTATTCGTTCAACCTCAAGATGAAGTTTATGAAGGAATGGTTGTTGGTTCTAATGCAAAGGGATTAGATATTGAAGTAAATATTTGCAAGAAAAAAGCTCAAACAAATATTAGATCTTCAGCAGCTGATGAAGCATTAAAATTATCTCCTCCAAAAATTATGAGTTTGGAAGAAATGATGGAGTTTGTTGAAGAAGACGAATTAATAGAAATTACACCTCATCATTTAAGATTGAGAAAAAGAATTTTGGATACTCAATTGAGATACAAATCAAAAAAATATAATAAATAATTTTAAAGGAATTTATCGTTTGATAGATTCCTTTTTTTATTCTAAAATTAGTTAAAATCAAATTTAACAATAAATTAATACAATTAGAATAAACGCTGGTTGTTTTGGGTATATAAAGTTTATAAAATTATAAAGTATGATTGTTTTTCTAATAAATTAGTTTAATAAGATACAATAGAATTTTAATTTAAAAAAATATTTGCTTTAGTTTGAAAAAGCGAGTATACTAAGAATATAAGAGGCATTATATTATTTTTATTAATGGGTAAAGGTTACCTAAAAAAATTTAAGGAGTAAGGTATGGGAGAAATCAATATAAAAGACAAAACATTAGATGAGTTTTTCGATGCAATTATGATGCTAAATGGTAGAGAAGAGTTACAAAGATTTTTTGAAGACGTTTGCACAATTAGAGAACTTCATTCCATTTCACAAAGATTAGAGGTAGCAAAACTACTAAAAATCAGAAAAACATATAGTGAAATTGAAAAAGATACTGGTGCATCTACTGCTACAATTAGTAGAGTTAATAGATCTTTACAAAGTGGGGCACAGGGCTACGAATTAGTTTTGGATAATTTGATAGCAAAAAACTTGGAAGAAAAAAGAAAAAGAAAACAAAATTAATTTATTATCCGCAAATTAAAGTTTGCGGATATTTTACTATCTTTTAACATTTTGGGTATATAGTAATACAGAGGTGATTTAATGAAAATTACATTTTTAGGAGCGGCACAAGAAGTAACTGGTTCTTGCTATATAGTAGAAACTGAAAAACATAAATTTATGGTTGATTGTGGATTGTTTCAAGGCAGCAAAGAATTAGAACAAAAAAACCATGATGAAATAGATTTTAGTGATGTTGAATTCATGCTTTTGACTCATGCACATATTGATCATACTGGAAGGATTCCACTATTATATAAAAATGGTTTTAGAAAGCCAATTTATTGTACAAAAGCTACAAAAGATTTGGCAGAAATAATGTTGATGGATAGTGCGAAGATTCAAGAAAGTGATGTTGAATGGGAAAATAGAAAAAGACAAAGATCTGGAAAACCTCTTCTCATCCCACTTTATACGACAATTGATGCGATGAGTTGTATTTCATTGTTTAAGGGACGATTTTACGATGAAGTTGTCAAAATAAATGAAGATATAAGGGTAATTTTTAGAGATGCTGGTCACATGCTAGGATCATCGAGCCTTGAAATATTTATAACTGAAAACAAAAACACTACTAAAATTATTTTTTCGGGAGATATTGGAACTTCAAATAATCCAATTTTAAACAATCCTTATGTTTTATCAGGTTGCGATTATTTGGTTATGGAATCTACTTATGGTAACAGAATTCATGAGGCTTACAAAGAAAGCGTTCATGAATTGATAAATATAATTGAAAAGGTTTCAGCAAAAGGTGGGACAGTAATTATTCCTAGTTTTGCAGTGGGAAGAACTCAGGAGATAATTTATGAGTTGAATAGCTACTATGATTATCAAATTAAAGATCATTATGAAAAGAAAGTTCCGGTATATGTGGATAGCCCGATGGCTCTTGAAGCGACTAAAGCATTTATGGAAAATACTGATTTGTTTAATCAAAAAGCTAAAGATTACATTTCCAGTGGAGATAATGTTTTTGAATTTGAAAACTTGCACTATGTTAAAAATATTGACGAATCTAAAATGCTAAATAGCGTAAAATTCCCAAGAGTTATCATATCTTCAAGTGGAATGGCTACAGCAGGTCGTGTTCGTCACCACTTGAAACACAATTTGTGGGATGAGAAAAATGCTGTAGTATTCGTTGGATATCAAGCTCAAGGTTCACTAGGAAGGATTTTATTGGATGGAGTTGATGAAGTTAAGCTATTTGGTGAAACAATTAAAGTAAACGCCAAAATATTTAATTTAGGTGGATTTTCAGGACATGCCGATCAAAATGATTTGATGGAATTTGTAGATAATATGAAAATAAAACCTAAGAAAATTTTCATCACACATGGCGAAAATGATGGCGCAGAGGCTTTATCTAAATTGTTAATAGAAAAGTATAATGTTGAGGCTATTATTCCAGAAATTTATTCAACAGAAGAATTTGAACCTGGAAATTATAATATAGAACAAGAAATATCGACAAATCGTGAAAATAATGATTTGTATGAAGAATTAGAAAAAATAAAGAAAAAAATAGATAGATTGTATGAAAACAAAGAATTGTTTGACCACAAAAACATGGATTCTGAAGAATATAATCAACTTAACAATCAAATTTTAGATTTAAAGAATAAAATTATGACGATAAACATGATAACTGGAGAATAATTTTAGATATTGTATTACTTTTATAGCTTGGAGAATATATGGAAAAATATTTTTATCATGGAAAAAATGAAACAGATGTTTATTTATTTCATGAAGGAAACAACAATAATTTGTATAAATTTTTAGGATCACATATTTATACGGATGATATTGGGACCTACACCAGATTTTTGGTGTGGGCTCCTAATGCAAAAAATGTAAATTTGGTTGGAGATTTCAATAATTGGAACGACTATTCACTTCCACTTAGAAAATTAAAAGATGGAGAAATTTGGGAGATATGCATTAGAAATGTCAAAATATTTGATTCATATAAGTACAGAATAGTCACGCAGGATTCAGAAGTTTTGTATAAAGCTGATCCTTTTGCATTTCATAGCGAATTAAGACCAAAAACTGCTAGCAAAGTTTATGATATTGAAGGCTATAAATGGAATGATCAAAAATGGCTTAAAAAAAGAGAAACGACAGATAAATTTAATAGTCCTATGAGTATCTACGAGATAAATCTTTCTTCATGGAGAAAACATGGTGAAAATTATCTGTCTTATGTTCAACTATCAGATGAATTGGTATCTTATCTCAAAGAAATGAATTACACTCATGTTGAGTTTATGCCATTAATGGAGCATCCTTTTGATGGCTCGTGGGGATATCAACTTACGGGATTTTTTGCAGCGACTTCTAGGTTTGGATGTCCAAAAGATTTGATGTATTTGATTGACAAATTACACCAAAACGACATTGGAGTTATTATGGATTGGGTTCCAGCTCATTTTTGCAAAGATGATTTTGGGCTTAGAAAATTTGACGGAAGTAATTTATTCGAAAAAACAGATCAATATTTAGCTGACAACGATCAATGGGGAACGTTGAACTTTGACTTTTCAAAAAAAGAAGTTGTAAATTTCCTTATATCTTCTGCGTTATTTTGGTTCAAGTACTATCACTTGGATGGGCTAAGAGTTGACGCAGTGGCTTATATGATTTACTTAAATTTCTCTGGAAAAGACATCCGTAACGAAGATGGTGGATACGAAAACAAAGAGGCAATTGAATTTATCAAAAAATTAAATAATACAATTAAACAAGAGTTCCCTAGTGTTTTTGTCATTGCGGAAGAATCGACTGCTTGGCCAAATGTAACAAAGCCAGTAAAAGAAAATGGTCTTGGTTTTGATTTTAAGTGGAATATGGGTTGGATGAATGATATCATAAAATACATGAAAATGGATCCTCTATTTAGAAAAGATCACCATAACTTACTAACTTTTTCGATAATGTATGCATTTAATGAAAATTACATTTTGCCATTTAGCCATGATGAAGTTGTTCATATGAAAAACTCGATGATTGGAAAAATGCCAGGAACTTACGATCAGAAATTCGATCAAATAAGACTTTTGTATTCGTTCATGTTTGCACATCCTGGTAAGAAACTTTTGTTTATGGGTAATGATATAGGCCAATTTGATGAGTGGAATGAGTATAAAGAAATCACATGGGAAGTTTTGGAATACGAGAAACATCAAAAACTTAAATATTTCATGAAAGATTTGAATAAATTCTACTTAAATAATGATGAATTTTATGATTTGGATACAAGCTATTCTGGTTTTCAATGGGAAGATGTGAATAATGCAAATGAATCTTTGATAATTTTTGAGAGAATTAATTCTAAAAATGAAAAAATTATTTGTATTTTTAATTTCACACCAGTTAGAAGAAAAAAATATCCAGTAGGAGTAGACGAATATGCACTATATTCAGTTGTACTTAATTCTTCAATGAAAAAATACGGTGGAAGTTTACTAAGAAACAAACCATATTATTCAAAAAATAAAGAACATAACAACAGAAAATTTTCTATTACGGTTGATATAGAACCATTTTCTGCAATGTTTATTAAATTGAACAAACTTAGATGTATCAATAAAAATTAGGAGGGCTTATGAAGGCACGAAATAGAGTAGTAGCTATGCTTTTAGCGGGAGGACAAGGCTCAAGATTAAAAGCTTTGACAAAAAAAGTTGCAAAACCAGCAGTGTCATTTGGTGGGAAATATAGAATAATTGATTTTGCCTTAAGTAATGCTGCGAATTCCGATATAAGGGATGTAGGAATTTTGACACAATACAAGCCATTTAAACTAAATTCACACTTAGGAAATGGATCTAGCTGGGACTTATCCAGAAATTCAGGTGGTCTAAGAATTTTATCACCATTTGCTACAGAAGTTGGTGGTAATTGGTATGAAGGTACGGCAAATTCAATTTACGAAAATATGAATTATTTGGATGAATTAGATGCAGAATATGTTCTAATTTTATCTGGTGACCATATTTATAAAATGGATTACAATGAGATTTTGAAATATCATAAGGATAAAAATAGCGAACTTACAATTGCTGTAATGGAAGTAGATTGGAGTGAGGCTAGCAGGTTCGGTATTATGAATACTGATGATAATGGAAAAATCGTTGAATTTGAAGAAAAACCAAACAATCCAAAAAGCAATTTAGCTTCCATGGGAATATATATTTTTAATTGGCACACTTTGAAAAAATATTTGATCGCTGATAATGAAGACAAGAATTCCAAACACGATTTTGGTATGAACATAATCCCTAAGATTATAGATGATGGTTTGAATGTTTTTGCTTGGAAGTTTGATGGTTACTGGAAAGATGTGGGAACTGTAAGAAGTTACTGGCAAGCGAACTTGGATTTATTAAATCCTGATAATAAGCTTGATTTGTACGATACTAGTTGGAGAATTTACACAAAAAACAGAAATCTTCCTCCTCATTATGTTGATGAATTTGCAGATGTTAAAAAATCATTAATCAATGAAAATTGTTTGATTTATGGGAATGTTAATAATTCTGTTTTGTTTTCATCGATAACTGTGGAAAAGAATGCAGAAGTTCATGATTCTGTTATTTTAAGTGATACTGTTATCAAAAAAGGAGCAAAACTTTACAACTGTGTCGTAGCAGAATCCATGACTATTGAAGAAAATCAAGTTATTGGAGAAAAAGACTCAGACAAAATCTTCTTAGTTAGTGAAGATGGAATCGAAGAGTGCTAGGAGGAAATTATGCAAAATTGTATTGGAATTATATATGGTGGAAAAGGTAGACAGGATTTCGGATATTTAACTGATTCCAGACCAGAATATATGCTTCCTTATGGAGCTAGATATAGGATTATAGATATTGCTTTGAGTAACTTTGCAAATAATGAATTTTCAAATGTTGTTTTGTATGGCGGAAAAATCATGAGATCAACTCTAGATCACTTGGGAAATGGTGAAAGTTATGAATTAAATAGAAGAAGAAACGGACTTGTTATTTTCCCTCCGACTTTTGAAAATGCAGGCAAGGAAATTGTCGCTTACAACGAAACAATAGAGTTTTATTTGAGGTCAAAGGAAGATGAGTTGTATTTCTACGATCCGATGGTTATTTTTAGAGAGGATTTTTCAGTATCACACGATAGATTTATCGAGCAAGATTTGGATATACTTTTATTTTGCAAAAAAGTAGATAATGCAACAGGATTATTTATCGGAGAAACTAGACTAAATTTAGATAATAATGGTAATTTGATTAGTATAGGAACAAATCAAGGAATTGATGATGAATTTAATTTGATGACAAATATTGGGTACATGAAAAAATCTGTTTTCTTAAATTTGATTCACGATGCAGCAAAGAATTCCAGTTCCAATGAATTAATTGATGTTATTATCTCTAATTTAGATAAATTAAAAATCGGCGTTTACATGATAGATGGATATGTTGAAGTCATCAGAAATTTGACGCAATTTTATGATGCAAATTTAAAATTATTAAATGAAGATGTTTACAAAAATGTATTTTTCAAAAACGGTTTGCTACTAACAAAATCAAAAGACGAGCCATCTGCTTTGTATGGAGAATCTGCTTGCGTGAAAAATTCATTGATTGCAAACGGAGTCAAAATAAACGGAAAAGTCGAAAACTCAATTATTTTCAGAGGTGTAGAAATTCAAGAAGGGGCAGTTATTAAGAATTCTGTTATTTTTGAGAGGTCAATGATTGAAAAAAACGCTGTTGTTGTAAACACAATTACAGATAAAGGAGTTTTAGTAAAAGAAAATGTAACTGTAGTTGGTAATCCAAATTATCCATACGAATTAAAAAAGAATGCTATATTAGAAGACAAATAGGGGAACTTAAATGAAGATTTTATACTGTGCAGCAGAGGCTGATCCGTTTATAAAAACAGGTGGACTTGCAGATGTAGCAGGTACGCTTCCACTAGAGATGAAAAAACAGGGTCATGATGTAAAAGTGGTCATTCCTTTGTACAAATTGATTAATGAAGAATACAGAAAAAAATTTGAATTTGAAGGAAGCTTTTACGTAGACTTGGATTTTAAGCATCATTATGTTGGCGTATTTAAATACATTCATAGAGGTGTTGAATTTTATTTTCTAGATAACGAAGATTATTTCAATAGAGATAATGTTTACGGAGAATATGATGATTGTGAGAGATTCGTGTTTTTCTCAAAAGCTTGTGTCCAATTGTTACGATATATAGATTTTGATTGTGACATTATCCATTCAAATGATTGGCACACGGCCATGGTTAATGTTTATGCCAGAGACTTTGCAAAAGGCGACCCTTTCTATGAGTCAATTAAAACAGTTTTTACAATTCACAACTTAAAATATCAAGGTGTTTTCAGTTCCAATTCATTAAGGCAAACAGACTTATCACCGATGTATTTTACTGAAGATGCATTAAAATTCTACGATGCAATTAACTTCATGAAAGGCGCAATAGTTTTCAGCGATAGAGTTACAACTGTTTCCAAAACATATGCCGATGAGATAAAGTATTCTTTCTTCGGAGAAGGGTTAGATGGGATTATAAGACAGTATCACTATAAAATATCCGGTATTACAAATGGCATTGATACGACAATTTGGAATCCAGAAACAGACAAATATTTATTCAAAAATTATTCGCTGAAAAATATAAAAGACAAGGATGAAAACAAAAAAGTGCTACAAAGAATGTACGGATTAGAAGAAAAAAATGTTCCTGTATTCGCCATGGTGACTAGATTGGTTGAAAACAAAGGACTAGAACTTGTTAGATACATTATGGACGAATTTTTGACTACAGAAGATGTTCAAGTGGTAATTTTGGGAACAGGTGACTATTCTTATGAAGAAATGTTCAAATACTACGAGTGGAAATTCCCAGATAAATTAAAAGCAAATATTTATTATAACAATGAAGAATCACACAAGATATATGCGGGTGCAGATTTCTTAATGATGCCTTCAATATTTGAGCCTTGTGGGATATCACAATTAATTGCTATGAGGTATGGAACAATACCAGTAGTGCGTGAAACTGGAGGATTGAGGGATACTGTTCAATCATTTAATGAATTTAGCAAAGAAGGTAATGGATTTTCATTTACAAATATCAATGCACATGACTTCTTGTATACATTGAGACGCGCAATATCTTTTTACTACAATGATGATTTTAATATAATCAAAGAAAATGCTATGAATTCTAAAAATGATTGGGAAAAATCTGCGAAAGAATACATCGAACTTTATGAGGAGATTATTAAATGATGGACATTTCAGAAGATCAACTAAGAAGATTACTACAAATCAAATTATCGTATAATTCGTTGGTTGATCTTCAAGATGCAAATCTATATGAAATTAGAATTGCGCTTAATGAAGTCATTAAAGAATTGATTTCTGAAAATCAAACTAATAGTAACACTGACATATCATCAAGATCATATATAGTATCATTTGAACTAATGGTAGAAAATCTGTTTGAAGATTATATTGAAAAACTCAATATAAAAACTTATTTGCAACATATTTTACAAGAAAAATATGATGATGTTGTAAATATGGACAATGATTTGCACTTAGGTCAAAGTTATATCGGAAGATTCGCCGTAGATTTGTTTGAGAAGTTTTCAAAACAAGGTAAGTTTTGAAAAGCATATTCTATTTTTTACAAAAATTCACAGTTCAAACAACAAATAATCGATGAAAATCAAATTGAGACAGCATTCCACGAACCAAAAACAAGCGTTGTTTTTAAAAGATCTACTCAATACGATATAGAATTAGATAATAATATAATAAAATCTCAAATTTACGATATTCCTTATTTAAATGAGAATACTAATTTTATTAGATTATTTGCACCAAAAGCTAACCCGAATCTTAATTACGAAAATTTTATTCGCGGAAGAATTGAGGAGATTTATTCTGAAGAAAATAAAATTGATTCGATTCGTCAATTTGTTTACACTCCTGAAATTGATGAATTCGGGAAATATATTAAATTCTTGCAACAAAAATTTCTATCGGATTCAATAGTGGAAGACATATTTAATGATGAAATAAAATTTTTCGAAAACGCAGATAAAATTGAACAGCATATTCAAATTAATATTGTTGAAACGAATGTTTCCTTAGTAATAATTTCGTTTTTACAAAAACTTTTGGATTTGGGATTTGATTTTGAAAAAGCTTTGATAAAGTGTAATAAAATTTTCGGATATATCAATATTAATCTGCACAGAGAGTCATTTGAATTAATGGATTTGAGGTATTTATATCAATTTGCTGATATAAAAAAGATAATTGAATTAATAAATGGAAATGCTCTTAAAAATGGATATCCAGAAATTATCAAGGAAGATTTCCTAGATTGTTTTAATCTGATAGCTTTCATATCTCACGAAATAATTGTAGGTTCTAATTATCATAAGAAATATTTATTAGAAAGCGAATATATAGATATTGACACAAATATTCAAAATAAAATTGCGATACAAACTTATGGATTTAACGACGATTTATTCAATAATAAGATAGATTGCGATAATTTGTATTCTAGCAAACTAAAGTACAAGAAAAAACTTGTCAATAAGTATAACCTGAAAAATATAAATGATAATAGTATTTTTAATATGCAATTATCAGATTTTCACGAAGGTAAAAGACAAGTTTTAAATGTTTTTTATATCTTGTATTTATACTTAAAACTAAAAGATAATGTGAACACTATCATCACTCCAACGACTTTTTTTATTGGCGGTATGAGTTCGTTTGATTATTTATTTTGCAAGAAAATAATAAGCTTGTGTATCGGTCTATCAAATATAATAAATTCAGACAAACTTATTCAAGAAAAAATCAAACTAATATTTGTTGAGAACATAATGCTTGATCAAATGCCAGACTTTGCTAAAGCAAGTGATGTTTTCAATTATATTCCTTACAAAAACTTCGATGTTTCAAATACTTATCCCTATGCTTTTATGAAGAACGGATCAATTTTATTAACTAGTAATTCAAATGTTTATGAAAATGTAAATAATTTAAGCGAAAATAACGGAGTGTTCAAATTTGATAAAGAAAGCTCTGCAAATACTGAATCTAGTTGTATGAACTTTATATTAGAAAATATAGAAATAATAAAAAATCAAAAAGTTATAGACGAATTTATGGAGATATATAATTTGATTATCAAATATAATGATAGTTTTAATGTAATAAACTCTTTTGACAATTTTGCTGAAGTTAACGAAAAAATTCAAATAATGTATCTAGATGAAAATTTGTGGAATGGTTATATGTTGAAAAATATAGAAATATCGGACATTTTCGGAATTAATTATTTAAAAGATTATTAGGAGTTATAAATGTATGAGTTAGGATTTAATTACAACAAAGAATATACGTTTTTCAAGATTTATGCTCCTAAAATAAATAGAGTAAAGTTATTACTTTATGAAAATTACAATGATGTAAGATACAACTCCATTGATATGAAAAAAAGTGATGGATATTTTGAAGTCAAAGTTGAAGGAGATTTGGATGGAATTTACTACAAATATCAGCTTGATGAAAAATTCGAAATTGTGGATCCATTTTGTAAAGCTTCTTCAATTAATAGCTTAAAATCATGTGTAATAGATTTGAATTCCACAAACCCAGATGGTTTTATTCATGAAGAATACGAAATAGCAAACAAGAATGAAGCTATAATCTACGAATTATCAATAAAAGATTATTCTTCTGACATATCGAGTAAAATTAGAGATGATTATAGAGGGAAATTTTTGGGATTGATAGAGGAAAGTGATGTTTCTGGGATAAATCATTTAAAAGATTTGGGTATAACACATGTTCATTTGATGCCTGTATTTGATTTTGTAGGTATTGATGAGAGAAATTCAGAAAGATTTTCTGGAGATAATTACAATTGGGGATACAATCCTGAAAATTATAATTGCATCGAAGGGAGCTATTCCACAGAGCCAGAAAATCCAAAGAATAGAATCATTGAATTCAAAAAAATGATTCAAACATTACATGCAAATCATATTGGTGTGATTATGGATGTGGTTTACAATCATACTTTCAGAAACAAAGATCATCCATTTAATCTGATTTATCCACAATTTTATAGAAGTGATAAGGATGGAGATTTCACAAATGGATCTGGAGTTGGAAATGAATTAAACACCGAAGATGAATTTGTGAGACGATTTATTATTGATAGCTTATTGTATTTTCAAAAAGAATTTCACATTGATGGTTTCAGATTTGATTTAATGGCTCTAATAGATTCAGAAACAACCGATAAAATCGTAAGTGAACTTAGAAAAAACGATGAAAATGTAATTATTTACGGAGAGCCATGGATGGCAGATGAATCTCCGTTACAGAAAAATAAAAGAACGATTTTTGGTAGTCAAAAAGGGAAGGATTATGCTTTTTTCAATCCGTTTTTCAGAAACGCTATTAAAGGAGATAACGATGACGATTCTACAGGTTTTGTTCAAGAAAATGTAGATAAAATTGGTTTGGAAACTGGAATTTGTGGATCGATTTATTATGATGAAAAAAGACATGGTTTTTGCGAAAATCCTAATGAAACCATTAATTATTTTAATTCTCACGATAATTTAATTCTTCAGGATAAATTAATTAAAACAAACGCAGATATCGAAACGTCAACAAAGCTTTGTTTTGATTTGATAATGCTAAGTAAAGGGGTACCGTTCTTTCATTGTGGAAATGAGTTTCTAAGAAGTAAGTCGATGTATAAAAACACTTATAATCTTTCTCTTAGTATCAATGCAGTTGATTGGAAATTGAAACACGATTACGTTGAAATATACGAATATGTTAAATCATTGATTAAATTTAGGAAAATGCATCCAGAATTTAATCTGAAAGATGCGAATGAAATTAGAAATAAAATTAAATTTTATGATGTAAATGATTATTGTATTTGTTTCAGCGTTAAAAACAATGAAGGATTTTTACTTGTATTTATAAATTCAGGAGAAGGCTTTACATTTGATTTGAATGAATATTTTGAAGATTTTAACAAATGCACGAAAATTTTTGACGAAAAAATCATTGAAATGGAAACAAATGAAAATGAAATTTTGATTGATAGAAGAAAAAGCGGGGTATATTCTATAAGTATGGAGAAATAATGAATACTAGATATGAACTTAAAGATGTAGATGAAATTTTGAATATTGAAGGTTTTTTCGGTGGAGATCAACAATGGTTTGAAGATATTTTGAATTCGAACTATCTCACTAAAAAGGGCTGTTCAGTAATTGCCATGACAAATTATTTTATCTACATTGCTAATACAAAAAGAGAATATGCCAAGTTAGTTCCAGAAAATCTTTTGGGAAAAAGAATAACTAAAACTGAATATATAAAATTTGCAGATATGCTGTCAACATTTCTGAAGCCTAAAATATACGGCGTACCATTTTTGTTCCCTATGAATAACGGAATAAGAAAGTATGCCAAGAAAAATGGAATGAGTCTTGTAGCGCAAAACTACAATTTTACTTGGAAAATCAGAAACATTGTGACATATATAATAGGAGCAATAGCAAATGGCTATCCAGTTTTGATGTTGACATTAAATCACAAAAATCCTGATGTTAAATTTCATTGGGTCACTATAAATTCGATTTACTACGACGATGGTTGGAAAATTGAATGCTCTAATTGGGGAGTAAAGAGAGTGTATGATTTAGAAAAATGGTTTAAGCAAAAATCTTTGTATAAAGGTTTAATTTATTATCAATAGGAGGATTTATGGATTATTTAAAAGTATACAATGAATGGTTAAATGATAAGTCTTATGATGAAGAAACAAGAAATGAATTGGAAGCAATAAAAGATAATGATGAAGAAATAAAAGATAGATTTTATAAATCATTGGAATTTGGTACTGCTGGATTGAGAGGAAAAATTGGAGCAGGCACTAATAGAATGAACAAGTACAACATCATGAAAACTACACAAGCACTTGCCGATACTATCAAAAATTACGGCGATGAAGCTTTGAAAAGAGGCGTTAGCATTAGCTACGATGTTAGAAAATTTTCAAAAGAATTTGCAGAAATCTCTGCAAATGTACTTGCATCTAATGGAATAAAAGTTTATTTGTCGGATGATATAAGACCAACACCAATGTTGTCGTACTCTATTAGAAAATTCAATTGCATTTCAGGAATTATGATTACTGCTTCTCACAATCCAAAAGAATACAATGGATACAAGGCTTATTGGGAAGAGGGTAGCCAAATTCTTGAAGACAAGGCTGATGAAATTTTGAGTAATTTGGACAAAATCAAAAGTTTTACAGAAGTTAAGATAGGAGATTTTGAAAAATTAATAGCTGAAGGTAAAATACAATATTTTGGAGAGAATTTGGACAAAGATTATTTTGAAGATGTTCTAAGTCTTACAATTAATGATGACAACATTGATAAAGATGTGAAAATTGTTTATACTCCATTGAACGGAACTGGAAATAGATTCGTAAGACATATTTTAGATGTTAGAGGATTCAAAAATGTTTACGTTGTAAAAGAACAAGAAAATCCTGACAGCAATTTTACGACTGTTCCTTACCCAAATCCTGAAAATCCAGAAGCATTTGAATATGCAATTAATTTGGGAAAAGAAGTTGGAGCTGATTTGCTATTAGCAACTGATCCAGATGCAGATAGAACTGCTGTCGAAGTTTTAAGTAACGGAGAATATGTTTTCTTAGATGGCAATAAAATCGGAGCTTTGTTGACAAACTACATTTTGAGCCAAAGATATGAAAAACATGATTTGCCAGAAAACCCTGCAGTTGTTAAATCAATTGTAACGGGTGATTTATCATCTAAAATCGCCAAAAAATACGGCGTTGAAATGATAGAAACATTAACTGGATTTAAAAATGTTTGCGGAAAAGCTAATGAATACGAAAAAACTGGAGAAAAGTCTTGGGTATTTGGCTACGAAGAAAGTATTGGTTATTCTTATGGAACATTTGTAAGAGATAAAGATGCAGTAAGTTCTTCAATGATGATTTCAGAAATGTTAGCTTATTACAAGACACAAGGAAAAACTTTGATCGATGTTTTAAATGATTTATATAAGGAATTTGGATATCACGAAAATTCACTATCTTCCGTTGTTTTAGAAGGATTGGATGGTCAAGAAAAAATCGGAAGAATCATGGAAG
The DNA here is from genome assembly GCF_052932205.1 of Finegoldia sp. P1-F-LS. NCBI lineage: Bacteria > Bacillati > Bacillota > Tissierellia > Tissierellales > Peptoniphilaceae > Finegoldia > Finegoldia sp. P1-F-LS. The sequence goes on along the minus strand of NZ_JBRFJH010000006.1, from coordinate 48,447 downwards.
AATTCAGACACAATCCAATTAGTGAAATAGGTTCTACAAAATTAGTTGAAACAAAAGATTACGATGTAAATTTTGAAGATTATGGAACTCCAAGATCAAATGTTTTAAAATATTATTATGATGATGGATCATGGTATGCGCTACGTCCTTCTGGAACTGAACCAAAAATTAAATTATATATTTATTCTGTTGCAGATTCAAAAGAAAAAGCTGAACAAAAAGTTTTGGATATTGAAAAAATAGCAAAAGAAAAAATGATGAATGTTAAGTAACTTTATAATATCACTTATTCTATATTTTAGAGTAAGTGATATTTTTTAATTGGCAAATATTGTGATTTTTTGATATTGTATGTATAATATATTTATTAAATTTTAGGAGATATAAATGAGAAAACTTGAAGAGAGAATAATGAAAGACGGTTTGGTATTACCGGGAAATATACTGAAGGTAGACAGGTTCATTAATCATATGATTGATCCTGTTCTTTTTGAAGATTTAGCAAATGAATTTTACGAAAAATTTAAGGATAAAAAAATCAATAAAATACTTACAATAGAAGTCAGTGGAATTGCAATAGCATATGCATGTGGTATTAGATTTAATTGCCCAGTTGTTTTTGCAAAGAAAACAAGCTCAAAAACGTTGGGCGACAATTGCTACAGAACAGAAGTTTTTAGTTTTACAAAAAACAGAAGCTATGAAGTAATGGTTTCAAAAGAATACTTAGATGATAAAGATCATGTTTTATTGATAGATGATTTTCTTGCAAATGGGAAAGCTTTGGAAGGGTTGATTGATATTTGCTCACAAGCAAATGCAACTGTTGAAGGAATTGGAATTCTAATCGAAAAAGTTTTTCAAAAAGGTGGAGAAAATCTAAGAAGACAAGGATACACCATAGAATCATTGGCAAGAATCAAAGGATTTACTGACGATTCTGTTATATTTGAAGATTAATTTTGACAAATTGTAACTTTATTATTCATTTATTAAGTTCAAAATGTGATATATTATATTAGGATAAAAATGAGAAAGGATGGAATTCTATGAAATACATTATTGACATATTAGATGCATTCTTTTCTATACAAATTACTCCGAATTTAAAATTATATAATTTAATTTCTATGTTTTTTAAATATTTGTTTGTAATAATCATTTATTATTTTATTTTCAATATAATCAAGATGATTTATTTGGATATAAAAGGAACAAACAATATGAATTACAGTTCAAATACTTATTTAAAACTTATTAATAGAAAAGAAAATTTGCCTTTTAAAATACAAGAGCATTATTTTATAGGAAGAACTGCCACTATAGGAAGAGATGATAGCAATCAAGTTGCATTGAAGGATAGGTTTATCTCTAAGAGACATGCACGTATTTATAAAGAAAAAAATAATTATTATATTGAGGATTTGAATTCTGCTAATGGAACTTTTTTGAATGGAAATAAACTGATTAATTCTGCTAGATTAAACGACAAAGACTTAATAGATATTGGACAAATTGAATTCATGTTTGTAAATGGTGACAAAGATGCAAACTAAACGTAAACAAAATAGCAGATTTAAAGAATTTATCGATAACTTAAAGCCAATGCGTGTTAATGGTAGGATGATTAAGCCAGTTTATTTAATACTTTTGTTTAACATATTTGGCTTTTTTCTTGCTTTAGGATCAAATGAAAAAGGATTAGATACAAAAGCACTAGCTTACTTTTTGTTTGCTACGATTTTAATGTTTTTAGCAAATAAATACGTAACAAAAATCACTAAGGGAGACGGATATATATTACAAATTGCATGTATGCTTTTTAGTATAGGTATAATTGTTATTTACAGACTTAATCCTCACGAAGGATTAAAACAAATAATGTGGTTCACAATTGGAATACTGTTGTTTTTTGGAACTTTTTTTATTTTGAAAAGTTATAAAAAATGGTACAAATTTACTGCACTTTATTTGATTGGTTGTATAGTAATGTTTTTAATGACATTACTACTTGCAGAAGATAAATATGGTGCTAGAAACTGGATAAGTATTTTCGGCATTGGTTTTCAACCATCTGAAATCACTAAAATATTGTACGTGTTTTTCTTAGCAAGTTATGATTACAATATTGATTTATTGGACAGAATAAATTTAGATTCAGCAAAAAAATACAAGAAATACCTTCCAATAATCAAAAGATACTTTCTAATGATTGTCGTGTATTTTTTTATAGGATTGTTTTTCTTGCAAAAAGATTTGGGAACTGCGATGATTTTTTACGGATTATTTTTAGTTTATCAAATTGTTAATCAAGAAGACATCAGATTAATTATATTGAACTTACTAATCGCTATAGTTGGAGCAGTGGCTGCGTATATGCTTTTTTCTCATATAAGAATAAGAGTGTCTACATGGCTTGATCCATGGAAGAATATTGACGGAATAGGATATCAAATCACGCAAGCTTTATTCGCAATAGCAAGTGGAGGATTTTTCGGAACTGGGCTTGGATTAGGAAGGCCTGATGTAGTTCCTGTTGTAACAAGTGATTTTATTTTCGCAGCTATCTGCGAAGAAATGGGAACTTTTACAGGAATGGGCGTAATAATGTTGTTTTTGATTTTGATTTACAGAGGGATGAAAATTTCATTGTATCAATCAAATAAGTTCTACAAAATTGTTGCCCTTGGAATTTCTGTTATTTTTGCAATTCAAGGTCTTGTTATGTTCGGTGGAGTTATGAAATTGGTTCCTTTGACAGGAATCACAATTCCATTTGTAAGTTACGGTGGTACTTCAATGGCGATGTCATTTATTTGCTTGGCAATTTTACAATTCTGCTCAACTGATCAAGGAGAGGAAGATATTTATGCAAAATAAAATGAACAAAAGAATTATAGTGGTTTTATCTTTCTTGATGACTTTGTTCGTGCTATTGGTTTTGTATTTGACATATTTTCAAATAGTAAAAGCGGATAAAATAGCAAACAATGAGTACAATAAAAGGTTATGGGTAGATGAAGATAAGGTTGAGCGTGGAACTATATATGACAGAGATAAAAATGTATTGGTAGAAACTAAGAAAGATTCAGCTGGAAAAAATTATAGATTTTTTGATTATGCTGATATTTATGGAAATATTACAGGATATAACTCAAAAACTTACGGTACAGCTGGTCTTGAAAAATCTTATATGAAAGAATTGTTGAATATTAACAAAGACACTCCTTTATCACAATTGAGAAATATAGTAAGTTCAAATAATAAAGGTAACGATCTTGTATTGACAACAAATTCTACTTTACAAAAGCTTGCATACAATTTGCTAGATGGCAAAAAAGGTTCAATCGTAATGATGAATCCGACTACTGGAGAAGTTTACGTAATGGCGACTTGCCCATCCTATAATCCAAATGAAGTATCTTCACAATGGCAAGAACTTTTGAACAGGGAGTCTTCTCCATTATTAAATCGTGCAACACAAGGTATGTATACTCCAGGATCTGTTTTTAAAATAATAACTGGTAATGCAATATTGGAAAACGAAGATAAAGTTGACAAAGTTGTTGAGGATAACACGGGTACAATTGAATTTAATAAATACACTATTTCAAATAACAATGGAGCTGTGTATGGGGAGACTGATTTAAGAAAAGCTCTTGTAAAATCATCTAATGTTTATTTTGCATCTCAAGGTGTAAAATTGGGCAATAAAATTTTGCAAGATAATACTTCGAAATTTATGATTGGTAAGAAAATTCCTTTTGATTTGCCTGTTGCAGTGAGCGTCAATGGATATATGAAAACAAAAAGTAATGCAGATATTGCAACAACAAGTTTTGGACAAGGAGAAACCTTGGTAACTCCTTTGAATATGGCGATGGCTATGAGTGCTGTTGCTAATAATGGACAAATGTTGAAGCCATACTTGGTTAGTCAAATAATAGATTCTGAAGGAAAAGTTGTTAAAGAAACTAAGCCTGAATTATTATCTGAAATTGGTAATAAAAAAAATATGGAAACATTAAAAGATTATTTGAGATCGACTGCAGAAAGCTACGATACATTAAATGTTAGCACATCTGTAATTGCAAAATCAGGTACGGCAGAAATTAAAGATAAAACAAGTACACATGCTTGGTTTGTTGCAGCTGCACCTGCCAAGAAACCTAAATTTGCTATAGCAGTAATCTTGGAAGATGACAACTCTTACGGTGTGAAAACTGCAGGACCTATAGCTTCAAAAATGCTTAACGCAGCAATTAATGAATTGGGTTTAGAAAAATAAAAAAACATGGATAGCTTTGATAATTCATTGCAATCCATGTTTTTCTTTTTATAAGAATTTGTCTTTGATATTTAACCAATACCAGTCTTTTAAGAAAACTAATTTGTTGATATATTGATCAGAATAAGTGAAATTTACATAATCTACATTATCATAGCTTCTGTTCAATCCGTCTGCCAAAACTATGGAACTTTTTCTGTCAAAATTGTGGTCTCTAAAATACAATGTAACATTACTTTTCGATGGAACTACAAGAGAATTCAAAAGTGAACGATAAGCTTTCGAATTAATTGGAGCTAGTGGAGTCACTTGGAAACCATCTAGACCATGATACAAAACAGATCCACCCGCTGAGAAGTTATATGCAGTTGACCCAGAAGGAGTGGAGACTATTATTCCATCTCCAGCAAATGATTCTAAGTGATTATCATCGATGTATACATCCAAATATACAATAGAGGAGTCATCGCTTTTTACTACGAACTCGTTAAGTGCTTTGTGTGTATAAGTTTTGCTGCTATTTCTGATTGCGGTTTTTGATTCTAGTAAAGAAATTTTTTCAATTCCATAATTTTCATTGATTAAATCTGAAATAAATTTGTCGATATTTGGAATTAAAATTTCTTGATAAAATCCAAGATGTCCTGTATTTATTCCAACGAAAGGAATTGTTGAAAACTCGTATTTATGAACAGCTCTTAAAAAAGCACCATCCCCGCCAATGCATAGATTAATGAGTGCATTTTCGTCAAAATCAAATGTAGGTTTGAATCCTTTCTGTTCTAATTTATCTTTGACAATCAGCGCTGTTTCCAGCGATTTTTGGTTATCGTTTACATATATATTTATAATTTTGCTGTTATTGTTCATTTATTCTAAAAGCTCCTAATATTTGTTATAATTTTATTATACCAAATAACTGGAGATTTAAACAATGAGACAAATTAGTTTTAATGTAGATAAAAAAATAAGATTAGATGAATTTTTGAAAAAAAATCACATTTCCCATAATTTATTCATCAGTATTTACAAAGACGATATTTTTATAAATGGGAAACATGCTAAGAGAAACTCTAAGTTAGAAAAAGGAGATATTGTAACTATCAATCTTAGGGATGAAGAAAACAAATATGAGCCAATTAACATGGACATCGAAGTTCTTTATGAAGATGATGATATTTTCGTATTAAATAAACCTGACAAGCTAACTATGAATAAAGATGGAGAAAAAAGCTTGGCAAATTTCGTGTCTTATTTGTTTGAACAAAGAAATATTAAGCAGAAAGTTAGATTTATAAATAGATTGGATCAAGACACATCAGGCGTGGTAATGGTTGCGAAAAATAAAATAGCACAAGCTTTTTATCAAAAAAACTCATTTAAGAAAAAATATTTGGCAATTGTGATGGGAAATCCAATAAATCAAAAAATAGAGTTGAATTTGAAACGAGATGGAATTAAAACAGAAATTGATGAAAATGGGAAAAAAAGCGTGACAATTTTGGAAAATTTGAAAAATTATGGCGATTATTCATTGGTAAGTTTAGAGCTATTAACAGGAAGAACTCATCAGATAAGAGTTAGCATGGAATATATCAATTGTCCAATTGTTGCAGATAGCTTGTATTGAGAAAAAATCAAAAACTTTTCTCAAATGCTTCACGCTAATAAGATAGAATTTGTGGATATGAAAGGGGAGTTCCATAATATTGCGACAAATCTTCCAGAAAGATTCAAAGATTATTTGAAAGAATAACTTCCCTTGAAAACAATTTTACGTTGTAGTATAATTAAATTAACCTCAGAAGAGGAACCCTGAAAAATTAAACCGACACACACTATAAGGGATGACGGACGTTTGATAATTGATGACGAGCCCTCCTTGAAGGGATGCCAGATGTTTGATACAGTCAACCCACCTTCACATACTGAAGGTCATTAATTGATTAGGGTCTTCTGAGGATATTTTGTGAATAAAAGCGATTTCGCTTATTAGCATGGGAAAAATCTCATGCTTTTTTATTATGCATTTAATTTTATGTTATCTATTCACTTAAGTAGCATGAAAATGTATAATATATGATAGATAAGGTGAGTGATATTATGAAAGATTCTAATTTAAAAAAATGCCCAAATTGTAATTCATTTGTAGAAATTGATGATAGATTTTGTAGAGTATGTGGTCATGATTTTTCAAAAGATGATGATTATTCTTCTGAAGGCAAAACATTTGAAGATTTTTTGTTAGAAGCTTCTAAATTTAGAAACGAAACTCAAAACCATAAACTTGGATTAACAGAAAATGAAGAATTTTTAAATTCTTATGAAGAAAATTCTTCTAATGAGAAGAATCATTATCATGAGAATAAATACTCAAATCAAGACACAACAGATAGGCTAAATGTTGTAGATATTGAATCAGAATCCTTGAAAGAAGAAAGAAAAAAAGCATATCAAGAAACAAACAACGATTATGAAGATTACTATGATTATTACGATTACGATGATGATAAGTCACCTATAATTAAAAAAATTATCTTGTCTGTTATTGGAATAGCTTTATTAATTGGTATTGTATTTGGAATCAAATACATAAAACCAATGTTTCAAGAAAATTTAGCAGAAAGAACCATCACTGCAGAATCTGTAAAAGCTAAATTCATACAATCTGTGCAATCAAAATCATCAGAACAAATGATAAGCGTTGTTCAATCTTCAAACCAATCTATACCTTTTAAAAATAAAGATGCAGAAGAATTTATAAACGAAATAAATTCTAATCCACAACATCAAGCGACTATTTTGAAATGGTTAGAGGATGATGAAGCAAAATTAAAATCAAATAAATCATACAAAAGTACTAATCCAATAAAGATGGTTAAAGGAAATGATGGATATAAAATTTTGATAGATCCAATCAAACTTACAATAGAAAATCCAATAAATGCAAAGTTGAGTGTAGAAAATGCATCGGAATATGCATTTGCTGGAAAGAAAGTTTTAGTAATTGAATCAAATGATTTAACTTTGAGACAAAATTTTGATTTGTCATTTTTCTCTAAAAATAATACTATTAATTGGGACACGGTAGATATCAGTAAATCTCTTCCTGATTTTGATGTAACAAGTGGGGATAAAAATTACGAAATCAGAAAAACAATTGATGAAGACTGTCTTGTATATGTAAATGATAAAAACACAGGACTTACTACAGATAATTTTAATGATAGAGGTAAAAAAAATCTAACAGAAGATCAAGATTTTGTGAGAATTGTAGCCAAAGGGAAAAATGGACTATTAAAATCTCCTAAACAAACTGTTGGTTGGGAAACTTGGGTTAGATTGTATTTAAAAGACTAAATTATAATTATTTTATTAAAATGATTGAGCATTTTAATAAAAGGGTATAATAAAAACATAGTAAAAAATTATTTAAGGAGATGTTATTATGAGTTTAATGGATTACTTGGAACATAAAAGAAGAGAAAAAGAAAGACAAATCAAATGGGAAATTGCTAAACGTAAATACGAAGACGAAGCTAAAATTACATTAGGTACAGTTATCGGTGCTTCATTAGGTTTAGCAGCTGGTTTATTATTAGCGCCTAAATCAGGTGAAGAAACTCGAAAAGATATCAAAAAATTCGCTGAAGAAACAAAGAAAACAGCAGTAAATAATTTTAACGATGCAGTAGACACTGTCAAGTTAACTGCAGATAATGTTACAGACAGCGTAAAAGACAAATATCAAGATTTCCAAGATAGAGGAATGACAGAATTAAACAGAGTTTCTGATCAATTTGACGAAGTTAAAAATGATTTAGGAGTTCTTGGTGAAGATCTTAAAGAAGTAGTTAAAAAAGATGCAAAAGATATCAAAGAAGATGTAAAAGATACTAAAGAACAAGTAAAAGATTCAGCAAAAAAAGTTGGAGATTCAGCTAAAAAAGTCGCAGAAGATGCAAAAGAAGGCGCAGAAAAAACTGTAGAAGAAGGCAAAAAACAAGCAAAGAAAACTGCTGAAACTGCAAAAGAAGAAGCAAAAGAAGTAAAAAAAGAAATCAAAAAGTAGGTAAGAAATGATAGATGCTTTATATATATTTAAAATAATATTATATATTTGTTTATCTGGATTCTTAATTGCTTTAATCGTATTCTTATTAAAACTTACTGACCTAATCAAAAGCATAAAAGCTGTTTTGGCAGATAATAAAAAGGATATCGATAGATCAATTGGCGAAGTTCCACAAATCTTGGATAATGTATCAGGAATTACTAATAAAGCCGATAGATTAATTGGCGATGTTTCTCCAGATGTAAGAAATATTACAAATAATGTAAGTAACACTTTATCTCATGTGGAATCTGTTTCAAGCAATGTATCTAATACTGTAGATTATGTTGCAGAATCTGTAACAGATACTGCTACTAATATAAAATACGGATTTTTAAATTCTGCAGACTATGTTGGATCTGCAAGGGATATTATCAATTTCGTAAAAAGTTTAGCTAGAAGATAATTGAATAAAATTTTTTAAGCCAATCTGAGTATTTCTGATTGGCTTATTGTAAATTTTAAGTTCACTATATTTCTATGAAAACAATTGTAAAAATGTTAAATTCCTATTGAAAAACGATTGAATTTTTGATATGCTATTAAGGAAAGATGGGATAGAATGAAAAAAATAAAAATTATCTCGAATCCATCGTCTGGGAGTCAAGCACATAGTAGAGATTTGACGAAACTAATTAATTATTTAATAGAAGATAATTTTGTGGTTCAACTTTTTAAAACAAAGAAGAAAAATGATGCTTACAATGAGGCATTTAATACATCTTCAGATGAGTGGGATTTGATAGTTATTTCTGGCGGAGATGGAACGGTTAATGAAGTTGTAAATGGAATTTGCGATAGCGAAAGTGATATTCCGATTACGATATATTCTACAGGTACAGTAAACGATTTCGCAACTTATCTAGACTTGCCATCAACACCTTACAAATTATATAGAATGATTAAAACGGGTAAAATCATAAAAAGCGATGTCGGAAAGATAAGTAATGATGATTCGCATAGGTTTTTCATCAACGTTTTTGCAGTAGGAAATATTGCTTCTGTTAGTTATGTAACTGATAAGGCTCAAAAAGCGATTTTTGGTAGACTGGCCTATATTGTAGAAGGATTAAAAGAACTTCCAAACACATTGAATCAGCCTATGGAGTTGAAAATCAAAACTAAGGATGATTATTTAGAAGTTAAATCGCCTATAATGATTATTTCAAACTCGAATACTGTAGGTGGATTTGAAAATATTTGCCCACAGGCAAGAATCGATGATAATAAATTAGATGTTTTGATTATTAAACATTCTCGTCTTAAAGAAGTTGCACAGATTATGATAGATGCTTTTAGTTCAAAGCATATCTACTCTGAAGATGTATTATATTTTCAAACTGATACTTTAACCATTGAATCATCACAGACTGTTCCAGGAGATGTTGATGGTGAATATGGTGGAAATTTACCAGTGAAAGTTGAGATTAATAACAAACCAATAAATATTTTAGTAAGGAGCGATTAAATGTCATCACCAACAATTAAAGATGTAGCAAAACTAGCTGGGGTTTCGATTTCTACAGTATCTAGAGTTATGAATGATTCTAAGCCTGTAAGCCCAGAAGCGCGTAGAAAAGTTTTGGATGCAATCGAAAAACTTGATTTTAAGCCAAATGAATTGGCAAGATCTTTGGTAATGAAAAGATCCAATTTGATTGGCGTTGTAGTGAAAGATATCGGTATTCCATACATGGCACAAATTGTAAGAGGCGCTGAAGAAATTGGAAGAATGTACAAATACGATATACTTTTATCTTCTACATATGGCGATTTGGAACAAGAAAAAAAGATTATAGATTTCATGTTCACAAAGCAAGTGGAAGGAATAATTTTGATTTCAGAAGATATTGAGCCAGAGGTTATTTTTAAATTAAAGGATCAAACAGTTCCATATATTCAATTGGATAAGTTCTGGAATATAAAAGATGTTCATACTGTACAAATAGATTACAAAGAAGCTATGATAAATATGATTAATCATATTTATGATTTAGGTCACAAGAAAATTTTATTTGTAAAAGAAAATCAAGACACTGAAATTGGTCAAGAAAAATTAAAAGGATACAGACAAGCTTGTGATGATTTGAAATTAGAAAAATTTGAAATCTCATCAGAAGGAGTTTCTGTAAAAGATGGTTATGAAGCAGGAGATAAGATTTTCCAATTAAAAGAATCACAAGATATAACTTGTGTAAGTTTTAGTGAAGATGCACAAGCTATTGGATTTATAAATTATTGCTACGATAATAACAAAAAAGTTCCTGAAGATATTTCTGTATCCGGATTTGGAGATATACCAATGACAAGTATTTACAGACCAACTCTTACTACAGTTCAAGAACCTTATTATGATATTGGGGCAGTATCAATGAGAACTTTAGTAAAGGTCTTGAAAGAAAACAAAACTATTAATGAAAAAGCAATACTAGGTTCTCAAATAATGAAAAGAGAATCTGTAAAAGATATCAATTAAAATATTTTCCTGTTTAAAAAATCGAATAATAGGATATAAATAAAGTAGTCATAGGAGGATTATTATTATGGTAGAACAAAATGTTATAGTTAAAAATGAAACTGGTTTGCATGCTCGTCCAGCTGCATCATTGGTACAATTTGTAAAGAATTTTGATGGTAAAGTTGAGCTTATTAAAGACGGAAAAACAGCTAACGCTAAATCTATTTTCAACGTTATGGCTTTAGGTATTTCACAAGATACTGAAGTTACTGTTAGATTAGATGGCGAAAACGAAGAAGAAAATTTAAAAAAACTAGTTGAATTTATAGAAAATTTGGAAGACTAATTCAAGTAAGAATGTATAGCCGTCACTTTTGTGGCGGCTTTAGTTTATAAGGAGGTAATATGAGTTTAATTAAAGAAGGTATTATTGCAAGTGAGCAGATAGCTATTGGTAAAGTTAAACTTATGAGAAAACAGAAAGTTAAGATTAATACCGAAAAAATTTCTGACGAAGAAATTAAACTTCATGTAGATAAGTTTAATAAAGCTTTGGATGATTACAAAACAATTTTATCTGAGACTAAGGTTGATAATGATACACAAAAACAAGTTATCGAAGCTCATTTGAGTATGTTGGATGATCCTTTTTTATCAGAAACTGTTATCGGAAAAATTAACGAGAATAATTCAAGTGACAAAGCACTAACAGATACAATAGATGAAATGGTTGTGATGATGGAGTCTCTTGATAATGAGTATATGAGAGAAAGAGCTGCGGATTACAAGGATATAGGACAACAATTATTATACAAGATTAAAGGAATTGAATATCAAAAACTAGATTCGTTGGAACCTAATACTATTTTGGTTTCAAAAGAATTAACTCCTTACGAGACATCTATAATTGACAAAGATCATGTAGTAGGTTTTTTGATGGATTTAGGTGGGAAAACCGCTCATACATCAATTATTGCACAAACTTTAGGGATTGCTTGTCTTGTAGGAATGAAGGATATTACAGAAAATGTTAATGATTCTCAAACAGTTATTATAGATTCATTTAAGGGAATTTGTATAATTGATCCTGATGATAAAACTATTTCAGAATATAAGAATATAAAATCTGAATTAGATAATGAAAAATTAAGGCTCGAAGAAAATAGGCACAAAAAGGCTATCACCAAAGATGGAAGAGATATTGATGTAATGACTAATATTGGAAATATCGAAGATCTTGATAAAGGTTTAGAATCCGGGGCTGAGGGAGTCGGATTATTCAGAACAGAATTTTTGTATATGTACAATGACCATTTTCCAACTGAAGATGAACAATTTGAATCTTATAAAAAAGTTGTGGAAATTTTAGATGGAAAATCAGTAATTATAAGAACTTTGGACATAGGTGGAGATAAAGAACTTCCTTATTACAAATTCCCCAAAGAAGATAATCCATTTTTGGGTTGGAGAGCTTTGAGATTTTGCTTTGATATGAGAGATGTTTTTGATGCTCAAATTAAAGCTATTTTAAGAGCTTCTGCATTTGGAAAAATTAGAATAATGCTTCCTATGGTTATTTCGGTTGAAGAAATAGAGAATGCACTTGAAATCATAGAGAATAATAAAAAACAATTGAGAAAAGATAATATTGATTTTGATGAAAATATCGAAGTTGGAATCATGATCGAAACTCCAGCAAGTGTTATTGTCGCTGAAGATTTAATAGAATACGTCGATTTCTTTAGTATTGGAACTAATGATTTGACTCAATATATTTTGGCAAGCGACAGAGGTAATGAAAAAATTTCTAACCTATATAACACATATAATCCAGCGGTTTTAAGAGCTATTAAAAAAGTTATAGATGTAAGCCACGAACATGGGAAATGGACTGGAATGTGTGGTGGATTTGCTGGAGATACGAAAGCTACGAAACTTCTATTGGGTATGGGTTTAGATGAGTTTTCTGCACCTGCAGCATCAATTCCAAAAATCAAAGATATTATAGCTAACAATTCATTTGAAGAAGCAAAAATTTATGCTGATGAAATTTTAAAATTGAAAAAAACTTCAGAAATTGAAAAGAAGATTTCCAAATAAATATTTTGTTTTCAAATTCTGATGTTTAATGATAAAATTGTATTGGTGATTATATGGAAATCAAAGATTTACAATTTTTTAAAGATAAAGATATTTGCGATTGTGATTTGCAAGATGATAAATACATTGTAAATACTAATTCAGGTAAATATATTGTAGAAATATATGAGGGAGATTTGGAGTCTTTCTTGAATTTGAATAAAAGAAATAATAATTTATTGTATGAGCTAAATGACAAATTTACAAAGATTGAAGATAGTGGATTTGAAAATGGGCATACTTTTGTTATCAAGAAATACATTCAAAATCTTACAGAACAAATCAATCCAATAAAACAAATCGAACTTGGCAATGAAGTGGGAAAAGTTCTAAGAAAACTTCACGATAATAGCCAAATTGACGACGATACTACGTGGTCTAAGATTTTTAATTACAAAATCAATAATCTTATTTACAATTATTCCATGACAAATTTCAGAGGTGAAAAGGACTATATAGTTTTTGATTATATCGAAAGTAATAGATATTTGATTGATTCAAGAAAGTTGAGTAACATTTATTTGTTTGATAATATAGGATCTATTTATGCAGACGATAACAATTTGAATTTTGTATCTAAAAATATCAGTTACATGGCAGATTCTTTCTATGAGTTCAGAAAAATTAATGAAGTAAATGAGAATAGCAGGATATTCTATTATTCATTATTAAAATCGTATTTTAATGGAAAAATTCCAAGATTATTTTACAGAATTCTTGCAATTTACTCTATATTGGATATATTGGAACCAAAATTGAACGAATCAAAAGAAGTTGATTTAACGCAAGAGTTTGATAGAATATTGAAAATATACAACGACTTTGATTGTATAATTCCTGTGTGGATCAAGGAAACTGAAGAAAAAATAAAGGAGCTTGGTGATGAAGGTAAATTGTAAGTTCTGGTTTGAAGATGATAATGGTAAGAAATTTTTTGGAAAAGGAAATTATCTACTTTTAAAAGAAATAAACAAGACAAAATCTCTTAACAAAGCTTCAAAAAATCTCAAAATGAGTTACAGCAAAGCTTTTAATATTATTAAAAATAGCGAAAAAATCTATGGAGAGAAGTTCGTAGATACTGAAATTGGCGGAGCGCATGGTGGAGGTTCCACATTGACTGAGGCAGGAATCAAATTAATCAAAGAATATGAAAAAGCTATGTCAAATTTTAACAAAACTAGTAATAATTTAACAGAAGATATTACAAAAACTTTCTAAAATGCTTGTATTTTTTACAGAATAAGTGTAATATATATTTATCGAAGTGTCTAATAATTAAAATCTCAATGTTTAGCATTGAGATTTTGTATTTGGATACTATTTTTAATTTATAAAAAGGAGATAAAATGAAAAAAGTAGTTTTAGCATTAGGTGGAAACGCTCTCGGAAATTCACCAGAAGAACAAATAAAAGCGGTTAGAAAAACTGCAGTATCCATAGTTGATTTGGTTGAAGACGGTAATGAGGTTATCGTTTGCCATGGTAATGGTCCACAAGTGGGTATGATAAATTTGGCTATGGAAACAGCTCACAATTCAAATTCACAAATTTCAAATATGCCATTTGCAGAATGTGTTGCAATGAGTCAAGGATACATAGGATATCATTTACAAAAGGCTATCAAAAATGAATTATCAAAAAGAAATATGAAAAATGCTGTGTCTACTATTATTACACAAGTTAAAGTAGACAAGAATGATGAGGCTTTCTCTAATCCAACAAAACCAGTAGGACTATTTTACTCAAAAGAAGAATCTGAAAAGCTTGCCAAAGAAAGTGGCTATACTTTTAAAGAAGATTCAAACAGAGGCTACAGAAGAGTTGTTCCATCACCAAAACCAATTGACATTATCGAAAAAGAAGAAATCAATACTTTGATAAAAGAAGATTTCATTGTTATTGCTGGCGGGGGCGGAGGAATCCCTGTTATAGAAAATGATGGTCAATTAGAAGGAATAGGTGCTGTAATAGATAAGGATTTTACTTCTGAAAAATTAGCTGAAATTTCAGATGCAGATTTTTTAATCATTCTAACTGCTGTAGAAAAAGTATGTATTAATTACGGTGAAGAAAATGAAGAAGGCTTGGATGAGTTAAACTTATCGAGAGCACACAAATTGATTGAAGAAAAACAATTTGCAGAAGGATCTATGCTTCCAAAAGTCAAGGCTTGCTTGAATTTCATTCAATCAGGTGATAATAAAATCGCTTTGATTACTTCTTTGGAAAAAGCAAAAGAGGGAATCAATGGTTTAACAGGAACAAGATTTGTAAAATAATAATAGTACTTCCAAAACAAATTATGAAATTGATTTGATTTTTGGAAGTATTTTTTTATTACTCTTTTAATTATTTCAAATTTAATATAAAATATACTTTAATGAAATTATAAAGGAGAGTGTATATGGAAAGTAAGTCGAATTCATTGTTTGATTATTATGGAAATCCTTCTTTACTTAAATCATTTCCGATAGCTATGCAACATTTATTGGCAATGATTGTGGGTAATGCTTTGCCATCAATAGTCTTAGCAAGTGCTTTGAAATCAAGTGAGCATGCAATTACAGATGCACAATCAATTTATTTGATTCAAGCTGGAATGTTTATTGCTGCAATAGCTACATTATTACAATTGTATCCAGTTTTAAAATTTGGTGCAAAATTACCAGTCATTATGGGTGTTAGTTTTGCTTATATTCCTGTTTTACTATCAATTGGAAAACAATATGGAATAGGAGCTGTCTATGCATCACAACTGGTAGGTGGTATTGTAGCGATTTTCACGGGAATGTTTATTGGAAAAATAAGGAAATTTTTCCCACCGATAGTTTCTGGGACTGTTGTATTAACTATTGGGCTTAGTTTGTATTCAGTAGCTGTAAATTATATGTCAGGTGGAAATGGTCCAATGCAAGGTGAAATAAGAAACTGGGTTGTAGCGATTATAACATTGTGTGTTGTTTTATTTTGCAATATGTTTATGAAAGGTTACATAAAATTAGCGGCAATTTTAGTTGGAATTATTGTAGGATATATAATATCATTATTTTTAGGCATGGTTAAATTTGACAATGTTGTTAATGCCTCTTGGTTTATGCTTCCACAAATTTATCCTTTTAAATTCCAATTCCATTTGGATGCTATCTTGACAATGTCAATTATGTATATCGTAAATTCTGTTCAAGCAGTAGGTGATTTAACGAGCACCACTATTGGTGGAATGGATCGTGAACCGACTGATGTAGAATTGTCTGGTGGTATCAAAGCAAATGGTCTTGTAAGTGTTATAGGTGCATTCATAGGAGCCCTTCCAACTGCAACTTATTCACAAAATGTTGGAATTGTATCTATGACAAAAGTAATAGCAAGAAAAGTTTTATTGATTACTGCTAGCATGGTATTTGTTTGTGGTTTGATTCCAAAATTTGGAGCATTGATGCTTTCAGTTCCACAAGCTGTAATTGGTGGTGCGACTATATCTGTATTCGCACAAATCGCTATGAGTGGTATGAAGTTAATTACATCAAGCGAAATGAGCGTTAGAAACACAACTATAGTTGGATTGGGTGTAGCACTTGGTATGGGAATCACACAAGTGGGACCAAACGCTGTGAGATATTTTCCACAATGGTTCAGAATGGTATTCACAGCATCACCAGTAGTTGTAGCAACATTGATTGTATTTTTCTTGAATATCATAATTCCAGAAAAAACAATAGAACAAGAAGAAAAAGAAAGAAAAGAAATAGATTAAAAAATCCCTCGTAAGAGGGATTTTAATATTTCATATATTTTTTATCAATGTATCTTTTTAATACGAATGAAAGATGTGAATACCAAGTGAATCCTTTATAGTATAGTAGTGCTTTTTCATTTCCACAGTATAAAATTTGCATAGGATCGGTGTCTGGAACATAAGATTCCAATTCTTCATTGTTTAATGTATGTGCAATATTTTTCATCAAAATAGGAGACTGCCTGATGGCATACACGCCTGCCTTTGGTAAATTAGGATATTTATCTATACTTACACAATCTCCAACGGCAAATATTTTGTCGGAAATTCTCATATATTCATCGGAAATCAAAAAGTTTTTATCGGTAGTATTTAGATTACTAAAATCAATATTCACTCCACTAGAACCAATACACATGATTAATTTGTCAAAATCAATATCTATTTCATCAATTGATGATACATTTTTGTTTTCGTAAACTTTAATACCTTTTTTCTTTAATAATTTTCTAGCTTTCATATTAGCTTTGTCGCTAAAGCCTTCCATATTCACACTGCCTCTTGTTACAATAGACACATTTTTATCAGGATAAATAGTTTTTAATACAAAAGCTAATTCCAATCCACTTGCCCCAGCTCCTAATATTAGGATATTTTTATCATTTTCTTTGATTTTTTCTTTCAAATCGATAATCGTATTAATGGGTTTAGAATTGATTACATTATCTCCTTTGCCAATTGTCTTTTGTGTAGCTCCTAAATTTATACTCAAATAATCGTAGTCTACAGTGTGATTTTCAGCTATTACCTTTTTGTTTTCATCGTCAATTTTTACGATTTTATCAAAAATTAATTCAGCGCCGTATTTTTCGCAAACTTTTCGTACATCAAAGCATATCTCATCATGAGAATATACTCCTTCCAAAAAACCAGTATACATACCAGAATAATATTGGTATTCGTTGTCTGTGATAACAGTAATTTTTATGTCGGGATATTTTTCTTTAATATTTTTGATTACAAAAATATGACCGTGACCGCAGCCACATAATACTAAGTGTTTCATTTTGTCTCCTTATTAATTTGATATTATTAATTATTTATATAATATCAGAAAATTTGACCAATGTTAAATTCATTTTTTAGTTTGACAATGCAGTTAATAATTGCTAATATTATATTGTATAGAAGGTATCTATATTTACACGATAACAACGTTTACGTTATTAAATAAACCATGAAAAAGTACGATAAAATTTTTTAATTGTAAGCAAATGTTATCATTAAAATTGAAGGAGGACATTATGTCAAAAGTTTACAAAAAAATAATTGCTTTATTTCTTTGTTTAAGTATGGTTTTTGCAACAGCTTGTGGTGGTGCTGGCAAAGATTCATCTGATAGCGGAAAATCTTCAGATAAAAACGACAAGAAAGAAAAAGTAAAAGTAACTATGGTTACTGACCAAGGTGGAATTAACGATAAATCTTTCAACCAATCAGCATATGAAGGATTTGAAAATGCTAAAAAAGAAGGATGGTTGGATTACAGATATATCGAATCACACAAAGAAGCAGAATATGCTCCAAATATGGAAACAGCATTGGATGATGAAAGCGATGTAATATTTACAATTGGATATGCATTGTACAAAGCAACAGATGCTGCTGCAAAAGAAAACAAAGATCAAAAATATGCAATAATTGATAATGCAAATGTCGAAAAGAGACCAAATATGATTGGGGTTTTATTTGCAGATAACGAAAACTCATTCTTAGTTGGATACATCGCTGGTATGACAACTAAAACAAACAAAGTTGGTTTTGTTGGCGGTATGAAGAGTGATGTAATTGATAGATTTGAATACGGATTCAAAGCAGGTGTTAAAGAAGCTGAAAGACAAAAGAAACAACCTATTGAATTCCAATCACAATATGCTGATAGTTATGCTGCGCCAGATAAAGGTAAATCTATTGCTAACTTAATGTATCAAAAAGGTGTAGATGTTATTTTCCACGCAGCAGGTGGTACTGGATATGGTGTTATTCAAGCTGCTATCGACAATAACAAATACGTTATTGGTGTTGACAGAGACCAATCAGCAGATGCTCCTAAAAACATGTTAGTTTCTACAGTTAAAGGTGTTAATGTTGCTGTTCAAAAAATCTCAAAAGATCTTAAAGATGGTAAGTTTGAAGGTGGAAGTACAGTAACTTATTCATTAAAAGATGGAGATGCTGTAGATATTGCTTACGCAAACAATGATTTAGTAGCAAAAGATGTTAAAGACAAAGTTGAAAGCTTAAAGAATGATATCAAAGAAGGAAAAATCAAAGTTCCACAAAACGAAAAAGAATTTACAGAATTCGGATTTGATAAATAAGGTTGAGAACAGGGATTGAAAAATCCCTGTTTTTATAACTATTTTTAAAAATGAAAGGGAAAAACATGAACGATGAAAAAAATATTGTTGTGGATTTAAAAGATATATCAAAATCTTTTGGCAGCAATAAAGTACTTGATAATGTAAATTTCAGTCTTCATGAAGGAGAGGTTCATGCTTTGTTGGGAGAAAACGGAGCTGGAAAAACAACTCTAATGAACATACTATACGGGTTGTATGAGCCCACATCAGGAAGCGTTACAGTAAAAGGAAAAACTTTTGATCAAATGACTCCTAAACTAGCAATACAAACGGGAATAGGAATGGTTCATCAACATTTTATGCTTATAGAACCATTTACGGTATATCAAAATATTGTTTTAGGAAAAGAAATAACAAGTAATGGTGGATTTCTAGACAACAAAAAATCTATCGAAGAGGTAAAAGCATTATCAGAAAAATACGGATTGACGATTGATCCAGAAGCAAAAGTTTCTGATATCTCAGTAGGAATGCAACAAAGAGTTGAAATCTTAAAATGTCTATATCGTGGAGCGGATATTTTGATATTTGACGAGCCTACGGCGGTTTTAACTCCACAAGAGATAGATGATTTTATAAAAATAGTAAAAAATCTTACGGAATTAGGCAAATCCATAATAATAATTACGCATAAATTATCTGAAATCAAAGCTATGGCTGATTACTGTACTGTAATTAGACGTGGTAAATTTATCGATAAGTTAAATGTAAAAGAAATCGATGAAAATATTTTAGCGGAAAAAATGGTTGGTCGTGATGTAAGATTTAATGTTGAAAAACAAGACCAAGAACCAGGCGAAGTTGTCTTAGATATTAAAGATTTAGTCGTAAAAGACTCCAGAAACATTGACGTTGTAAAGAAATTAAATCTTCAAGTTAGAAGAGGAGAAATTGTTGGTGTTGCTGGTGTAGATGGTAATGGACAATCGGAATTAATTGAAGCGATTACTGGTCTAAGGAAAATAGAATCAGGAACTGTTACATTAAAAGGAAAAGACATCACAAATCATTCTCCACGCGAAATCATTGATTCGGGAATGAACACAATCCCAGAAGACAGACAAAAACACGGACTCATATTAGATTATTCTATTGCTGACAATTTGATATTGGAAAATGTAAAAAAGAAACCTTTTAGTAAAGGGTTAAAGTTAGATTTTAATGCCATTAATGAAAACGCAAAACAATTAATCGAAAAATTTGACATCAGACCAAATGATTATCATCAAAAAACTAAGAATTTGTCAGGTGGTAACCAACAAAAAGTAATTATAGCAAGAGAAATTTCTAACAATCCTGATTTATTAATAGCAGCTCAGCCTACAAGAGGACTTGATGTTGGAGCGATAGAATTTATTCACAAATATTTAGTAGATCAAAGAAACAAAAATAAAGCGGTATTGTTAGTATCGTTTGAATTGGATGAAGTAATGGATTTATCAGATAATATTGCAGTTATTTTCGATGGAAAAATTGTTGGAGAAAAACCATCAAACCAAACTAATGAAATGGAACTTGGTAGATTAATGGCTGGAGGTGTTGTAGATGAAAAATAACAATGAAAAAATTTCAATATTCACAAAATACAACAAGCTATTCTTCATGCTTTTATCTATTGTAATTGGCCTTTTGGTTGGTGCATTAGCATTAATATTAGCTGGATATAATCCACTAGAAGCATACAAACTAATGCTTGAAGGTGTTTTTAAAAGACCTAAAAATGTCGGTTGGACAATTGTAAATGCCATTCCAATAATATTTACAGGTCTTGGTGTTGCATTCGCCTTCAAAACAGGTTTATTCAATATCGGTGCAGAAGGTCAATATATAGTTGGAACAATGGTAGCATTTATTTTAGGATATAATCTCCATTTACCAGCTTTTATTCACGTTCCTGTAGTAATTATTGTAGGTATGTTAGCCGGTGCTGCTTTCGGTGCATTAGCTGGATTTTTGAAGGCAAAATTCGGCATTCATGAAGTTATATCTACGATAATGCTTAACTGGATAGCTTTTTATTTTAATAATATGGTTGCAAATTATCCGAAATTTAAAGCACCTAACTCAATGGGAACACATGAAGTTCAAGAAACTGCAAAAATAACATTATTGCAAAATGCAAAAGGACTTCCAAAAGCAATAGATAATTTCTTCAAAGCTCCAATTCACTTGGGATTAATATTAGCGATTGTGGCCGCGATATTGCTATGGTATATTTTGAAGAAAACAAACTTAGGATATGAATTGAAAGCAGTTGGTCTCAACCAAGATGCAGCAAAATATGGTGGAATTGATGTCAATAAAAAATTGACATTATCTATGGCTATAAGTGGTGCAGTGTGTGCACTTGGTGGAATCACACAAGTATTAGGATACAGATACACAATCTCAGCATTATCTAGCATGGAAAATTTTGGGTTTGATGGATTGGCTGTTAGTTTGCTTGCAAATAATAACCCAATAGGATGCATTTTCTCGGGATTGTTTTTCGGTGGCTTGAAATACAGTGGAGCAAACGTTCAAAGAGTTTTGCATGCTCCAACTGAAATGATTAACATAATAATGGGAACAATTATTTTGTTTACAGCAATTCCGTTGATGTTCAGAATAATTAAATCTAGATTCAAAAACAAAGGAGGCAAATAATGAACTTAGTACTTTTAGGATTAGTAATAGGTAATACATTAATCAACGCAACTCCTATTTTATACGCTGGATTAGGTGGTATGGTTTCTGAAAAATCAGGAGTTACAAACATTGGACTTGAAGGTATGATGACAATAGGCGCATTAATTGCAGCAACTGTCGGTTATTACACTCATAATCCATGGTTAGCATTCTTATGTGGTGGTCTTAGCGGAATGGTATTTGCATTAATCCACGCAATTGTTTCAATAACATTTGCTGGAGACCAAACAATTTCAGCAATTGCTATAAACTATTTGGGACCTGGTGTTGCATTATTTGTATCTAGAATATTTTTTGATGGAGCAACTCAAACCAAACCAATCGAACCACAATATAAAATCCCACTTATCTTTGATGGAATACAAAATAAATTCTTGGCAAATATAATTTCATTGCCAGCTACTGTTTATTTGGTATTTGTTTTAGTATGTTTGATTTATATATTTATGTACAAAACAAAATGGGGAATGAGATTGATAGCTGTTGGAGAACATCCAAAAGCAGCAGAAACTTTGAATATAAATGTATTTTTAGTCAGATATATGGCGGTTTTATTCTCAGGATTTATGGCTGGATTAGGTGGAGCTACAATGTCAATTTCTCTTGTATCTTCATTCTTCCCTGCATTAGTTGCTGGTCAAGGTTTCATAGCTTTGGTTACAGTAATATTTGGTAAATGGACTCCTCAAGGTGTTATGTTAGCGGCATTATTCTTCGGATTTGCTCAATCAGTATCAGTAGTATTAGGAGGAACAAATCTTCCAATACCTTCAGAATTGATATCCATGATTCCATATGTCGCAACTTTAGTTGTACTAATATTATTTGGTGGAAAAACAAAAGCACCTACAGCAGATGGAGTTCCATATTTGAAAGACGATATAGCAATTTAAAATAATCAAAAAAGGTAGTGTGAATTTCACACTACCTTTTAAATTTACAACTACACTAAATGACGCTCTACATAAAAACTCAAAATTTTTCCATCATAAGAAATAATTCCAGAATCAACCATTGAGCCTAGAAGATTTATATCATTATAATCAGATTCCCAACCCAATAAATTCGCGTAATAATCTTCGATTTGAGGAGATCTTCTTACATTAATAAGTCTTTTCATATCTTCAAGATGTTGAGGAGTTTTTGTTGGAATTCCTTCAGCAATTATAATTAACTTATCGTCTTTGAACTCTGAATCTATTCTTATACTTTTTGTGTCATACATGAAAAAATAACTTAAAATTTCTGACACGATTAATTTTGCTTTTTTTTCTTCGTTACTAATCATCGTTTTTCAACCTCACTCTCATTAAAAAATTATCCATTTCACTAAAAACAGGAACTAATATTCCTGCTACAAATCCGCCTGAAAATCCATTATTGTACAAATTAACTCCACCATGAACAACTCCTATGTTTAAAACCATAGCCATGTGCAAAAATCCGGCTAAAACTCCTCTGAAAAAGCCAAACTCACCAGCAATTGGGGCAAGAGTAGTTCCAAATAGTGCCGCTAAAAGACTTGAAGTAGATAGTGGATTAAAAGTATTTAAAATTGAAGCTAGAAAAACTCCAACTAAAATTGGTATAGTGTTTTTAGGGTGCTTACCAAATGCAGAAAATCCTGTAACAGTAAAAATTCCGCCTATTATTGGTCCGCTTATGTTACCGCCTACAATAATGATGTATGTCGTTGCTATTAGCCCCATGATGCCCATATTAATCATAGTTTGATATAAACCATCAAGTGATATAAAATCAGTTGCTAATCTACCAGAATTGTACATTATGTTTTCATATCCATGAAAAGACATATTATTCTTTATAAATCCTAACAAAAATATAGCTATGAAAAGCAAATACAAAAATATAATAATTCTGATATCATTTGTCGGATATACTACATTAACTGATTTTATAGTAACATTGAACATTCTTAAAATTCCTACATAAAGCATGCCGACAATTCCTGCTGTAAATCCCATGTTGTACAAATTATAACCTTGGTGAAATCTTAAAAAAGCTCCTGAAAGTGGTACCATAATTATACCTATGCTTATTCCTACAAGATAACTTATTATGATTGAATGAACAGGGGATAGACTAGAATTAAACGCTATTTCACTAATCAAAGGGCCCAATGCGCTTCCAAATAAAGCTGGAAGTATTACAGATGCTTTTGATGTGTTTTCGATTTTCGCATAAATCAAGACTCCAATAGTTATTGGGATTGTATTGAAAATATTTTTACCAAAAAAAGCAAATCCAGTCATTGTAAAAATAGCTGCGACTCCCGGTCCAGAAATAACAACCTTAAAATTTTGTGATAAAAGAGTTGACAATAAACAAATCAAACCTGCATTAAAAAACGCAGCTCCAATATTTGCCAAATACATATAGTCTGTAATTAAAGTGCATGGACTTTTAATTATAGTTATCAAACCATTAAAAATTTCTGTGGGAGAATTAAATAAGAATGCTACGACCATCAGCAAACCTGCCAATATGTAGAGAAGCTTATAAATTCCCATCGAGTGAAAAACTTTTTCTTTCATAAGACCTCCATTTATAATTTAGTATATTTTATTATAAAGAAGTACAATTTTCAACAAAAAAGGAGCGATATTATCATATCACTCCAAAATATTAATTCGGTTTATTTAAAAGTCTGTTTTTTAATTCTTGTTCCATTGCCATTAATTCTTGTTTTGCTTTAAGTCTATTTTCGTGACCTTCGATTTGAATATTTCTAACTTCATCCAATGCGCTGATAAGTTGTTCGTTCGTGTGTCTAATTGTTTCAACATCAACGATTCCTCTTTCAGTTGCTTTTGCAGTTTCTATGGCACTCATCTTCAAAGTATCTGCGTTTTTACGCAATAAATCATTAGTCAAATCAGTAACCTTCTTTTGGGCTTCTGCTGCTTGTGAGTTATGATAAACACCCAATGACAAAACCATTTGGTTTTTCCATATAGGAATTGTATTTACTATTGTAGATTGAATTTTTTCAACCATGACAGCATTTGAAGATTGAACCATTCTTATTTGTGGAGCCATTTGTAAACTAACCATTCTTGTAAGTTCAAGATCGTGCAATTTTTTTTCAAATCTAGTGGCCAAATCTCTCAAATCATTTGCTTTTTGTGCAGTTATTGAATTAGGAGAACTTTCAGCTTCTTTAAGCATGTTAGGAAGTTCTTCATTTCTTACTTGATCCAGTTTCTTTTGACCGGCAAGAATGTACATGCTTAATTCTTTGAAATATTGTTCGTTAAGTTTGTACATTTGGTCAAGTAAGGAAATATCTTTCATCAATGTTATTTGATGGTTTTCCAAAATTTTTGAAATCTCATCTACATTTTTCTCAGCTTTCTCATAGTTTGCTCTTAATGCAGTTATCTTATTGGCACCTTTTTTGAAAAATCCAAATACACCCTTATCTTCTGTTTCATCAAATGATTTTAATTCTGTAACTACGGAAGATAATAGATTACCAACTTCTCCCAAATCTTTTGTCTTTACAGAATTTAGTGTTTTTTCAGAGAAACTAGCAATTTTCTTTTGGGCTCCTACTCCGTATTGTAAAACTATATTGGAATTAGACAAATCAATCTGTTTTACAAATTCATCAACTGTTTTTTGCTCTTCAGGAGTAAGATTAACTTTTTGGTCAAATTCAGGGTAAAAAACTTCATCTTCTTTAACTTCGTCCAATGTAGCTTCTTCCACATCTAAAGTCAATTTAATAGGTTTATCTTCCATTATTCAGCACCTCTCTTAAACATTGTATTTTTCTCTATCAATCCGTCTTGTGACAACAATGTATTCATAACTTCGATTTCCGAGTTAATATTCAAAATATCATCGCTGTACAAATCTGTTAAAAGCTTTGAAAAAGCTTTATTGATATTCTCGATGGCATTTTTAATGTCTTTCTTTGATTTTTCGACACTAATAATATCATTTTTTTCATTTTCAAATTGAATGTAATTTTTCACCAAATTTATAGCCGTTGGAGTGTAATAATCTACGAATTTATTAAGTCCATTGACATCAGAATTATCGTTTTGAATTTGATTATTTATCGACACTAATAAATCTTTTAATTTAATGACATCTTGTTTGAAATCAAAATCCTTGATAGATGTAATTAAATTTTCAGTTATCGTAATATAATTAGTAATATCTCTGTTGGATTCAATCTCTTTTTGGTTTTCTTCTGATTTGCTTTCATCTAAATAATGAGCTTTGTAAGCATCGTAACTTGTTCTATCTAACAAAAACAAATGACCATTTTCCACAACACGAGCTTGAGGGAAGTATCTTTTGTTTATGAAATAAATTAGTTCCTTACTACATTTTTCAACAGGAAGATTAACCGCAGATGCAAAATCTTCTACGCTTAAAATTTTATTGTCTCCAATTTCTGTTTTGTATCTTAAAAATCGTTGTAATTTTGATGCGTGTATATGTGACAGAAAACCCACAACACCAAATCCCAAACCTATCATAATTCCAGCAACCATATCAACAAAGTCATGATTAAGTGATCCCATAGAGCCAAATAAAGTCATAGCACCTATAGCATAACTTATATTTCTTAGCGCAAAGTAGCTTTTTGGATTAATCTTTTTTTGAATTACTAACTTAGGGTCTTTGTTTGCCAGATATTGTTGTTTCGGTTTAGGTTTCAGATTAAATGTATTCATAACGACATTTAGACCACTTTTTGATAAATCCAACGCCATATCGATTGATTTTTCTATTATTTCACCAACTTTTGAAAAATCATTGTCGCTTATAGCGCTATCTATATATTCTTCTAATTTATTTTTTTTCATTTCACACCTTCCTAATTACTATTGTACCATATATAGTAGTCGAATTTAAATGAAATTTTCTTACAAAAATTTTAAATTATTTTTAAATTTTGCTTTGACTTTTAAATATTTACAATTCAGTTTATAATAGTATTAGATTTTCAAAATAAAATACAGGAGGATATATGGAAGAAATAAGTGCAGGTGGGGTAGTTATCAACAATGGTAATGTTGCTGTACTTAAAAAGTTCCGTGGTGAATGGGTTCTTCCTAAAGGTAGGGTAGAGAAAGGAGAAAGTTTAGAACAAACTGCAATTAGAGAAGTTTTTGAAGAATCAGGACTAAGAGCCGAGATTGTTAAGTATATTGGATATGTAAAATATAAATACAGACACATGGATGGCACTAAAGTTCTTAAAACAGTTCACTATTTTTATATGGTAACGAAAGATAATAATATTATCCCACAAAGAGAAGAAGGCTTTGCAGAAGGAGATTTCATGAATCCTGACAAAGCTTTGAGATATGTGCGTCACAGTGCAGAGAAAAATATGATAAAAACAGCTAAATCATTTATAGAAAAAAGGTAAAGATATGAGCTTTTCATCTGATATTAAAACTGAAATAATAAGTAATCTTGATGATTACGACGTTTTGGCAATGCTATCAGCTTTTACTAAGACAATAGGTACTTTGAATTACAATTCATTTGGTGTGAAGATTACATTAAAAACAGAAAGTAATCCAGTTGCAAGATTGATATTTTCTAATTTGAAAAAATTTTACAATTATGAATGTGATATGAAGGTTATTCACAATAACAATCTTCGAAAGAAAAATATATACGAAATACTAATTGACGAGAAAATATCGAAACAATTTTGTGAAGATACTCATACTTCAACAAGTCCATTTGACTTTGATTTGGGAATTGATGAAAAAATTATAGATTCCAATGTCAAGAAAATTAGTTTTTTACAAGGAGCTTTTTTAGGTACTGGATTTTGTTACGATCCATCAAAGATGTATCATTTGGAGATTATTTTCAAGCAAGAAAATGTTGGTATGCAAGTTAAAGATATGCTTTATGGTTTTGGAATAAAATCTTCTATTTTTGAAAGAAACGAAAATTATGTTTTGTATATAAAAGAAGCAGAAGCTATTTCTGATTTTTTGAGCTTGACAAAGGCTTACAATAGCGTTTTAAAACTTGAGAATGTCAGAGCCTTAAAAGATATAAAAAACAATGTCAACAGAAGATTTAATTTTGAAACAGCAAATTTGAATAAAACAGTAGATGCTGCTTTGAAACAGAAGCTTATAATTGAAAAAATTGAAAAAACTATTGGTCTTGAATCACTAGATCCTTTATTGTTGGAGCTAGCTTATGCCAGAATTGAAAACCCAGATGTTTCATTGAAAGAATTGGGAGAAATGATGACCCCTAAGATTTCAAAATCTGGAGTTAGTTATAGACTTAATAAACTTAAAAAAATTGCTGATGATTTATAATTGTCAGCAATTTTTCTTTTAAAATAATCGAAATTATTATAAAATAAGCTAAAGGAGTTTGAAATGATAGATACTTTTACGCATTTACATGTTCATACAGAATACAGTTTGCTAGATGGGTTTTCTCCTATCGAAAAGCTTTTAGATAAAGCCAAAGATTTGCAAATGAAAGCCATCGCTATTACTGATCATGGCAGTATGTTTGGAACAGTAAAATTTTATAAGGAATGCAAAAAAAGAAATATAAAACCTATTATTGGTTGTGAAATCTACACTACTAATAAGGATCATAAAATCAAAAATCCAGAAAATAAATTCTACAATCATTTAGTTCTTTTGGCTAAGAATCAAAAGGGTTATTCTAACTTGATGAAAATTGTGTCACTTGGATATGTTGAAGGATTTTATTATAAACCTAGAGTGGACAAGGAGACTTTGAGGAAATATTCGGAAGGTATCATTGCCTTGTCAGCATGTTTAAAAGGAGAAGTACAAGAATCCTTAATAAGATATGGATATGACAAGGCCAAAGATGTAGCAAAAGAATTGAAAGATATTTACGGAGAAGACTTTTACTTAGAATTGCAAAATCATTCTTCAAGAGAAGATATGGTTGTTATGGAAAATATTCCCAAAATTGCTAAGGAATTAGATATTGGACTTGTATGCACAAATGATGTTCATTATATTGAAAAAGAAGATTATAAAATACACAATATTTTGATTTGTCTTCAAACGGGAAAAACTATCGAAGAAGACAATAAAATGAGCTACATTCCGGGAGAATTTTTCCTTAGAAGCGAAGAACAAATGAAAGATTTGTTCAAGGATTATCCTGAAGCGATTGAAAATACAAAAAAAATTGCAGAAATGTGCAACGTAGAACTTGAATTCGGTCATCTCCACCTACCATATTTTGCAATTCCTGAAGGCTTTACCAATAGTAGCTATCTTAAAAAACTCGTTTTTGATGGACTTGAAAAAAGATTTGCAAATGATGAAAGATTACAAGAAGCAAAAGAAAGATGCGAATATGAACTATCTGTAATCGAAAAGATGGGATATGTCGATTACTTTTTAATCGTATGGGATTTTATAAGATTTGCAAAATCACAAGATATTCCAGTTGGACCTGGGCGTGGATCTGCTGCAGGAAGTATTATAAGTTATTGTCTAGAAATTACAGACATTAATCCATTAGATTATGATTTAATTTTCGAAAGATTTTTGAATCCTGAACGTGTTTCTATGCCAGATATCGATATAGATTTTTGTTACGAAAGAAGAGAAGAGGTAATAGATTACGTTGTAAATAAGTATGGCGAAGACAAGGTTGCTCAAATTGTAACTTTTGGAACAATGGCAGCTAGAAATGCGATAAGAGATGTCGGAAGAGTTCTTGCAATGGATTTTAAAACAGTGGATGACACTGCGAAGAAAGTTCCTAATCTCTTGAATATTAATATCGACAAATCTCTTGAAATTTCTCCGGAATTTAGAAAAGCTTACGAAGAAAATCGTGATGTAAAAAAATTAGTAGATGTTGCACGAAGAGTTGAAGGTATGCCGCGTCACACATCAACTCACGCAGCAGGTGTTGTTATTTCCAAACTTCCAATAATGGAATACGTTCCGTTGGCAATTAACAAAGATGCAGTTATCACACAATTCAACATGACAGAACTCGAAGAACTTGGTCTATTGAAGATGGACTTTTTGGGTCTTAGAACTTTAACTGTAATTAGTGATTGCATTAAATATATCAAGAAAAATAAAAACATTGATGTGAATTTTGAAGATATGAACGAAAATGATCCAAAAGTTTTGTCGATGTTTACAGTTGCGCAAACTTTGGGAATATTCCAATTTGAATCTCAAGGAATGAGAAACTTCTTAAAAGAATTGAAGCCAACTAAATTTGACGATTTAATTGCGGCGAATGCTTTGTTTAGACCTGGTCCAATGAATGAAATTCCGACTTATATTCACAACAAACATAATGAAGAAGATGTTGAATATTTATCTCCATTACTTGAAGATATATTGAAACCAACTTATGGTACGATTGTATACCAAGAACAAGTTATGCAAATAGTTCAAAAAATCGCAGGTTTCAGCTTGGGTGAAGCGGACAATTTGAGACGTGCGATGAGTAAGAAAAAAATGAAAGTAATGGAAGATGGAAGAAAAGAATTCATCTTTGGAAAAAAAGATGAAAATGGAAATATTTTAATTGAAGGAGCAATTAGAAGAGGCGTTGAAGAAGATGTTGCAAATAAAATCTACGATTTAATGATAGATTTTGCAAAATATGCCTTTAATAAATCTCACTCTGCAGCTTATTCATTAGTAGCTATGAGAACAGCTTGGTTAAAATATTATTATCCAGTTGAATTCTTGGCGGCATTGATATCTTCAGTTATGGGTAATACTTCTCAAATTTCGTTGTATATTGAAGAAGCAAGAAGACTTGAAATCGAAATATCTCCACCAGATATTAATTACAGTTTGGATAAATTCGACGTAAAAGACAATTCGATAATTTATGGATTAAAGGCTATCAAAAATGTTGGAACGAATTTAATCGACCAAACAATTATTTCAAGAAATGAAAATGGTAAATTCAAAAGTTTCAGAGATTTTGTTGAAAGAATTTACGCAAAGGACAAATCAGCTATTAACAAAAGATCGATTGAATCTCTTATAAAAGCTGGAGCATTTTCATCTCTAGGAGAAACTAGAGCGACATTAATGCTTCAATACCAATCTATCATTGATTCAGTTCAGTCGGGATTAAAAAATAATGTACCTGGTCAATCTAATTTGTTTGATATGTTTGAATCAAATGATGAAAATGATAGAGATGATTTCACAAGAAGAGAAGAGTTCGATAAATCCGAACTTTTGAGAATGGAAAAGGAAGTATTGGGTATATATTTATCAGACCATCCTTTAAGAGCGTATTCAAGTATTATAGATCAATATTCTAATTTTTCTACAGGAGATTTGGAAGACGATGCTTACAATGAAAAAAACTTTGATGGAAAAAGAGTTAAGGTCGTAGGAATCATTGAATCTATCAATAAAAAGTTTACAAAAAATCAGAAAATAATGGAATTTGTGAAATTTGAAGATTTGTATGGAACTATGGAGTTAATAGTATTTCCACAAAAATACGAACAATATTCTGAAATTTTAAATGAAGATGAGATTTTGATTGTAGGTGGAAGGCTTAATATCATTGAAGGTGAAGATCCTAAAATTATAGTGGACAGCATTCAAAGCATCAAATCTATTTCAAATGTTGAAAAACAAGAAGAATCAGAGACAAAATTATTTTTAAGAATTACTAAAAATATGCCAAGCTATATTTTGGATAAAGTCAAACCAATACTACTTAATAGCAAAGGGAATACTCAATCAAATATATATTTTGAAGATAAAAAACAAAACTATTTGCTAGGAAATGAATTTAGAATTTCATGCGAAGATAATACTATTGATGAGTTAGTTTCATTATTAGGAAGAGAAAATGTAGTTTTGAAATAGAGGTTAAATATGAAAACAATAGCAATTCTAACAAGTGGTGGCGATGCACCAGGAATGAATGCATGCATTCGTTCTATAGCTAGAACTTGTATTTACAATGGTATAAGAGTTATGGGAATAAGGTCTGGATATGATGGGCTTATGAACGGAAATATTTATGAAATGAATGTTTCTTCCGTTGCAGATATTATTCACCGTGGCGGAACTATCTTGGGTTCTGCGAGATGCCCGGAATTCAAAACCGAAGAAGGTCAAAAAAAGGGTGCACAAATATTAAAAGATTTTGGAATAGATGGACTTGTGGTTTTAGGTGGAGATGGTTCATTTAAAGGTGCAAGTGCACTTAGCAAAATAGGAATATCGACTATTGGGATTCCTTGTACAATTGATAATGACATGGGTTATACGGATTATACGATTGGATTTTTCACTGCTGTTGAGACAGTAAGTGATGCGATATCAAAATTAAGAGACACTTCTTCAAGCCATGGACGAGCGAACATAATCGAAGTTATGGGAAGAAATTGTGGAGATATCGCATTGTACTCAGGTGTTGCATCGGGAGCAGAATCTATTCTCGTTCCTGAAGTAGAATTAAATATAGATGAGGTTACTGAAAAAATCGAACGAGGAAGAAAAAGAGGAAAACTTCATCATTTAATTATGCTTGCTGAAGGAGTCGGTGGAGCATATGATATTAAAAATATGATTGAAGAAAAAACTGGAGTAGAAACAAAAGTTACAATTTTGGGTCACGTTCAACGTGGTGGAACTCCATGTACATTTGACAGGTTAATGGCAACACAAATGGGAAATTTGGCAGTAAAATTAATAATGGAAGAAAAAACAGACTTGGCCATCGCTATGAAAGATAATAAAATAACCACAGTCCCAATTGATGAGGCAGTGACAACAAAAAGAAAATTTAGAGATGATTTGTATGAAATATCCAAAGAAATCTCAATATAATTAGGAGTAAATATGTTAAAGAAAACTAAAATAGTCTGTACTATTGGTCCAGCATCAGATTCTGTAGAGACTTTAAAAACATTGATGCAAATAGGAATGAATGTGTGCAGATTGAACTTCTCACATGGAAGTCATGAAGAGCATTTACAAAGAATAAAAAACATAAAACAAGCGCGCGAAGAATTGGATTTACCAGTAGCAATTATGCTTGATACAAAAGGCCCTGAAATAAGATTGGGAGATTTTGGAGTAGAACAAGTTCAACTTTCAATTGGGGATCAATTTACATTAACTACAAGAGATGTGATTGGAGATCAAAATATATGTTCTGTAAGTTACAAAGGACTTCCAAATGATTTGAGTATCGGAAAAAAAGTATTGATAGATGACGGATTAGTTGAGCTTGAAGTTATAGATATCAAAGACACAGATATAATTTGCAAAGTCAATAATTACGGTGTTTTAAAGAGCAAAAAAGGTGTTAACATTCCTAACTCAAAGGTAAAATTGCCAGCAATCACTGAAAAAGATATTTCCGATATAATATTTGGAATTAAAAATGGAATTGATTATATTGCAGCATCATTTATTAGAAAATCACAAGACGTATTAGATATTAGGAAGATTTTGGAAGAAAATAATGGCAATGATATAAAAATAATTTCTAAAATAGAATCACAAGAAGGCGTGGATAATTTAGATGAAATAATCAATACTTCAGATGGAATTATGGTGGCAAGAGGAGATTTGGGTGTAGAAATTCAAACGGAAATTATGCCTATGGTTCAAAAAGAAATAATCAAAAAAACTTCTCTAGCTGGAAAACCAGTAATAACAGCAACACAAATGTTGGATTCTATGATTAGAAATCCGAGACCAACAAGGGCAGAAGTTACAGATGTTGCGAATGCGATTTTGGATGGTAGTGATGCGGTAATGCTTTCTGGAGAAACTGCAGCAGGAAATTATCCAGTAAATGCTGTAAAAGTTATGAACGATATAGCAATTAATACTGAAAATTCTGAAGAATTTAAAGAAGCTGCTAATAAAAGATTGCAATGGTTGGACATTACAACAACAAATGCAATTAGTATCGCAACTAGAAGTATTAGTGAACAATTAGGAGCAAATGCAATTGTTGTAGCAACAACTTCAGGATCAACGGCAAGAAACGTATCTAAATATCGTCCATTATCTCCAATAGTTGCAGCTACTACATCAGAAGGAGTAATGAGAAAATTATCTTTGATTTGGGGAGTTCATCCAGTTCTAAGCGAGTTAAGCGAAAATACAGATGAGGTAATTGACAGATCAATTTCTGCTGGAATCAAAAAAGATTTGGTTCACGAAGGAGATTTAATTATCATTACAGCAGGACTTCCAGTCGGGGTATCTGGAACTACAAACTTATTAAAAGTTCACACAATAGGAGATATTTTGATCGAAGGAACTGGAATAGGTAAGAAATCTGTAACTGCAAAAGCAAGAGTTGCCAAGGGAGTAGAGGATTTGGCTTCTAAATTTGAAGATGGCAATGCAATTGTATTGTATAGTTTGGAAAGAGAATTCGTTCCATATATTCAAAAAGCGTCTGCAATAATCGTAGAAGAAGGTGGACTTACATCACCAGCTGCAATAGTTGGATTGCATTTGGGAATTCCAACAATTGTAGGATGTAAAGATGCTGTAAGCAAGATAAAAGACCAAGAAATCTTGACCATAGATCCAATAGCTGGATTAGTTTATCGTGGAGCAGCCAAGATTTTATAACAGTAATGTGGTACAATAAACTTAGAGGTAGAAAATGAAAGCTGTAATTTTTGATATGGATGGCGTAATAATCGATAGTGAGATAGTTTATATTGATTTTTTTAAGAAAGTGCTAAAAGATTTTGACGTCGAAATATCCAAAGAAGATTTGTTTTCTCTTGCTGGTTTAAGTCAACAAAAAACTGACGAATTTTTGGAATCAAAACTTCATAGAAAGCCTGAAGAAGTATATGGTTTGATGAAAAATTACATCGAAGGCGATAAAATAAATTATAGTTCTTTGGTAATGGATGGTTTCTATCCATTACTCAAAGAGCTTAAAAGAAAAAACTTCAAGCTTGCTTTGGCATCATCATCACCAAAAAATACTATTGATACAGTTTTGAAAGAACTAGATATCAAGGATGAATTTGATGTGATAATCAGTGGTGAAGATTTTGAAGAATCAAAGCCAAATCCTGAAATTTACATTAAAACTTGTGAGATTTTAGGAGTAAAACCACAAGATGCTGTTGCAATTGAAGATTCTGATTACGGTATTGAATCTGCGAAAAGTGCAGGATTGACGGTGATTGCCAGAAGAGAGGATAGATTTAATTTTAAACAAAACAAAGCTGATTTTATTGTCGATAATCTACAAGATATTAAATTTATATTAGAAAAATTTGAAAAAGAAAAAAATGGCGTATACAAAATCAGAAGAAAATCAAAAGAATTTGTAAAAGCTATGTTTTTTATCGACAAAGATTCGTTCAATGATGATGTAGATGAATGTGATATTTATTGCTTATATAAAAATGATAAAATGAAGTCTGCGATTATTAAAAAAAATGATAAAATATTATACAAGAACGTACAATCGGATTTGGATTATGAATTAATATTAGAAAGTATAAAAAATAAGGAAATAGATGAGATTAGATAAATTTTTAAAAAATTCAAGGATTATCAAGAGAAGAACTGTAGCAAAAACTGCTTGTGAATCACAAAGAGTGAAAATCAACGACAAAATCGCTAAACCTGGAGACAACGTAAAAGTCGGAGATATAATTGAAATAAGCTTTGCTCAATCGATTTTAAAAGCGAAGGTTACAGAATTAATAGATAATCCTAAAAAAGATGATGCGGATAAAATGTTTGAAACTTTAGGAGATTAAAATGAATACCAGGGAAAATCAGATAAGAAAAAGAAGAAAAAACGTTAATAAATTTAGGATAATCGTTTCAGCTATAACGATTTTTGCTTGTATTACGTTACTATTTACAATTTTTAAGCAACAAATTCAAATTAGAAACATTAATAATGTTAAAATTGAACAACAAAATAAAAAAGCTGAACTTGAAAAAGAAATAGTGAAATTATCTGACGATACCAAGAACTTGGATAATCCTAAGTTGATTGAAAAATATGCTAGAGAAAAATTAGGGATGGTTAAACCCAATGAGATTTTAATCAAAGATGAAAAGGAAAAACCAAAAAAAGATAGTAACTTCACACCATCACCAACTTTAGATAAAAAGTCTGATAAATAATTATTGACACCGTTTTTTCAGTAGTATATACTGGTATATAGTATTATATTAGGAGGAAGATATTGCGTATGTCTATATCAGTGGGCGATATTGTTGAAGGTAAAGTAACAGGAATTACGAAGTTTGGGGCATTTGTAGAATGCGAAGATGGAACTAAAGGTTTGGTTCATATTTCACAAATTTCTAATGACTACATAGAAAAAGTTGAAGATGTGTTAAAAGTTAATGATGTAGTTAAATGCAAAGTTATGAGCATTGAGGATAATAAGATTAGCTTTTCAATAAAGGAATGTCTTCCAAAAAAAGAGCACAAAAAAGAATTTTCTAAGAAAACTTTTTCTGATGAGGACAAGAATTCAAACAAAGAATCTAGTCCAGAGTCAGCGTTTGATGATTTACTTTCAAAATTTATGAAAGAAAGCAATGAAAGATTAGATTCTATCAGACAAAGAGAAAATAAAAAATTTTCCAAGAAAAGAAAGTATAATTAGGAGTAGCGCCGCAGATTCATGCGGCTTTTTTAGTAGTATGGATTTGATACACAAAATAAAAAACACGATAATAAGAGAAAATTTAATAGAAAAACACGATAAAATTTTAATAGGGTTATCAGGTGGGGCGGATTCCGTGTTCTTATTAAATATTTTAATTCAACTGCAACGTGATTTGGATTTTGAAATATATACATGCCACATCAATCATTCTTACAGGGATACTGCACTTAGGGATGAAAATTTTTCAAGAAAGATATCTGAGGAAAATAACATTAAATTTTTCTCGAAAAAAGTAGATATGAAACAATACTCTATTGATAATTCGATTAGTCTGGAAGATAGCGGTAGAATTTTAAGATACAAATACTTTAATGAAATCTTAAAATCAGAAGATTTAAATAAGATCGCAGTTGCGCACCATTTAGATGATCAAGTTGAGACTTTTTTCCTACATTTGTTCAGAGGGAGCGGGATTGATGGATTGTGTGGAATACAATACCATAACAAAAATATTATAAGACCTCTATTAGATGTTTCCAAAAGTGAAATACTAAATTATTTGGATGAGAATGATATTGACTATGTAACCGATGAGACTAATTTTGTGGCAGATGTCCAAAGAAATAAAATTAGACTAGAAATGCTGCCTTATATTCAAGATAATTTCAATAGTTCAATAAGCGAATCTATATATAGAACTGTTAATATTTTAAAAGATTCAAAAGAAATAATCGACGATGTTACTAACTTCAAATACAAAAAATTAGTCAATCAAGAAAACGGTGAATATTTTATAGATGTTAATTTATTCGTAAGAGAGAAGAAATCTGTTAAGCGAAATATAATTCGAAAACTTTTAATTGAATTAAATGGTTCAAATCAAGATATTAGAATGGTTTATATTTATGATATTATAGAATTATTTGATTTAAAAAATGGTAGCCAATATGTATTTAAAGACTACAGTTTTTTCAAAAGTTATGATAAAGTAATAATTAGGAAAAATCTAAATAATAAAAAAAATCAAAGTGTAAAATTTGAACTTGGAGAAATTAGCTTTGGAGACTTTAAAATAAATAGTTATTTAACAGAAAATACAAATGTGAAACCTTCAAGAAATAAAATGATTTTCGATTCTAAAATTCTTTCAAATAATCTTTTTTTAAGAAAAAGGAAAAATGGAGACAGAATCAAATTAAAAGGATTTACTAAGAAAGTTAAGTCTGTATTTATTGACAATAAAATTGCACAAATCAAACGCGATAATTATCCTATTTTGAGCGATGAAGAAAATGTGTATGCTATTTTGTCATTGAAAAGATCAAATTTGTACATGAAAAATGATAACAGCAAAGAAGTTTTAGTTATAGAGGTGACATATGAAAAGTAATTTATGTGATGCGGTTGAAAAGGTATTAATACCAAAATCAGAAATCGACAAAAGAATTGAGGAATTAGGACAAGAAATTACTGAAGAATACAAAGATAAGGGAGAACTTATAGTAGTTGGTATTCTAAGAGGAGCTGCTATGTTTATGAGCAATTTAACTTTGAATATTGATCTTGAAGTTGGAATTGATTTTATGGCTGTATCGAGTTATGGACATTCTTCAGAATCTAGTGGGACAGTAAGAATTATTAAGGATTTAGAAGAAGATATTGCTGGTAAAAATATTCTTATAGTTGAAGATATAGTAGACAGTGGTCGTACACTAAATTACTTAGTTCGAAATTTACTTGATAGAAAAGCAAAATCAGTTAAAATTGCAACTCTTTTGGATAAACCAGATAGAAGAACTAACGAGGTTGAGGTTCAATTTAAAGGTTTTACTGTGCCTAACGAGTTTATAGTAGGTTATGGATTAGATTTTGCACAAGAATTTAGAAATATTGAAGATATCTGTGTTTTGAAGAAATCTTATTATGAAAAGGAGATTTAATGAAAAAAGTAACTAAAAGTTTAGCGATTTATCTTGTTCCAATTATTTTAATAGCTTTTTTTGTTACTATGACTCAAAATAATACATTGAGTACAAAATATTTTACTGTCAATGAGATGATAGTAAACGTAAAGAAAGATAATGTTAAAGAAATTGTAGCAAAAGGAAATGATATAAAAGGTGTGCTAAAAGATAGCAAAGCTACGCCTTTTAAAATGTACATGCCATCTGAAATGTGGGAAGTATTTTATAATAATTATCTGAAGGAATCTGTTGAAAATAATAAAATAGTTTTGAAAACTGAAAAAGATCCTGGTAAACCTTGGTACATGGATATGATGCCAACAATATTAATAATTGTTGGTTTAGGAATTATATGGTTTATGTTTATGAATCAAACACAAAATTCTGGTAATTCTAAGGCGATGAATTTTGGAAAATCAAAAGCAAAACTCAACCAAGATTCTAAAGAAAAAGTTGTGTTTGCTGATGTGGCTGGATTAAAAGAAGAAAAAGAAGAATTGATGGAAATTGTAGATTTTCTTAAAAATCCTTCAAAATATATTGATATTGGAGCTAGAATTCCAAAGGGAGTTTTGCTAGTTGGACCTCCGGGAACTGGTAAAACATATTTATCAAGAGCGGTTGCTGGAGAAGCAAAAGTTCCATTCTTCAGTATTTCTGGTTCTGATTTTGTTGAAATGTTTGTTGGTGTTGGTGCATCCAGAGTTCGTGATTTGTTCGAACAAGCTAAGAAAAATGCTCCTTGTATAATTTTTATTGACGAAATTGATGCTGTAGGTAGAAAAAGAGGAGCAGGCCTTGGTGGAGGGTATGACGAAAGAGAACAAACGTTGAATCAATTGCTAGTTGAAATGGATGGTTTTGGCAAAAATGAAGGCGTAATTGTGATGAGTGCCACTAATAGACCTGACATTTTAGATAAAGCGTTGCTAAGACCTGGAAGATTCGATAGAACAATATATGTAGGACTTCCAGATGTAAGAGAAAGATTAGAAATTTTAAAAGTTCACACTAAAAACAAAAAACTTAAATCAGATGTGGATTTAGCAGATATTGCAAAGACAACAACGGGATTTTCTCCAGCTGATTTGGAAAACTTGTGTAATGAAGCTGCCCTTCTTGCAGCAAGAAATAATGAAGCCGAAATTTCAAATGATGTATTCAAAGAAGCATCTATAAAAGTTGTAGCAGGCCCAGAAAAGAAATCACAAGTTGTAATCGAAAAGGAACGTGTGCTTACAGCTTATCACGAATCTGGTCATGCAATTGTTTCTGGATTTTTGGAAGATAATGACAAAGTTCATATGATTACAATTATTCCTCGAGGAAGAGCGGGAGGATTCACGGCATATCTTCCACAAGAAGATGCAAAATTTATGACTAAAAGACAAATGCAACATAAATTGATTTCGCTATTAGGTGGACGTGCAGCAGAAGAAGTTGTGCTTGATGATATCTCTACTGGTGCAAGCAACGACATCGAAAGAGCGACGAAAATCGCACATGCAATGGTAACAAAATACGGTATGAGTAAAAGATTGGGACCTATGATGTACGGTGGAGATGATGCTGAAGTGTTCTTAGGTGAAGAGCTTGGGAAGAACAAACAATATTCAGATAAAATTGCCTATGAGATTGATTCTGAAATGAGAGAATTAATTGATGAAGCCTACAATAAAGCTTTGAATATTTTAAATGAAAATATTGATTTATTGCATGCATTGGCCAATAAACTTTTAGAAAAAGAAACTATTGGACAAGAAGAATTTGAGGCAATATTTGACAAATATACTAAGACAAAAATTCACGAGAATGAACCTAAAGAATTAGTTGATGTAAGAAAAAAAGACGAAGAAATAGAAAAAAATATAGATAATCAGGAGAAATAATGAGAGCACAAAATGTTATAAACGTCATGTATATATTGATTTTGCTTTTTGGATTGAAGCAAATGTACAATGTATACAAAGTTAAAAAAAATATTGGAAGAGTCATCAAAAACTTTAACCAAAGAAAAAGAATTTTAATGATGGTTGCATCATATTCAATAGTAGTCTTGGGATTATTGTACCTTTATCAACAAAAAACATGGTTCCCATTAATTTATATACTACTGGGAGTTATATTTATTTATTTGACATTCGAAAAAATTTCATTCACAGATAAAGGAATTTATTTCAATGGATTTTTGGCAGAATATGAAGATATCAAACAATGGAAATATTCAAAAGACAAGAGGTTTTTGGAATTAATTTTGAAAAATTCCAAAGCTAATAGTAAACTTATTCCTATCAATCCAAGTGATGCTTCTGAAATGCAAGTAATCATAAAAAAGAATAAGAAAAAACAATAAAATACTTGACAACAAAACCGTGATTAAATATAATAAAAAAAACACTATTTTTGTTTTTCATAAATTGGCTTTCTTTGATTGCCAATTTTTTTTATTTTAATACATGGAGGTATTATGGATACAAACAAAATTTTTGGAATTGACACTTTTGATAAGAGACAAATGAAAGATTCGTTACCTTTTCCTGTTTATCAAAAATGGAAAAATGCAGTTAGAAAAGAAGATTTACTTGATATTGAAACAGCAGAAATAATTGCACATGCTATGAAAAAATGGGCAATTGAAAGAGGAGCTACTCATTTTTGTCACTGGTTTCAACCATTAAATGGTTTAACAGCAAAAAAACACGATTCTTTTTTGGATAGAGGAGACGATAATACTCCAATAAATAGATTTTCAGCAAAAGAATTAATTAAAGGGGAACCAGACGCTTCATCATTTCCTACAGGCTCCATTAGATCTACGTTTGAAGCAAGAGGATACACTTATTGGGATTGTACATCTAACACATTTATAGTAGATAATATAATGTATATACCATCAGTGTTTGTATCTTATGATGGAACTACTTTAGATAAAAAATTACCACTACTTAAAAGTTTGGACTACTTGTCTGATTATGCTACTAAACTTTACAACGAAATTTCTGATGACCATTGTTACAGAATGAAAGTTAAAATTGGATTGGAACAAGAATTCTTCCTTATTGATGAAAATGTATATAAACAACGTATTGATTTGATTAACACTGGAAGAACTCTTTTAGGAGCACAAGCACCAAAATCACAAGAACTTACTGACCATTATTTCGGTTCAATTCCACAAAGAGTTGAAGCTTTTTACAAAGATTTTGACGAAAAATTATTCAGACTGGGGATATACGCTAAGACAGAACACAACGAAGTTGCTCCAAATCAATTCGAAGTAGCAATTCTTTTTGAGAACGCAAATATTTCAGTAGATGATAATCATTTGGTAATGGAAATTTTGAAAACTACTGCAAGAAAACATCATCTCGTATGTTTATTGCACGAAAAACCATTTAAAGGTGTAAATGGATCCGGTAAACACAATAATTACTCTTTAGTTACAAATCACGGTAGAAATGTATTCTCACCAGAAGCTGACATGGAAAATGATCTTGTATTCTTGATATTTACAGCTTGTTTGATAGAAGCGGTGGACAAATCACAAGCACTTTTAAGATCGGCATCTTCTACTACTTCAAACGACTATAGATTGGGAGGAGACGAAGCTCCACCATCGATAATATCTATGGATTTGGGACAAGATATCGAAGAGACGTTTAATTCATTAATGAATGAAGAAGAAATTGTTAGAAATTATCCTAAATTTTCAATAAATAGATTCGATTACATTCCACCAAATATGACAGATAGAAACAGAACAAGTCCATTTGCCTTCAGCGGAAACAAATTTGAATTCAGAATGTTGGGTTCTTCGAATAGTGCAAGTGATGTCAACATAGTTTTGAATACAATGTATGCAAATGCAATCAAAAGAGTTTACGA
The DNA here is from genome assembly GCF_052932205.1 of Finegoldia sp. P1-F-LS. Lineage (NCBI taxonomy): Bacteria > Bacillati > Bacillota > Tissierellia > Tissierellales > Peptoniphilaceae > Finegoldia > Finegoldia sp. P1-F-LS. The sequence goes on along the minus strand of NZ_JBRFJH010000006.1, from coordinate 6,099 downwards.
AAAATACAAATCTCAAAATGAAAATATTGAGCAATTTATCAAATCAGAAGTTGTAGATATTTTGAAAAATCACAAACAAATTTTATACAGACAAGACAACTATACACAACTTTGGAGAGAAGAAGCTAAGAAGAGAGGTTTGTTGGATTTAGTTCATTATTTTGATTCTTTATATTCATTAATCTCAGAAGAATCTATTAAGGATTTTTGTGGTATACTAAGTGAGGAAGAATTACACGCAATCTATGATGTTGGATTGGAAGATGTAATAACAACTCATGAAATTGAAGCGAAGACTTTGATTTATATGTTGGATAAATTTGTTATTAATGCTTTTTCAAAACAACTAATTCAAAATAATAAATTAATTGAGAAGTGCGGTATTAATAGCTTAGATTCTACACAAGAAAAATTGAAAAATGGTTTAAATGAAATCATCAACAAGAGAAATAACCTAGAAGAAATGGTACACAAATCTGATTTTGAATCTAAATATGAAAAGGCTAAATATTTCCAATATGAAATTAGCCCTCTAATTGAAGAAATCAGAGAAGTTCACGATAATCTTGAAAAATTTGTCTACAAAGAAAATTATAATTTGTGTGATATTCAAGACATATATTCATCATTAATATAATTATAGGAGGAGTAATGAGTAAATTTATTTTTATTACTGGAGGGGTTGTCTCTGGTATAGGTAAGGGAATTAGTGGTGCAAGTATTGGTAGAATGCTAAAAGACAGAGGAATTTCTGTGTTTATGCAAAAATTTGATCCTTACTTGAATATTGACCCAGGAACTATGAGTCCTTATCAACACGGGGAAGTTTTTGTAACAAAAGATGGAGCGGAAACTGACCTAGACTTAGGCCACTACGAAAGATTTATCAACGAAGAATTAACTCAAAGATCAAACATTACCACAGGAAAAGTCTACAATGATGTTATTAAAAAAGAAAGACGTGGAGATTACAACGGTAAAACTGTACAAGTTATTCCACATATTACTGATGAAATAAAAAAAGCAGTGTACAAAGCTGCTGAAGAATCACAAGCTGATATTGTTATAACAGAAATTGGTGGAACTGTTGGAGACATTGAATCATTGCCTTTCTTGGAAGCAATCAGACAAATCCATGCAGAAAATGAAAAAGAAGATGTATTATTTATTCATACAACTTTAGTTCCAACAATACCTGGAAGCAATGAATTAAAAACTAAACCAACACAACATTCATACAAAGAATTGATGAGTTTGGGAATTAAAACAAATGTAATAATCCTTAGAAGTGAAGGCATAGTTACAGATGAATTAAAAGAAAAAATCTCATTATTCTGTGACGTTCCTGTTGAAGCTATTATTCAATCATTTAATGTTGATTTTATTTATGAAGTTCCATTGAAATTCCAAGAACAAAATTTGGATAAGTATATCATGAGAAAAATGAAACTTAAATCCAAAGTTGAAGAAGACGGAAAATGGAGAAAAATGATTGAAAACTACAGAAAAGCAACTGAAACTGTAAACATAGGTTTAGTGGGGAAATATACAGAACTTCACGATGCTTATCTTTCTGTAGAACAAGCTCTAATAGATGCGGGATATGCAAATAATCACAAAGTAAACATTCGTTGGATTAATTCAGAAGAATTAAACAAAGATAATATAAAAGAATCATTCGAAGGCTTGAATGGTATCATCGTTCCAGGCGGATTTGGTGGAAGAGGCATGGAAGGAATGGTTGAAACTTCAAAATATTGTCGTGAAAGCAATATGCCTTATTTCGGAATTTGTTTGGGAATGCAAATTGCCGCAATAGATATTGCTAGAAACGTATTAGGTTTGGCAGATGCCAATACAGCTGAAGTTGTTGCTGATTGCAAAAATCCTGTAATAAGTTTGATGAAAGAACAACGAGATATTGAAGATATAGGTGGAACATTAAGACTTGGTAATTACGAATGTCACTTGAAGGATAAATCATTAGCAAAAGAATTGTATGGTGAAGAATTCATTCAAGAAAGACACAGACATAGATATGAATTTAACAACGATTATAGAGAACAATTCGAAAAAAACAACGTAGTATTTTCAGGAATTAATGACCAATATAATTTGGTAGAAATGCTTGAAATACCAGAAAACAAGTTCTTCTTAGGATGTCAATTCCATCCGGAATTCAAATCAAGACCTAACAAAATTCATCCTCTATTCGATGGATTTATCAAAGCATCCATTGAAAATAAATAAAGAAGGTGGAAGATATTTTACTCGTAATAGATATTGGAAATACTAATATCGTATTAGGTATTTTTAAAGATGATGAACTGATTTTTGAATGGAGAATATCGACAGACCTACACAAAACTAGTGACGAGTATGCTCTAACACTAAGGCAAGCTTTGGAATATTCAAACGTAAAAAAATCAGATGTAAAAGAAGCTATCATTGGTTCAGTAGTACCAAATCTAATGCCAACTATACCAAAAGCAGTTAAAAAATATTTGGGAATAGAACCATTGATAGTAGATGAAAAAATAAAGACAGGAATAGTTAATAAATATGCGAGTCCTAAAGAAGTCGGTGTAGATAGAATCATCAACGCAGTAAGTGCTTGTAAAAAATATTCTACTCCAGTTATTATCGTAGATATTGGAACTGCGATTACTTTCGATTATATTACAGAAAATAAAGAATACTTGGGTGGAGCAATAGCTCCAGGGATTGCAATCTCATCTGAAGCATTATTTATGAAGACGGCAAAACTACCTAAAATTGAAATAGAAATGCCGGATAATGTTATTGGAGACAGTACTGTAAAAAGTATGCAATCTGGAGTTGTGTTTGGATTTATTGGATTAATAGATTATATAATTGAAAAAATCTTAGAAGAAAAACATAAAACAAAAGACGAGGTAACAATTATTGCGACAGGTGGTTTTTCGTATTTGATTGCTAAACAATCCAAGTACATCACAATTATAGACAAACTAATCACTTTGGATGGATTAAAAATTATTAACGATTTAAATAAAAATGATTAAAGAAAAATTGAAATTGAATAGTAATTTGTTTTTGGCACCATTGGCTGGAGTTACAGATATTCCTTTTCGAATAATTTGTGGAGAATTAGGAGCTGGATTATGCTTTACAGAAATGATAAGTGCCAAAGCACTTTACTATGATGACAAAAAAACTAAGAAACTTTTAGATACAGATCCTCGAGAAAAAAGTACGTCGGTTCAAATATTTGGACACGAACCAGAAATCATAGCCTATGCAACAAGATTTCTGACTGAAAATTACAATTTCAAATCTATAGATATAAATATGGGATGCCCTGCACCTAAAATTTTCAAAAATGGAGATGGCTCAGCATTAATGGGGGACTTGAACTTAGCAGAAGATGTTATAAGAGCCTGTAAAAACAACACTGATTTGCCAGTTTCTGTAAAATTTAGACTTGGAATTGATGAAAATTCTATGAATTATATGCAACTTGCACAAATTTGCGAAAGATTAAAGGTTGACTACATTACACTTCATGCTAGAACAAGAAAGATGTTTTATTCAGGAGAAGCTGATTGGTCACACATTAAAAGAGTCGTTGATAATGTAGACATATCTGTATTTGGCAATGGTGATTGCTTTACAAAAGAAGATATCAGAAAAAACATGGAATACTCAAATTGCGATGGAGTTTTATTAGCAAGAGGTGCAATGCAAAATCCATTTATTTTTAGTGATTATGAAAATAAATCAAAAGAAGAAGTAATCGACACTATAAAAAAACACATGCAATTGAAATTGGAGTTTTATGAAGAAAGACGTGCGATTTTGGAAATGCGAAAGCATATTCAATGGTATCTGAAAGGATTCAGAAATTCCAATAAAGTAAAAAATAAAATCAATCAATTGACAGATCTTGATGAAATATACAAAATTCTAGATGAATTTAAAAATGAATAATTTAATTATATACTAAAAACTTGACAATTATGCCTTTTGTTATATAATTTTAGAATATATGGTTAAAATTAAGGAGAATAGATTATGGCAGATAAAGAATTTTTATTAACTCAAGAAGGATTAGATCAACATAAAGAAGAACTTGAGTTTTTAAAGACTACTCGCAGAACAGAAATAGCTGAAAAAATCAAAGTTGCAAGAGGATTTGGTGACCTTTCTGAAAATGCGGAATACGATGAAGCTAAAAATGAACAAGCTCAAGTAGAAGAAAGAATTAACTATCTTGAAAACTTGCTTTTACATGCAAAAGTAATTCAAGATGATGAAAATCAAAAAGATGTTGTTACAGTGGGATCAACTGTAACTTACAAAAATTTAAATTTAAACAAAGAAATGACTTATCAAATAGTAGGAACGGCAGAATCTGATCCTTTTGCAGGCAGAATTTCAAATGAATCTCCAACTGGAAAAGCTCTGTTAAACCTAAAAGTTGGTGACACAACAAAAGTTGAAACACCAGGTGGAATCGTAGAATTAAAGGTATTAACTGTAAAGAAAGGATAATAATGGAAAATTTAAACGAAATGCTACAAATTCGTAGACAAAAGTTGCAAGAATTATTAGATGCAAATGAAAATCCATACGTTCATGAAAAATTTGATAATGCTAATAATACTAAAGAAATATCTGATAACTTTGACGAATTTGACGGAAAAGAAGTTAAAATAGCCGGAAGAATTATGAGTAAAAGAGGCCATGGTAAAGTTAATTTCATGGACTTGCAAGATTCTCTTGGTAGAATACAATTATTTAATAAAGTAAATGAGTTAGGCGAAGAAAACTACGCAAAAGTTAAAAATATGGATATTGGAGACATTGTTGGTGTTGAAGGAAGCATATTCAAGACACACAGCGGCGAAATATCTATCAGAACAAAATCAGTAGTTTTATTGTCTAAATCATTACAAATATTACCTGAAAAATGGCATGGATTAAAAGATCCGGATTTGAGATATAGACAAAGATACGTGGATTTGATTATGAATCCAGAAATCAAAGATACTTTTGTTAAGAGATCTAGAATTATTTCGGCAATCAGAGAATTCTTGGATACAAGAGGATTCTTGGAAGTTGATACTCCAATCTTAAATACAATTGCTGGTGGAGCAAATGCGAGACCATTTATCACTCACCATAACACTTTGGATATAGATATGTATTTGCGTATTGCAAATGAATTATACCTAAAGAGATTAATCGTAGGTGGATTTGACAAAGTTTATGAAATGGGTAGAATGTTCAGAAACGAAGGAATGGACCACACACATAATCCAGAATATACGGCAATAGAATTGTACCAAGCATACGCTGACTACAACGATATGATGGATATAACGGAACAATTAGTTGCATTCGTGTGTGAAAAAGTTAATGGTTCTATGAAATCTCAATTCGGTGAAACTGAAATTGACTTTACACCACCATGGAAAAGAATCACAATGGTTGATGCAATAAAAGAATACGCAGACATAAATTTTGATGAAATTGAAACTGATGAACAAGCTCGTGAAGTTGCTAAAGCAAATAATGTTGACATAAAAGACAACATGTCGCGTGGAGAAGTAATCAACGAATGCTTCGAACATTTCTGCGAAGAAAAATTGGTTCAACCAACATTTGTATTGGGTCATCCAGTGGAAGTAAGTCCATTAGCTAAGAAAAATCCAGATGACGAAAGATACACTCACAGATTTGAAGCATTTGTATGCACAAAAGAAATCGCAAATGCATTTAGTGAATTGAACAATCCAATCGATCAAAAAGAAAGATTCTTGAAACAAGTTGAAGCTAGAGAAAATGGTGACGACGAAGCTCAAATGATGGATTATGATTTCTTGAACGCATTGGAAGTAGGACTTCCACCAACAGGCGGATTGGGAATTGGTGTTGACAGACTTATAATGATGTTGACTAACAACGAATCAATCAGAGATATTATGTTGTTCCCAACAATGAAGCCAGTTGGAAATAATTCTTCTGATAGTTCAAAAGATGGTGAAGACAATACAAAAGCTAAGAAATTAGACTTATCAAAAGTAAAAGTTGAACCATTATTTGAAGATTTTGTAG